>JAGLBJ010000027.1 GCA_018260315.1 Moraxellaceae bacterium | reverse complement strand
TTTTTTATGTTTATTTTTTATATAGGGTCAATTGCTACGTTTTAGCTGGCAAACGATATAAAAATCGCTGCTAAACCTGATAATAAGAACCATAGACAGGATTTAACTAGAAGTAAGAATTACTCGCCTAAAGAATTAAACCTAACGTTACGCATAAAATGCATAGCTTTTAGCGTGTGATTACGTTAAAATACGCTCAATTTCAAGCGAGCAGACCCAAGCAAGAGCCAGTGTAATGCAGGTTTTTACTTTTGGTGGTCTTCTCGCTTTTTTATAACCAGAATTTGTGGAGGTCAGTTTTGCATCGTTCTGCCATTTTAGCCCTTGCGGACGGGACCATTTTTCACGGAACCTCAATCGGTGCGCAAGGCAGCCGTGTAGGTGAAGTCGTTTTTAATACTGCAATGACCGGTTATCAGGAAATTTTGACCGACCCCAGTTATGCTGAGCAAATCGTAACCTTAACCTATCCTCATATTGGCAATACCGGCACGAATGCTGAAGACGTCGAGTCGGGTAACCTGCATAAAGTCTGGGCCAATGGCTTGATTATTCGTGATTTACCGTTGCTGGCTAGTAACTTTAGGTCAACTGCTTCATTAAGTGATTATTTAAAACAGCATAATGTCGTGGCATTGGCCGATATTGATACCCGCAAATTGACCCGATTATTACGCGAAAAAGGTGCTCAAAACGGCTGCCTGATGACCGGAGACGATGCAACCGCAGAAGATGCCTTAGGTCAGGCGCGCGCGTTTAAAGGCTTAAAAGGACTGGATTTGGCCAAAGAATGTTGCGACCCGACCGGATATAGCTGGACTCAGGGTTCATGGCAGTTAGGGGAAGGGTTTGCAGCATTAAAAGATGAGAAATTTCATGTGGTTGCGTATGATTTTGGCGTTAAAACCAATATTTTGCGTATGCTGGTTGACCGGGGCTGTCGGGTGACGGTCGTACCGGCCCAAACACCGGCTGAACAGGTCAGGGCCTTAAAACCTGATGGCGTGTTTTTGTCGAATGGGCCAGGCGACCCGGAACCTTGTACTTATGCTGTTGAGGCGATTACAACCTTGTTAAATGAACCACATTTGCCTATTTTTGGTATTTGTTTGGGTCATCAGTTATTGGCGTTAGCGTGCGGTGCTAAAACCTTAAAAATGAAATTTGGGCATCATGGCGCCAATCATCCGGTGTTAGATGTTGAGCAACAACGGGTTATGATTAGCAGTCAGAATCATGGGTTTGCAGTCGATGAAAGCACCTTGCCAGCGACGTTACGGGTAACGCATCGTTCATTGTTTGATGGGTCAAATCAGGGCATTCATCATACTGAAAAACCGGCATTCAGTTTTCAGGGGCACCCTGAGGCAAGTCCTGGGCCACATGATTGTGCGCCATTGTTCAATCATTTCATTGAACTGATGCAACACGCTCGCGGCTAAGGATTACCGGTTTAAGATTGCTTTATTCAACTTGCCAACCTATTGATTAAGCAGGACCTAACGTGTGCGGTGCCTGCGGAGTAAGTGAAGATGCCTAAACGTACAGATATCAACAGTATTTTAATTATTGGGGCGGGTCCTATCGTCATCGGTCAGGCCTGCGAGTTTGATTATTCGGGCGCGCAGGCGTGTAAGGCACTTCGTGAGGAAGGCTTTCGGGTGATTTTGGTTAATTCCAATCCTGCAACCATCATGACTGACCCCAGCATGGCCGATGCAACTTATATCGAACCCATAACCTGGCAAACGGTAGCTGCGATTATTGAAAAAGAGCGCACCGAATATCCGCATGAAAAAATGGCGTTATTGCCCACGATGGGCGGACAAACCGCGCTCAATTGTGCTTTAGCCCTTGACCAGCATGGTATCTTGGCAAAATACGAGATTGAGCTTATCGGTGCGAGTAAAGCGGCCATTGAAATGGCTGAAGACCGTAAACTGTTTGACCAGGCCATGCGCCGTATTGGTCTTGAGTGTCCACGGGCTGACGTTGCAGAAAACATGGAGCAAGCCTTTGAAATTCAGACGCGTATGGGCTTTCCCTGTATTATTCGGCCGTCGTTTACCATGGGGGGTTCGGGCGGCGGCATTGCGTATAATCGGGACGAATTTATTGAAATTTGCGAGCGTGGTTTTGACTTATCGCCAACCAAACAACTGCTGATTGATGAATCGCTTATCGGCTGGAAAGAGTACGAAATGGAAGTCGTACGCGATAAAAAAGACAATTGCATTATCGTGTGTTCTATTGAAAACTTCGACCCGATGGGCGTGCATACCGGCGATTCAATCACGGTAGCGCCTGCGCAAACCCTGACCGACAAAGAATACCAGTTAATGCGTAATGCTTCGGTGGCGGTACTGCGTGAAATCGGGGTTGAGACGGGTGGTTCAAACGTGCAGTTCGGCATTAATCCTAAAGATGGCCGTATGGTCATTATTGAAATGAATCCGCGCGTGTCGCGTTCATCGGCGCTAGCGTCCAAAGCGACCGGTTTCCCGATTGCCAAAGTGGCAGCCAAATTGGCCGTTGGTTATACTCTGGACGAATTGCAAAATGAAATCACGGGCGGACAGACTCCGGCCAGTTTTGAACCCTCAATTGATTATGTCGTCACCAAAATTCCGCGCTTTAATTTTGAAAAATTTCCGCAAGCCGAAGCCATTTTAACCACCCAGATGAAATCGGTGGGTGAAGTGATGGCCATTGGTCGCAGCTTTCAGGAGTCGATACATAAAGCATTACGCGGACTGGAAGTCGGTGCTTCTGGTTTTGATGAAAAAATTGCCATCGGAACCGACAACGCCTTGGACAAATTACGCCTCGAGCTTAAAGTACCGGGTCCTGATCGTATCTGGTATGTTGCCGATGCGTTTAGACATGGCATGAGCCTTGAACAAATATTTGAGTATACAGCAATTGATCCATGGTTTTTGGTACAAATCCAAGATATCGTGCTCACTGAACATGAAGTCAAACAGGTTGGCTTTGGCGGATTGACAGCCGAGAATATGCGCCGTTTTAAACGTAAGGGCTTACCTGATTTACGCCTGGCACGTTTATTGGGTGTATCGCAAAAGCAGTTACGTAAACGGCGCTGGGAGCTGGGCGTGCACCCTGTTTATAAACGGGTTGATACCTGCGCCGCCGAGTTTGCGACCAGTACCGCTTACATGTATTCGACCTATGAGGATGAATGTGAGGCACGGCCTTCAGACCGTAAAAAAATTATGGTGCTAGGCGGCGGGCCAAATCGCATCGGGCAGGGAATCGAGTTTGATTACTGTTGTGTACATGCTGCGCTGGCCATGCGTGAGGACGGTTACGAAACCATTATGGTCAATTGTAATCCTGAAACTGTATCAACCGATTATGATATTTCCGACCGTTTGTTTTTTGAACCCGTGACCCTTGAAGATGTGCTGGAAATTGTGCGTGTTGAGAAGCCGACCGGTGTAATTGTGCAGTATGGCGGTCAAACACCGTTGAAATTGGCGCGTGCTTTAGAAGAGGCGGGCGTGCCTATTATCGGTACGTCGCCCGATGCTATTGACCGTGCTGAAGACCGTGAGCGTTTTCAGCAAATGGTTGAACGGTTAAATTTAAAGCAGCCCCCTAATCGCATTGTTAAAAGTACCGAAGAAGGCTTGCTTGCGGCCGAAAAAGTCGGCTATCCTCTGGTGGTGCGTCCGTCCTATGTATTGGGCGGTCGAGCCATGGAAATTGTTTATAACGAAGATGAATTAAAACGTTATTTGCGTGAGGCGGTGCAGGCCAGCAACGATTCCCCTGTATTGCTCGACCGGTTTTTAGATGATGCCATAGAAGTTGATGTCGACTGTGTATCGGACGGTCAACAGGTGGTAATTGGCGCCATTATGCAGCATATTGAACAGGCGGGCGTCCATTCGGGTGATTCGGCCTGCTCGTTACCGCCCTATTCACTGGCACCGGAAATTCAAAATGTGATGCGTGACCAGACCGTTCGCATGGCGCGTGAACTAGGTGTGGTTGGTTTGATGAATGTACAATTTGCAGTTAAAGGCAATGATGTCTACGTGCTGGAAGTGAATCCGCGCGCTTCACGGACTGTGCCGTTTGTGTCCAAATGCATCGGCGTATCGCTGGCTAAAGTGGCGGCGCGCTGCATGGCGGGTACCAGCCTTAAAGCCCAGCAGTTTGAGCATGAAATTATTCCCGATTTTTATGCGGTTAAAGAAGCGGTGTTTCCGTTTGCCAAGTTTCCGGGCGTTGACCCGATTTTAGGGCCGGAAATGAAATCGACCGGTGAAGTGATGGGCGTTGGCAAAACCTTTGGTGAAGCCTTTTATAAAGCGGTTTTAGGCAGTAATGAACAATTGCCCAATAAGCCGCTTGTTAATGGCCCGATTAAACGCGCTTTTTTATCGGTACGCGACAGCGACAAAGCATTTTTGCCGGAAGTAGGTCGCCGCTTGCAGGCGTTGGGCTTTGGTTTGGTGGCAACGGGCGGTTCACATCGCGTGCTGGTCGAAAACGGCATTGACTGCGAGCGGGTCAACAAGGTAACCGAAGGTCGGCCGCATGTCATTGACCGTATTAAAAACGGTGATTTGCATTTAATCATCAATACGACTGAAGGCAAGCAGGCGCAGCAAGATTCGTTTTCGATTCGTCGTAATGCGCTGCAAGCCAAGGTTTATTATACGACTACCATCAGTGCAGCCGATGCAGTCTGTCAAGCCATTGATATTGGATTGCCGTTATCGGTCTATCGCTTGCAGGATTTAAAGCATACTGCCTTAAAAGATGAAACTGTAAAATCTGAACCCTCTTAAAGCGATGATAACACCGTGATATAGCGCTGACTCATAGGCTCTAGGAGGGCTTAAAATTAAACAGGGTCTCTTATGGCTTGGTATAAAATGGGTTAAATAGCATTATTTAACGGGTATTTTTTAGGATTTTTTAAACTATTGTGTTGGCGTAAACTTCTCGTATGAGCGCCGACCTTGCATCATGAACAGGATTAAACTATGCAACGTTTCCCGATGACCCCGGAAGGTTATGAGGCCCTACAGGTTGAGTTAAAACAGTTAAAATCTGTCGATCGTCCGCGTATTATTGCTGCCATTGCCGAAGCTCGCGCGCATGGCGATTTGAAGGAAAATGCCGAATATCATGCGGCTAAAGAACAACAGGCCTTTTGTGAAGGTCGCATTATGGAAATTGAGGGGAAAATTGGTGCAGCCGAAGTTATTGATTTAAGTAAGGTTAATCAAGATGGGCGTGTCATTTTTGGCGTAACCGTTGAAATTGAAAATTTGGATACTGAAGAACGTAAATGCTATAAAATTGTTGGTGATGATGAAGCGGATTTTAAACAAAGTAAAATTTCGGTCAATTCACCCATTGCACGCGGTTTAATCGGCAAGCGCCAAGGCGATGAGGTTAAAATTCAAACGCCTAGCGGTGAAGTTGAATATGAAATCGTGAATGTGCTGTATTTATAACGTAGTAAATTTAGCCGAATATCTACGCCAAACTTATTTGTCGTCTCTCCACTGTCAAGGATGCTGAGGATGAGAACGTATACAATACCTTGTTTATCCAGACCGATGATACATAGTTTGGTTAGTGCCATGCTGGCAGTGAGTGCAAGTCATTGTAGTATGGTGCCGCCGCGTCCGCCTGCTCCTATCAGTTATGCAGTTCCGACCGTTCGAACGTTAGGGTTTAGCCCAAAATTATCGAACGGTACGCCAGCCCTAGTAACGGCTTTTGTTAATCGTCCGGCAGATAGCGATGTGTTTTATACCCTAGTCGACCCTCTTGAAGCCTTTTCAGCACGGCTACAGTTAATTGAAAAATCACAATATTCTATTGATTTGGCTTATTATATTTGGGGTAACGATTTAACCGGCCAAATGATGCTAAACGCGCTGTTACAAGCGGCTAAACGTGGTGTTCGGGTGCGTTTATTACTGGACGATAATAATACTGATGGCTTAGATGCGCTGTTGCTTGCCGTTAATCGACAGCCTAATATCGAAGTGCGTTTGTTTAATCCGTTACGTTTTAGAACTCACCGTTTAGCAAATTATGTATTTGATTTTAAACGTATTCAGCGGCGCATGCATGGCAAGATTTTTAGCGTTGATGGACAGGTGGCCATTATTGGCGGGCGGAATATTGCTGATCCCTATTTTAGGGTAGGGTCCAATTTCTTCTTTGCCGATTTGGAATTGCTTGCTGCGGGACAAATTGTTCCTTCAATCAATAATAGCTTCGACCGATTTTGGAATGACCGTTTGGCCTATCCCGTGCAGGGATTTTTACAGGCCACTGACGACGCTCAACAAAACGCACTCCTTAGAATGAGTGCGACCATAACTAACCCGGCTGCGCTACCTTATGTACAGGCTGCTCAGCATTTCAAAGGGTTACGCGCTTGGTTTGCAGGACAAAAATCGCCGGCCGTTGCGCCGTTGTATCCTGCTAAGCCTCATTTTACCATACCCACGGCCGCCGCCATATTACAAAAATCGCCTAAATCAGCGCCAATCAATGTCACTAATACCGAAGAAAACGCCTTACCGCAAGATTTACTGTATACGAATGCCGTTTTTGTCGATGATTTACCGCTTAAAATTAGTCGGTCTGTAAGCTTTGAGCAAACCATCGGTGCTCAAATGGCATTTTTAGTAGGACACACCCATCAGTCTTTAGATATTATTTCACCTTATTTTGTGCCTGAAGTAAACGGAACCCAAGCCCTGGTGAGGCTTGCGCAGCAGGGGGTTAAAGTACGTATTTTAACCAATTCCTTAGCCTCGAGCGATGTGCCAGCGATGCATCGTTTTTATGCTAAATGGCGTAAAGCATTGTTAAGGGCGGGTGTAGAACTGTATGAATTTAAACCGACGGCAAATAGTGCTTCTATTCACCATTGGCGTATACGCGAAAAAAATGGCCGTTCTGCCAGCAGTAGTTTACATGCCAAAGCGATTACGTGGGACGGACACATGACGTATATTGGTTCGCTCAATCTGGATCCGCGTTCTATCTGGATTAACAGTGAGCTCGGTATCATGTTGGAAGGCGACACCATAGCCAGGCAAATATCAAGTGTCTTTAATAGTCATGTATTGCGAGTGGCCTATAAGGTAAGTTTAACGCCGCAAGGACAACTCATCTGGACTGAACAAACCGAAAACGGGACTTTGAAGCAATACCATACCGAACCTGACGCAACTTTTAAGCGACTGGCTTTGGCTTATTTAATCGGATTATTACCGATTGATGCTTATATGTAAATAGCCGCTATTTAGTGGATAACCTTAGAAAACAACTTTAAAAAATAGGTGAATAAAGCTAAGAACTTTAAAGATGCAAAGCGAGAAATAGAAAATCCTATTGTTTAATTTAACTTAACTCCTTCTATAGCTTAGAGTCTTAGACTGTCCTGATGTTCTCAAAAAAGTGTAGAATGTAATGGTTTCGTAAAAAATGTCATAGAACTGTCATTCAATTGTGTTTAAATTTTGAGGTCTATAATGTAACGGGATATGTTATGCAGTCTTCTTCAACCCCCATAAGTAATGGTGCGCCGGTTTCTGCGGCCCGCCTTAAAATGGCTCAAAAGCCTAACCCATTGTTTATGCTGGCCTTTTATGCGCTCGTAAGCCTTGGATTATTATATTCTGGCTGGCAGTTAGTGAGTGATGTGCAACATGCTCAAACCAGCAGTTTAGCCTTTGCGCCGTTCGTATTGCTGGTTGTGGCCATGTTAATTGCGTTAGGCTTTGAATTTGTAAACGGATTTCATGATACCGCCAACGCAGTTGCTACGGTTATCTATACCAACTCAATGCCGCCAACGATTGCTGTTATGTGGTCGGGATTTTTTAACTTTTTAGGTGTGTTGGTTTCCAGTGGTGCGGTCGCTTTCGGGATTATTGCCTTATTGCCGGTTGAGTTGATACTAAAAGTTGGCTCATCGGCAGGGTTTGCAATGGTCTTTGCGTTATTGCTGGCTGCCATTATCTGGAACCTGGGAACGTGGTGGTTTGGGTTGCCGGCTTCAAGTTCGCATACGTTAATTGGCTCGATTATTGGGGTCGGTGTAGCGAATGCGCTGATGAATGGCAAAGCAGGTACCGCCGGTGTAGACTGGGAACAAGCGACCAAAATTGGTAAATCGCTCCTGTTGTCGCCTGTTTTAGGGTTTATTTGTGCGGCTTCTTTGTTTTTACTTATTAAAATGATGGTTAAAAAACCCGAGTTATATAAAGAACCGCAAGGCGATTTGCCTCCTCCTTTATGGATTCGGGCGTTATTGATTTTGACCTGTACCGGGGTCTCTTTTTTCCATGGTTCAAACGATGGTCAAAAAGGCATGGGCTTAATCATGTTGATTTTAGTGGGTATTGTACCCATGGCGTATGCTTTAAATCGTGCCATGCCTGCTGATAAAGTCATAGAATTTGCTGCGGTTGCAGAAGTTGCACAAACGGCTATCAATAAAGAAACAAATCGTCCTGCACCAGCAGATTCACGCGCCGTATTAACACAATATGTTGAAAACAAAAAGTTTACGCCTGATGTCGTGCCTGCTGTTGCAGCTTTAGCAGGGCAGTTGGGGCAAGATGTTAAACTCAATGGTTCGTTGGCGAAAGTACCTGCTGAGCGTGTCAGTAATGTGCGTAACGACATGTATTTAACCTCTGAAGCTATTCGTATCATGAATAAAAAACATGAAGTTAAATTTACGCCTGATACGGCCGATAAAGTAACCGCATTGCAAAAAGGCTTGGACGCTGCGACCAAATTTATTCCATTATGGGTAAAAATAGCGGTTGCTATCGCGCTGGGTATGGGGACCATGGTGGGCTGGCGCCGGATTGTAATCACAGTTGGCGAAAAAATTGGTAAAACCCATATGAGCTATGGTCAGGGCGCATCGGCTGAATTGGTGGCGATGGCAATGATTGGCGCGGCTGACATGTATGGTTTACCGGTATCAACGACCCACGTTTTATCGTCAGGTGTTGCAGGTACCATGGCAGCCAATAAATCGGGTCTACAATGGTCAACCATTCGTAACTTGTTGTTGGCTTGGGTACTTACGTTACCGGCTGCTATTATCTTGGCAGCGTCGTTATACTGGGTTTTATATCATCTTTTTTAAGATATAACAGTCGTGTAAAGGTATTGGCAAAAGCAGTTCATTGAGCTGCTTTTTTTATGCAGACTTAATACAGCCTTGCAACACTGTTTATACAGAGTTTAAGCTGAGCTTAAGTACACTAAAAATGATTAAAGCATCGTGTCGCTGGCTGTTTTAGTCCTTAATATTTTCCCTAGATTCAAACATGGAGTTTACAATGTCAATTGCAAAAAATATCGAAATTAGCTGCACTTCAACCGTAAGTTTTGAAGATGCTATTAAGGCAGGCATTGCTGAGGCCGCCAAAACGATTCGTGACATTAAAGGCGCCTGGATTAAAGAGCAGAAAGTGGGTGTTCAAGATGGCAAAATCGTTGATTACAATGTGATGATGATTGTAACGTTTGTTGTAGACGCCAACGCATAGTTTAATTAATTAAATATGCAGTTTAAAAAAATCGGTCTCGATGATCGATTTTTTCATTTAGAAAATTACAATAACCTTTGTGTGATGCAGGTCTATCTATTCAAGCAGAAAGAGAAAAATTTCTGTGTGTGGCGGCGGTCATTCAGAAAATATGCGGCTTGTAGGAGAGTGAGTCGCGATCTTTTAAAACGCTAGTCATGAAAGCTTTACGACGCGCTTGGAATATGCCACAAAAAAGCCTGTTGGTTTCGCTCTAATCCTACCAAACAATAGGGCGCGGCAGACAGAATAGGACTGCAAGCCTATTGGACTGCGTATTTAAGCGATGGTTGTTTAATCGGCGCGTAAATGGGCAAACCGGACTAGGTTCGATAAGTGCGCATTGGGTTTATCGGCTTTTTTGAAGAGTAAAATGACTTTTCCGATTTTTTGTACTACTTCGGCCTGTAATTGTAGCGCCAGCTCTTCAATCAAGACTTGACGAGATTCACGATCTTCACCGCCAATTTTAACTTTAATGAGTTCATGGTCTGCCAAAGCGCGCTTGGCCTCTTCAAGTACCCCTAATGAAAGTCCCTGTTCGCCAAGCATCACGACAGGATTTAGGGCATGACCGATGCGACGTAGGCGTTTACGTTCTTGAATGGATAACGTTGACATAGAAATTTCCGGTAGAG
Source organism: Moraxellaceae bacterium (assembly GCA_018260315.1). GTDB lineage: Bacteria > Pseudomonadota > Gammaproteobacteria > Pseudomonadales > Moraxellaceae > JAGLBJ01. The sequence goes on along the minus strand of JAGLBJ010000027.1, from coordinate 10,876 downwards.
AGTACGGCATTAAAAAGCGAGTATTGTAACGCACTTTATAGGATTAGCGATGAAAACTATCGCCGCGACCGTGTAAAATAACGTATAATGGGCCTTAAATTATCGTAATTTGTAGGTTATTTTAGGCGCCATGGCTACTCGTATTCATAACAAACGTTTATCGCATAGTAGTCGGACCTGGATGCGTGAGCATTTGGACGACCCATTTGTCAAACGTGCTCAGAAAGATGGGTATCGCGCTCGTGCTGCCTATAAATTGCTTGAAATCAATGAAAAATATAAAATTTTACGACCTGGTATGACCGTGGTGGATTTAGGCGCAGCGCCTGGCAGTTGGTCACAAATTGCCGGTAAACTGGTCGGCAGTCATGGCTTGGTCATTGCTACCGATATTCTACCAATGGACGCGTTACCCGATGTTACGTTTTTGCAGGGTGATTTCCGCGAGGCTGAAGTCTTTGACCAGCTTTTGACCGTGTTAAATAATCGTCCTGTAGACCTTGTAATTTCAGATATGGCCCCCAATACTTCTGGTAACCCTGCCGTTGACCAGCCGCGTATGATGTACCTGTGTGAATTGGCGCTTGATTTTACTACACGGGTTTTGGCGCCTCATGGTAATTTTTTGGTAAAGACGTTTCAGGGTGAGGGCTATGATGAATATCGTAAAGCCATTTTAGCGGAATTTAACATTTTAAAAAGTGTTAAACCCGAAGCGTCCAGGGCTCGCTCGCGTGAAATGTATTTGCTGGCGCAATCGCTTAAACTTAGGAAAAAAGTACAACCTGAGCCGATGCAAGAAACCTGATCGATTAAAGGTCATTAAATAGTTTTAAGAGTTGGCGTTAAACGTGTTCATTAAGTGAATTTATGCGTCAAAGTGACGAGTTTATGTTTAAATGGATTATCCTGGACTAGTCATGTGCTAGTCTATGGATAAAGGCTATATCATCCGTGGCAAGAACTGCTGCCCGGCTTACCCTAACCGGCAATGGCAATTTAATGCAGTGTTACCCTTTGGAAACATGGGAAGAAAACCTAGTGAACGATCTTGTTAAAAATACGGTGTTGTGGTTAGTCATTATTGGAATTTTGGTTCTGGTTTTCAGTAACTTTGAAAATCGTAGCAAACCCGATAATTTAAGCTATTCTCAATTTGTGGCGCAGGTCAATGCCGGGCAAATCAAAAGCATCAAAATTGATGGCGAAAGTATCACGGGCGAAAAACGCAATGGTACTCAGTTTGAAACCGTGCGTCCCCCTATTGTAGATAGCGAATTGCTACCGACTTTAAACCGTCAGCATGTCGAAATTAATGGCTCGCAGCCTGAACGCCAAGGATTACTGTCGCAATTATTGATTGCCAGTTTTCCGGTCGTGCTGATTATTTTATTGTTTATGTTTTTTATGCGCAATATGCAGGGCGGCGCAGGGGGCAAGTCCGGTCCTATGAGCTTTGGTAAATCAAAAGCCAAAATGTTGACCGATGACCAAATTAAGGTAGGGTTTGGTGATGTAGCTGGTTCTGATGAAGCCAAACAGGAAGTCGTGGAAATTGTCGATTTTTTACGTGACCCGACCAAATTTCAGCGGCTAGGCGCTAAAATTCCGCGAGGCGTGCTCATGGTCGGTCCTCCGGGAACGGGTAAAACATTGCTGGCTAAAGCGATTGCAGGCGAAGCGAAAGTGCCGTTTTTCTCGATTTCAGGTTCAGATTTTGTTGAAATGTTTGTCGGTGTGGGTGCTTCACGGGTTCGTGATATGTTTGAGCAAGCCAAGCGCCATGCGCCATGTATCATTTTTATTGATGAAATTGATGCGGTCGGGCGGCATCGCGGTGCAGGTACGGGCGGCGGTAATGATGAACGCGAACAAACTTTAAATCAGTTGTTGGTTGAAATGGACGGTTTTGAAGGCAATGACGGTGTTATTGTAATTGCAGCCACAAATCGGGCCGATGTACTCGACAAAGCGTTATTGCGTCCGGGTCGTTTTGATCGTCAAGTGATGGTTGGTTTGCCTGATATCAAAGGCCGCGAACAGATTTTAAACGTGCATATGCGTAAATTGCCCTCAACCACCGGAGTTAATTCGGCCATTTTGGCGCGGGGAACACCGGGGTTTAGCGGCGCTGATTTAGCTAATTTGGTCAATGAGGCGGCTTTATTTGCAGCGCGTCGTAACAAAAACACCGTCGATATGAATGATTTTGAAGATGCCAAAGACAAAATCTATATGGGCCCTGAACGTAAATCGATGGTGATTCGCGATGAAGAGCGTCGTAATACGGCCTATCATGAAGCCGGTCATGCGCTCGTGGCTGAATTATTGCCTGGGACAGACCCTGTGCATAAAGTGACGATTATGCCGCGTGGGTATGCCTTGGGGTTGACGTGGCAGCTCCCTGAATTTGACCGTATCAGTCATTATAAAGATCGCATGTTAAATGAGCTGTCGATTTTATTTGGTGGGCGTATTGCCGAAGAAGTTTTTGTCAATCAAAAATCAACAGGCGCGTCCAATGACTTTGAGCGGGCCACTAAAATGGCGCGTGCGATGGTGACCAAATATGGCATGTCAGATACATTAGGCATTATGGTCTATGAAGATGATGCTAATGACTCATATTTTGGTGGTAGTACGCGTACGATTAGTGAAGCTACACAGCAAAAAATTGATGAAGAGGTGCGTCAGATTTTAGAAACGCAATATAGTATTGCGCGACGCCTGATTGAAGATAATAAAGATAAAATTGAAATGATGGTAAAGGCATTACTGGACTGGGAAACCATTGACCGTGAGCAGGTTCTGGACATTATGGCCGGACGTGAACCTCGTCCACCCCGCGTTTATGAAGCGGTTAATCCAGTACCTCCAAGTTTGGATAAACTAACTAATCCAACTTCGCCGCCGCCGTTGCCTGCGATGTAATATGAGCTAGAGTAAGTAAAAAACCTCCGTACTATCGGGGGTTTTTCTTATCTAGGCATATTTAAATACTGATACAGGATTTTAAAAAAAACGCTCTAAAACCACCAGACGTCGCCAATCATCATAGGATACCTGGTCTTGCCATATGACCTGAATGTGCGTCTTAAATCGGTATTTTTGGTGAATACGTCCCTTGAAGGTTAAGCTGATGACCGGGCCTAAATGCTGCACTGACATCAGTACAACAGGCACCGGACTGGTGCCAGAATGACTAGCATATAACCAGTCTTGACGGCTGATTTGCTTTAATTCAGGGGTTTGAGTGTTATACAGTTTAAGCTTTTTTTGGTCTCCTTGAGCTTTAAATGAAAAGAACGGGCGCACATGCAACGCTACAGTCGCTGATAAAATCAGTAAGAAAATTAATTTGGCGGGCCAGACTACACTGCTTAACATTAAGACAAAAAGGCTGAATAGCAAGTAAAGGCTGATCGTAAAGTAAAATGCTAAATAGCTCGGCGTTTGTAACGTTAAATGTAGGCGCATAGGTCTAAGCATTAAGCATTTTAAGGCGCTCAATCATTTGGGCAAGTCTGGGGTCGTTAGGCACGCTCGTATTCATAAACCAATCCAATAAATCGGGGTCTTCCTGCTCAATCAATAAGGCAAAAGCGGCTTTTTCGGCTGGGGAAGCACTTAAATAATGCTGGCGTACGTAAGGGTCAAAATATAAATCAAGCTCCTTTAAACCCCGGCGTGCACGATAAATGACTTTACGGTCTTCCAGGGATATTTCCTGCATTGGTTAGGTTCCTTTGTAGTTGCTCATCATACAAAATCCGGTTAATGGCTTCTAACTCTGCCGGACTGCCTGCCATAGGGCTAATGTTTGTACTGTTGGCGCCACATCATGCGTGCGAATAATACTGACGCCTTGTTGAACTGCCAGCAGCGCCGCGCCCAATCCTGCATACAATCTGTTGTGCAAGTAAGGCAAAGGAATATCGTTACCTGTTTTTTCCACTACATGCCCTAAGACGCGTTTACGTGAAATCCCCATCAAGAGTGGGAAGCCCAAGGTTTTAAGGGGTGCTAGCTGCTTTAAAAGCTGTAAATTATCCTCAGATGTTTTGGAAAATCCAAATCCCATATCCAAAATAAGCTGCTGCGGTAAAATGCCTTCTTGTAAAACCTCATCGACTCGCTCGGCAAGTTCTTGCCTGACTTCTGCACCAATATTACTATAATCAGTAACCGATGCAGATTCACCGCGAGAGTGCATCAAAATAACCGGCGCCGCCAACTCAGCCGCTACGGCAGCCGCATGAGGATATTTTAAACTGCGCACGTCATTCCAGATACATGGCGTTTTAGCAAAACATGCTGCAAACACTTCAGGGCGGCTGGTATCAATAGAAAGCACACAGTCCAGTGTTTGAGCAAGTTCGGTAACGACGGGTAGGACTCGCTTTAGTTCTTCTTCTAGCGTAATGACTGGCGCATGAGGGCGGGTCGATTCGCCGCCTATATCGATAATGGTAGCGCCTTCACGCTGCATGGTACGAGCCTGTTTTGTAGCGGCTTCAAGTGTATTAAATTTGCCGCCGTCTGAGAATGAATCGGGAGTCAGGTTTAAAATCCCCATAACGTGCGGCTGGCTTAAATCTAATTGATATTGACCACAGGTTAAACGAAACGGAGGTAATGGTTCAAATAGCGCCTGCATTAACTTATCCTAAGGTTTAAGGGGACCAATAACCCAGAATACAATAGAGCTTAAAGATGATGTAGAAAATATGCCACATTTTAGCAAAATAACACAATTATAATGCATTGAATTTGCTAGTATAAGGTTTAAGAGTATGACATACGTTGGTGCAATCAGGTACACAACTGACTCAGTAGCGTACTGGCTATACTTAGATTAACTATTTTTAGAGGAAATATTATGGGCATGTTAGATGGTTTAATTGGACAATTGGCAGGTAACGCACTAGGTGGCAATAATGCTGGCGGCTTAGGGGGTATGCTCGGCAACGTGTTAGGCGGTGGTCAGTCAGCACAGGGCGGCTTAGGCGGTATGCTCGGCAGCGTACTCGGCGGTCAATCGACGCAAGGCGGGTTAGGGGGAATGCTTGGCAGTGTATTAGGCGGTGGTCAACAAGATGACCAGGGCCAATATGACCAAGGCCAATATGACCAGAACCAAGGTAACATGCAGCCTCAGCAAAGCGGTGGCTCAATGTTTAGCAATCCCCTCTTAATGATGCTATTACCGGTTGCATTGGCCTGGGTACAGCGTCAGGGCGGTATTTCTGCGGTCTGGAGCCAATTGCAAAATATGGGCTTAGGCCAGCACGCTCAATCTTGGTTGGGAACCGGTGAAAATGCAGCCATGCCCCCTGAAGCCGTTGACCAATTGATAGGGGGTGATGAGGTCCAGCGTCTAGCTGCCCAAAATGGCGTTGAGCCAGACCAAGTGCGCGAGGGATTTGCCAGTTTATTGCCACAGCTAATGGACCATTTAAGCCCTAACGGTCAACCTGCTGATGACCATACGGCGAATAATGAAATTAGCAATGTACTGCAACAATTAGGGCCTTTATTGTCACGTTAATTTACATGAAGGCATCAGGCATAAAAAAACCGCTTCTAATCAGAGGCGGTTTTTAGCAGATGGTGGGTCGTGCGGGATTCGAACCTGCGACCAATTGATTAAAAGTCAACTGCTCTACCAGCTGAGCTAACGACCCAAAAAAATAATATTGAACTTTAAAATAGGCAATCACTTAAATGGTGGGTCGTGCGGGATTCGAACCTGCGACCAATTGATTAAAAGTCAACTGCTCTACCAACTGAGCTAACGACCCAACAAGTGAGGGCATATCATAGCAAATTTTTAAGATATAACAAGCATTTTCTTAGAATAAGTCCTCTAAACGCTTGCTAACGTATAAATTTTAAGCAACCAGACCATTTATTTATTCAGCAGCTAGGCGATGTAACATACCCAAACAATGAACTTTAGGCACCTAAAAGCATTAAATTGCTTAAGGGTAAACCTTAGAACCGATAGTGACCTTTAAGGATATTTTGATAAATATCATCGGTGAGTACAGTATAAGTCGATGTTCCCGGTAAATGCACTAAAATAGGGTCGCCCTGCACTTTAGTTAAATCAAAACGTTGTTCAATCAGTCGATGCTTAATATATTTAAACGTGCCCGTTGTTTCTGCTTGTTGCTGTAACCGCAAAAAAACCGGAATTGCATAGCTTGGCATTTGTTCCTTAAAATAGGCTAATAACTCACTGTAATCTCCGGCTTGTAAGGTTTCGCCGGTCTTTAAAATAAGGGCGGCCATACCGGCACGGCCATTGGTGTTTGGAATTTCAACCCCGTAAACAATTGCTTGAGCTATTTTTGGATAACCACTGATTAAATTTTCAATTTCGGTGGTCGATACGTTTTCACCTTTCCAGCGAAAGGTATCGCCCAAACGGTCGATAAACTGGGTATGCCGAAACCCCAGATCCCGTACCAAATCGCCGGTATTAAAATAACGGTCACCGGTTTTAAATACATTTTCTAAAATCACAGCACGGCTTTTTTCAGGGTCTGTGTAACCATCAAATGGCGAACGCGCGGTAATTTTGCCCAATAATAAACCGACTTCGCCCGTTTTAACCTTGATCATATGACCATTGCCATCTAAAATCGGCTGATCATTTTCACGGTCGTACTGGACAATGGCATACGGCAAAGGGGTAAAACCCATCGTATTTTCAAAATTAAAAATATTGTTAAATCCAATATTGCCTTCGCTTGAGGCGTAAAACTCGAGAACTTCATCAATCCCAAAACGATTTTTAAACTCATGCCAGATATGAGCGCGCATTCCATTGCCAATCATTTTAGTAACGCGATGTTGACGCTCTAAAGCAGACGGGGCAGGCTCAAGCAGATAGCGACACAACTCGCCCACATAACCAATCGCGGTAGCGTTAAATGCAATGACATCCGGCCAAAATTGACTGACTGAAAACTTGCGACGTATTGCAAAGCCACTGCCGCCTGCAATCGCACAGCTCCAGCACACTGCAACTCCGGTGGCATGATAAAGCGGCAGCGTTGAATATAAAATATCCTCAGGGCCGAGGTTGAGTAAATGTCCAAATGTGCCATAGGCGCGCATCCATCGACCGTGCGTAAAAATGACGGCTTTAGGTAACCCTGTGGTACCCGAGGTATAAATTAAAAACAAGCCATCGTTATAAAAGTTGGTTTGCGTTGTAGGGGGATTAAATTGGGGTAAATTACGTATTTCAAGGGCCAGGTTGATATAGTGGGCAGGTGCGGTTCCCTGGTCTTTTAAGGTGTTTTGGTCGGCAAACCAATAGCGTTGTTGTTTGGGAATGTCCAAATCTGCTGCAATCGCCGCGATGTGCTCGTACATCTCGGCACCTATAATTAGCGCTTTGGGTTTCACCAGATTAATGCTGTGGGTTAAGGTTTTGCCTACTTGCGAGGTATTTAGTAAGGCACTGACCACGCCAATTTTGGCTAGGCCCAACAACGTCGCTAACAATTCCGGACGGTTTTCAATACCGACTGCGGCTACATCGCCTTTTTTAAAGCCGGCTGCCAAAAAATAATGAGCAATCTGATTAGCCCATTCATTTAACTGCGCATACGTCATCTCGAAATCTTGATATAACAACGCGACCCCATAAGGATTCTGCCGTACTGTTTTCTCAAAGGCCCAGCCTAAGCCCATCGGTTTGGTCACCCGAGTATCATTGGCCATGATGAGCCCTTTGGTTACATGCGGTAATTTTTTAATCAGGCGGGGCAGACGTAACGCAACGTCCTTAAGGTGAATGATGTCTTGAGACGGGTTACTCATAGTGTATTCAGCCTATTTCAAAATTAACGGGTTTGATTGGGTAAAACGACTCAAAACAAACTGCTTGATGAAGATTGATTAAAATTTACAGTGCTTAACAAGACCGATATTAAGCCACTTTTAAATAAACAGCTAGGCATGACGTATTTTTATATGACACTGCCTTACAAATCAAGGGGATAAGATATTATTAAGAGTAAGCGTACTCAGTAAAACTAAAACGCCACCCAAAAGTGACGTTTTTTATGTTTACGATCCGAATAGCGCTTGAGTCTAGGGCATGTGCTTAATTGGGCGGTTATGCCTTAAATAGACTAAAACGGGCTAAATTTTGTCAAACAGCGTCAAATAGCTTGACAATATTTCCTGCGATAGTTGCCTTGCTTGCCTTAAAATTGACCGTCGTTTTAAGCATATTTCCCAAATGAAGACACGTCCTAGTTAAGAATTACAAGCCTTACTATGAGCGTTTTTTAGGCGGGCGACTACTGGTCCGAACACGATGTGGACGGGTACTGCCAATTTCTGGCTCTAGTAAATCGACTTCATCATGAAATAGTTGAACGCTCTCTTCAGAGGGTAAATCGCTTTCTGCCAGTGATATATTTACCTCTGATGAATCAGAGTGAATATCGGTAAGTTGTTCATCTGGTACAGTTTGAACAGGTAGCATCGTTTCATCAAGCGAACTCTGCTCAGGTGAACTCTGCTCAGGTAAACTAGGCTCAGGTAAACTAGGCTCAGGTAAACTAGGCTCAGGTAAACTAGGCTCGCCTGAAGATTGCTCAACCGAGGCTTGTTCAACCTGCAAAGGAACTTCAACAGCCAAGCCATGCTCAGGCACACTATTCGTCGTTTGCTCCATCATAGACGGCAAGGTCGCATCAATAAAGTTTGCCTCGGCTGTCAGGGTTGATTGCGGTACCGACTGCTCAGCCTGAACCGGTGAATTTTCAACCCCTTCAGGTGTAGAAACTGGCAACGTTTCTTGCAACGCCTCAGTACTCTGTTCAGGCGTTAACTCACTATGCAAAGTGGCTTGCGCGCTTTCGTCCATAGTTTCTGATGCCGGTTCAGTAACGGCTACAGGAGAATACTCTGCGGCAGGTACTTGAGTTGCCTGTTGTTGACGACGACGCTCACGGGGGTCGTTAGCAGCACGTGGACGCGATACCGGTAGAGCAACCTCGACAGGAGTCGCAAACTTGGCTGGCATCGTTACTTCAGGTGCTGCCGTTGGCAATGGACTGAGAGGGTCGTTGGTGGCTTGAACTGTTGGAGTTTGTAGCTCTGCTGTGGATTCCACAGCTCTGTGCTGCTGCAAGGCCTGCAAAAAGGCAATGACGACCTGTCCTTGCTCGAGTAAAGGCTGGGCTACTGCGCCTAGTATGTTGTTGATAAATTCCCCAACCGTTAATCCCGATAACGTAGGTTTAACGGCTGTTAGAACAGGCTCTTCTACATGAGCCGTCTCTTCTATCTTGGTTTCAGGTGGCGTAAGCAGTTGCACACTAGCTTCTTGGGTACTTAGAGCTTTTAGGAACCCGGCCACAATCTGCCCTTGACTTAAAAACACATCTGCCTCTTGACCTAAAGCCTGACGGATAAACTCTCCAACACTTAATCCCTGCAAGGCAATGACCGGACAAGATATGACAACAGAGCTGGCCTCTGGTAAATGACGCATGCGCCGTTCCCGTGGATCATTTGCCGCACGTTTAGGCGTTTCCGGCATAGTTGCCTGAATGCTAACAGGGACATGATCCGTAACCGATTCATCAGTCGATTCAGGCGCTTCAATGATCGGGGCATTGATCGGAAACGACTGATTATTATGCTCGTCGCTTAAATCAAACACATGTGCTTGTCGTGCGGGTAATGCAGGTTTACCGGCGCGCACCTCTACCGTTAGATCTTGCGTGCTGGAGGTATGCTCGACCTCAGCAGGGTGGAATAATTCCTGCGCATCATCTGTTGAGGGCAGGGTCTCTGCAATGAAGAGCGGTTCTAAGTCTTGAACAGGAACCGCGATTTCAACGGGCGCTAACACACTTGCATCGCGTTGTCGTGGAGCGCGATTAGGCCGTTGACTCCCGCGTTCACGACGTGGTAGCGCTTCAGCTACTGCTTCAACTGCATTCGCTTCCTGGCGCTTGTTGCGATTGCGATTAGGCATTACCGCGTCTTGTTCCTCTACGGCTGCGCGATTATTTTTAGACTCTTTAGGGTCTTTATACTGCTGTGTAGATGCGGCATCTACCGGCGCACTTTCAAACGCAGGCTCAAAGGCTTGATGGGTTACGCCGGACTCGTCACGATTGCGCCGATTTTTTTGTGCATAATTGCGCGTAGCTTTAGGGTTTGAGTTGCGGGCCGGGCTTGGCGTATTGGCAGAGGGTTGCATGTAACTATGATTGACAGGCTCAACCGCCAAGGTTTCCGGCAATTCTGTTTCTACAGCAACAGGAATCTCTACTGATGAACTTACCTGAGGAAAGGTCACTTGACCATATTGCCCACGACTTGTAGCCCCACTGTTAACCATGTGTTCAAGGTTCACGGCTGCATCGTGTGCCGATAAACTATCTCGGGTGCGGGCTTGACGGGTGACAAATAAATTTTCTAACCACGCCGCAGGACTGGCGACCGTCTGAGTAGAGGGTTGAATCGCCGGAGCGATAGCCGGACTGACGATAGGCTGAATATCTTCAGTCACTGCCTGGGCCGCTTGAGATCGTTTAGGACGTACCGGTTGAGTTGGAAGGGGCGCTGTAGTAGGTTGCACATCGGACGCCGGTTGTTGCCACTCTGTCGTATAACCCAGTGCTTCCTCTTCACGGCGCAAATCCAAGCGATCATAACTGGCCGGTGCAAATCCATCATGATTAAATTGAATATGAAAATGCGGTAATTCTAAATGAGGATGCGGCAAAATCGTTATCCGAACCCGGGTTGTATGTTCAAGATAAACGAGCGATTCACGTTTTTCATTGAGTAAAAAAGCTGCCATTTCCACCGGTACCTGTACCTGTACTTCGCC
>JAGLBJ010000026.1:11107-21530 GCA_018260315.1 Moraxellaceae bacterium | reverse complement strand
GAAAAATTGCGCGATTATATACTGCACACCAAGCATGTCAATGAACTGACAATTGAAGGTTTGCGTGATGACAGGCGTCCGATTTTACCGGCCGGGTTAGCCGTTCTTCTGGCAGTGTTTGACAGTCTGGATTTAGACACCATGACCTTTTCGGACGGTGCGTTACGTGAAGGGGTCATGTACGATTTATTGGGTCGTTTTCGTCATGAAGACGTGCGCGACCGCAGCGTCCAGGCCTTGCTGGCGCGTTATCATGTAGATGTGCGACAGGCCGAACGTGTTGTGCAGACGGCTTATAGGCTGTTTACGCATGTCAAGGAGGCCCTGAAACTTGATGATGAAGATAACGATTTGTTACGGCGCGCAGCTTATTTGCATGAGATTGGTCTAGCCATTAGCCATGGGGGCTATCAGCGCCATGGGGCATATTTGTTGCAACATTCTGATATTCCGGGATTTTCTCAGGTCGACCAAAGCCGTTTGGCGTTGTTGGTAGGCCTACACCGCCGTAAGCTACGCGATGACAGCCTGCAACAGGTGCTTAAAAATGGTGGAGACAGTTTGCTATCATTGATTTTAATATTGCGCCTTGCGGTGCTTTGGCATCATAATCGCAGTAATCAACCGTTACCAAATTTTGAATTATCGGTTAAATCGGTCCATGCATGGTGTTTTAATATTGCTGCAAATGCTGAAGACTGGCCGCTATTAATCAGCGATTTACAAGAAGAAATCGCCCAATGGCAACACTGGGGCTTTAGGTTGAGCATTACATTTGATGCTCTGGAATTGACTGCCGATTAAACAGCCTGCGAGAGTTTAGTATGGAGCTGCCCGCTTTAAATTTATCCCCGCAAGGCCCATCTGTAACGACAGCCTGGGAGACCGTCAAGCGCGCGCGTCACCCTGACCGCCCACTGTTTTTAGATTTTGTCAGCGCGTTATTTACCGAATTTGACCCGTTACATGGTGACCGTCTATATGGCGACGATGGCGCAATGTTAGGCGGCATAGCGCGCTTTCAGGGACAGCCGGTCATGGTGGTGGGCCAACATAAGGGGCGTAGCACGCGCGAACGTATCCAGCACAATTTTGGCATGCCCAATCCTGAAGGTTATCGTAAGGCGCTGCGCCTGTTTAAGCTGGCCGAACGTTTCAATTTACCAGTTTTAACCTTTATTGATACGCAAGGCGCTTACCCCGGGGTGGAAGCTGAAGAACGCGGCCAAGCCAGTGCCATCGCGCACAATCTAGCCGCGCTCTCGACCTTAAAAGTACCCGTGATTGCGACAATTATCGGTGAGGGCGGTTCGGGTGGGGCGCTGGCGATTGGCGTCGCTGACCGTGTGTTTATGTTATCTAACAGCATTTATTCGGTTATTTCACCCGAAGGCTGTGCAGCGATTTTATGGAAAGACAGCAATTATGCCGAACTTGCCAGCGAAACCATGGGCTTAACGGCACAGCGCTTGCATAAACTGCATTTGATTGATGACATTATCGATGAAGGCCCTCTAGGAGCGCATGCTGAACCTCTGCTTACCTTTAGTCGATTGGGTCAGACCCTAGCGCACAGCTTGGCAGAATTGGTGCACCTTAATGCCACGCAGCGCTGCACATTGCGCTATGAGCGTCTTATGCAGTTGGGCAACATTGAGGCGTTAACGTCTTTAGCATGATTTAAATGCCGTCATCATTGGTTGATACTTTACAGCAGCAGCTTAAATCATTTCCCGCAAGGACCGTATTTGTGGTGGCCTGTAGTGGTGGCTGCGATTCGTTGGCGCTCGCTCATGCGCTATGGCAAACCGGCGCCTTAATGCGTGTTTGTCACGTCCATCACGGGTTGCAACAAGCGGCCGATGCTTGGGCGTTACAGGTGGCAACTTGGTGCCATGCACATGAGATTCCTTATCAATTATTAACGGTTCAAGTCGGCCCGGGCAACATGGAAGCTGCGGCCCGTAATGCGCGTTATACTGCTTTACTTGACCAGCTACAACCGCATGAAATCCTGGTGCTCGGTCATCACCAAACCGACCAAGCCGAAACGGTGCTGTTACGTCTGGTTAAAGGTGCCGGCGTAACGGGCTTAAAAGCCATGCAACCGCACGCCATACGGCAAGGCAAAAGGTTATGGCGACCGCTTTTGGGGTTAAGTCGTGCCCAGATCAGTGAATATGCAAATCAATACCATTTAAGTTATATTCATGACCCCACCAATATCAATACGCATTTTGAACGTGGCTGGTTACGTCAAACATTGTGGCCATTATTAAAAACACGCTGGCCCGGTTTTGAAACCGCAATAGCGCGTGGTGCAGTATTATTGCAAGATGCGCACAGTATTTTAACAGACGTGCAACAACAGGATTTGAGTCTTTTAAGCGATGGACAGCGTTTGAATTTAACGGCCTTACAACAGTTATCGCCGGCTCGGCAACGACTGGCCTTATCCGGCTGGATTCAAGGACAAGAAATCTATGCCCCACCTTTTGAGCTTGTAAACGAGGTACAACACTGGGCGATGTTACGGCCCGATGCGCAGCCGGAACGCCTGTGGCAGCATTGGTTACTGTGTAAATATCAGACTCATTTATATCGGTTGCCCTATCCGTTACCGGTGGCCGAACCTCAGCAAGTCTGTCTATATCCTCATGCGATTTGGTCGTTGGCTTGTGGTCAATTTAAAGTACACTCTACCGGCGTTAACGCAGACACCAGGCCTTTAGCGCCTGTCGTATTGCAGTTAATGCCTCGGCAAGGTGGCGAATACTTACACATGCTTGGTCATCGTGGGCATTGGCCGCTTAAAAAATGGTTGCAACAACAACAGTTTGCGCCTTGGCAGCGCGAGCAGATTTATCTTATTTACCACCCTGATGAAGCTCAAGCATTAGGTATTATGACTGAACGCGGGCTGCATTTAACCGTCATTGGACAGACAATACTGGCGCTTTGGCAGTTCGAAAGACTGTCTTAAAAAGGGTTTGACTGATGGCACAAGGATTTGGCCTAACCAATTCATGAACGATTTTAATTTTTCCACAAGCAGGATACGCGCATGACGACCTTACAACAACCGCTCAAACATTTTAAGCCGACCATTGGCTTTATTGGTGGGGGTAATATGGCGCAGGCCCTTATCGGCGGGCTGTTAGCCGAAGGTTTACAACCTGAAAAAATTTTAGTGTCCGAACCTGTAGAAGCATTGCGCGACCAATTAACCGAGCGCGGTGTGTGTGCTGTGCATGAAAATGCTCAGGTGGCCCAACAATCTGATGTTATTATCCTGGCTGTAAAACCGCAGGTATTGCAGGACGTGGCGCAAGCGTTGGCGCCTTACATGCAGCAGCAACTGGTGATGTCAATTGCAGCCGGAGTCCGTTTAGAGTCGCTCAGTCAATGGCTTGGCGGTTATACCCGTCTGATTCGCGCTATGCCCAATACCCCCGCGCTGGTGCAAATGGGCGCAACCGGATTATACGCCCTGCCCGATACCAGCACGCAAGAGCGGCAACTGGCGCATACAATTTTAAGTGCGACCGGCATTGTGCTTTGGCTTGAACATGAAGAACAGATGCATGCGGTCACTGCCCTTTCGGGATCGGGCCCGGCTTACTTCTTTTATTGGATGGAAGCCATGATTAATGCCGGTCAGGCACTTGGCCTAGATGCCAAAACTGCCCGTGATTTAACCTTGCAAACTGCTTTAGGGGCAGCACAAATGGCCATTACAAGTGGCGAGGCGCCTGCCAAGTTACAGCAAAATGTCACATCACCTAATGGAACCACTTTTGCAGCCATTGAGGTCATGCAGCAGCACGAAATTGCAGCCCACATTCAGGCTGCCATGCAAGCCGCCGCTCTGCGCAGTGAAACGCTGGCAAAGTCGCTCTAGCATTTTGGACATTCTAAAAAGATTCTAGCTTTGATCATATGCTGTTGTTGCTAAAAAACGTTACAATAGCGTTCGTTATTTTTGTTCTTGCCCATACCATTGTCCTTGGAGTCCTGCATGTTGTTAGGCTTAGTGTTTATAACAGTGGTCAAAGTTGCAGGATTTTTGTTGCTGATGCGGTTTATGTTGCAATTGGCTGGCGCCGATGTCAGCCAACCGCTGGTACATGCTACCTACAAATCGACGGCAATTACCGATATTTTCTCACGGATCTTACCTCCCTTGGCCGATAAACGCTTTAACCTGGCGGCTGTCGTGTTGGGGTTTTTGCTCACCCTGGTTTATATAGCGGGCCGTGGTGCATTGGGTCATATTCCGGTTTTTACCAATTTAAACCTCATTTTAATGGCCTCGTTTACGTTCCTGGCCGCGATTCTGAGTTTTTGTAAATTATTGATTTTTGTATCGATTATTTTAAGCTGGGTCATTATGCTCAGTCAAAACCAGTCTTCGCATTTATTTGTAATCATGCAAATGGCAGAGCCTATTTTAGCGCCCTTTCGCCAGTTGCTTAACCGGCTTTTGCCACAGCTTGGCCCCATCGATTTATCGCCTATCTTGGCGTATTTTGCCATTACTATTTGTCAAAAAATCCTGGCGCAAATGCTGATGAATTCGCTCGTGTAAATTGATGCGCTGCCGGTTAGTTCATGAGCCATTTAGCCTATACTGTAGCCCCGCACTGGCACGACGGCGCGATTATTTTAGACGTCTGGATCAAGCCACAATCCAAAACAACGGCATGGGGTGCTTTTTTGGAAACAGATGTTGCACAAATTAAAATTGCAGCCCCGCCGGTCGATGGTAAAGCCAATGCCGCTTTACGGGGATTTTTAGCCCAAGAATTTGGCGTTTCGATAAGCGCCGTTGAACTATTGCGCGGCCAAACCAGCCGCCATAAACGTTTAAAAATCAATCGGCCGACACGTATTCCAACGTGTTTAACTCCATGGCTCAGTTCTGTAAATCCACCTTCTAATTAAAAATTACCTTAAAAATCTGACTGAAAGCCGTTATTCCATCGATTAAAGATTACTCAAAAAGGGCTCAAATAGTGCGCAAACCTGGCACAGTTGTTGTATGATAACGGCTATTTAAGCCCTTGCCATTTAATAAACAGTAGAGCCACCCTACCTCTAACTTGCATACAGTCAAGCGGGCTAAATCAAGGTCTATAGGCATTTTGCTGGCCCAATATACTTTTGAGATATATTCATGACCTCAAGTTCGTTTCTACCTGTTGAGTTGCTACCTATTGATAGCCTGTTGCAAAAACATCGTGCATGGGCCACGCAACTGGTCAATGAACTCCAACAATATACTGCATGGCTGTTGACTAAAAAGACTGATGCCGACTGTTTGAGGCGAGCCGATGCCTTGCAACAACAGCTTTCGCGTTTTATAGGCGACCGTTTTCGCATTGTTATGGTAGGCGAATTTGGCAGGGGCAAAACCGAGCTACTTAATGCCTTGTTAGGCGACACCTATTTAGCGCGACTATTCCCTACGCGTGTGGGTCGCACGACAATGTGCGCTGTCGAAGTCTTTGAAGAGCCCAATATCGGTCCTTATTTAAAGTTGCTGCCGACAGAAACACGCGGCGATAATCAGCCATTAAGCTTTTATCGACAACGGCCTCAAGCATGGTTTCAAACGCAGTTAAATCCCGACGATGTTGACAATATGCGCCAAGCCTTGCGTGAGGTGACGCGTACCCGTGAAGTACCCAATGCCCAGGCGCATGAATTGGGCTTTAATTTGGAGTTTTTGGAAGCCTCTATTAGTCAGCCCGGCTACGTGCATATTCCCGCCTGGCGTCATGCGCTGGTCAATATCAAGCACCCCTTTTTAGCGGCTGGCTTGGCCTTTATAGATACGCCAGGTATTAACGCGCCGGGGGTAGAGGCAGATTTGGCGGCGGCGGTTTTGCCAGAGGCTGATGCGGTTTTGTATTTGTTGTCTGCCGAAACCGGCGTGAGTGCCAGTGACTATCAGCTATGGAGTCAAAAAATTGCGCCTGCGTCGACGCAGTATCATACCGGATTATTTGCATTATTGAATAAAATTGATATTTTGGAATCTGATGAAGAGCCGATTGTTGAAAGTGTACAACGATTAATTCGTATTTCGGCCCAGCAGCTTGCCCTTGCCCCGGCTCACATTGTGCCCCTGAGTGCACGCCATGCGCTGAAAGCCTTGCAGGAAAAAAACGAAACCCGGTTGCGGCGTAGCGGGTTTAACTGGTTTAAGGAAAAAATGGTGCCGGCCGTTATTTTAGAACGTGAAACCTTACTTTACAATCAGGTGATTTATAGCGCATTACAGGATATTGAGCGCGACAAACAACAGACGCAGCAACATATTAAGACCTCACTGAGCGAATTGGCGCTCTTGACGCAGCAGCAGCAGCAAGCCAATGAACACTATTTGCGTGCACAGCGCAGTACCTTTGAGCAACAGCGCCATGTTGAGCAACGGCTTCAACTATGGCAACAGTTTAATCAAGTGATGCAGCATAATATCAGCCGAACCAAAGATTTAACCAATGCTGCTCGCTTTGAGAGTCACTTAACACGCGCCCACAGCGTATTAGGAATTACGCCGAATATGACCAGCGTCGTCAGTGCGATTAGTGTCATGATTTCGGGGGTGCGGCTCGATTTACGGCGCTTGCGTTCAGATTTAGAAAGCTGGCCTGCGCAAGCAGAGCAGATTTGGCAACAATTAATGCAGCTTTCGCCCACCTTTAGCGATTTGGGCCTGGACGATTTATTAACCCAATTAGGCCAAATTGAACGTCGTTATACCATTGATTTACCGTTACGCCAACGCCATACCGAGCCGCAAGAATGGTTTAAGCGTGAGTTTGTGCCCGAATTACACCAGCTTTATCAACAGTTTGATAAGCGGTTAAACCAATGGGAAACCGAGGCAGTTACGCCCTTAAATGACCTTATTACTGACGAGCAGACTCAACTGCGCGCGCAATATCAGGCAACCAACAGTTTACAAGAGCAAATCGCCCAGCGTACTCTGCAAATAAGCCACCTACAGGAACAGCAGCCCGCACTTGAAGATGATTTACGGTTTTTACAGCATATTCAAATCAATATTGAACATGCCTTAAAGCCTTCCTAATGCGCCTCGTCCCAGTTGGCACCATAGCCTACTTCAACCAAAAGCGGTACATCTAATTGGATCACGTTGCCCATACACCCAGCTAATTGTGGCCCTAACGTGTGGGCTATATCGGCATCTATTTCAAACACCAATTCATCATGCACTTGCAGCAGCATTTTAGCCTGTTGTCTAGGCAACATGTTATCAATGGCAATCATGGCCAGTTTAATAATATCCGCCGCCGACCCCTGCAACGGTGCATTGATAGCGGCCCGTTCTGCTGCCTGACGTGCCGGTCCCTTTAATAAATGAATATCGGGCGTATATAATCGCCGACCCAATAACGTACTGACAAACCCCTGTGCTGCAGCCTGTTCGCGCGTGCGTTCCATATATTCGAGCACCTGGGGATAACGCGAAAAATAACGGGCAATATACTGTTGTGATTCGGCACGTGTCAGTTTTAATTGTTTGGATAATCCAAACGATGACATGCCGTATAGTAATCCAAAATTAATGGCTTTGGCTTGCCGTCTTTGCTCGCCGGTTACGTCCTCCAGCGCAATGCCCAATACTTCAGCCGCCGTAGCCCGGTGAATATCAAGCCCTTGTTTAAAGGCGGCCAATAACGCTGCATCTTGCGATAAATGCGCCATCAAGCGAAGTTCAATTTGCGAATAATCGGCAGCAACAATCACACGACCTGGCGGCGCTATAAATGCTTTACGAATCAATCGGCCTTCTTCATCACGAATGGGGATATTTTGTAAATTGGGCTGACTTGACGATAAACGTCCGGTTGCCGTCACCGCCTGGTGATAACTGGTATGCACCCGATGGCTGTCACTGTCAGCCTGTTGTACTAAGGTATCTGTATACGTGCTTTTAAGTTTTGCCAAACCGCGATAATGCAAAATGGTAGCTGCTAGTGGATGATCAATTAATTCTAAAACACTTTCAGAGGTCGCATATTGACCACTGGCAGTTTTTTTACCGCCTGAAATGCCCAAATGATCATATAAGATTTCGCCTAGCTGCTTGGGCGAAGCAATATTAAATTCTTTACCGGCTAATGCATAGGCTTCCTGCTCCAAGCGCTGCATATCGATGGCAAATTTTTGCCCAAGTTCCGTTAAAAACGCCGTATCAAGCGCCACGCCGTCGGTTTCCATCTGCATTAAAACAGGCGCAATCGGCATTTCTAACGTGGTCAGTAAATGCCATAGCGTGGGTTGCGTTGCCAGTGCATGATTTAAGGTTTCATATAATCTAAAGGTGATATCGGCATCTTCACAGGCATAAGGTGCTGCTTGCTCAAGCGGAATTTGATTGAAAGTGAACTGTTTAACCCCTTTGCCCGCGACCTCTTCAAACGTCGTGGTTTTATAGTTCAAATAATGCAGCGCCAACGCGTCCATGTTATGTCGGGTAATGGTCGGATTGAGTACATAGGACGCAAGCATGGTATCAAAATACCAGCCTTTTAACTCAATACCGTGATTTAAAAATACGTGTGCATCGTATTTTAAATGTTGACCGATTTTGCCAATATCGGGATTTTCCAAAAATGGTTTTAATTGTTGTAACGTCGCCTCAAACGGCAATTGTTCGGGCGCGCCCAGATAATCATGTCCTAGCGGCACATAAAACGCCTCCTGTGCTTTAAATGCAAACGATATGCCCACCAAACGCGCCAGACGCCAATCGATACTGGTGGTTTCGGTATCAACCGCAACCACGTTACACTCACTTAAACGCTGTAATAATGCATCAAAATCAGGCTGCGTTAAAATGGTGTGCCAAGCCGTATCCAAGATTGGTGCAAGCGGTTTAGGTTCAGTCGGGGTATGATTTCGGTTAAGTCCGGCCTGATTAGATACTGACCCATTAGACAAGGTCTGGCCGTGGGCATCGATATTATCCGGATGATGAGGATGCTCTAACGATTTTAAATCATTTTTAAATTCCAGGGTCGTGTAGAGTTGTTTTAAAGCCACCGTATCGGGCGCGGTCAGTTTAAGTTCGTGCCAATCCAGTTCTAGCGGCAAATCGCAGACAATGCTTGCAAGTTGATGATTAAGCGGAATTTTATCGGCATGTTCGATTAAACTTTTTCCTACGGTGCCTTTAATATCGGCGACATGTTTTAAAATATTGTCAATCGTATCGTATTGCTGTAACAGTTTAGCGGCCGTTTTTTCACCAATTTTAGGTATTCCTGCAATACCGTCTGAGCTATCGCCCATTAACGTTAAATAATCAATCATTTGATTAGGCCGAATACCAAATTTATCGACCACTGCTTGATAATTCATCGTCTTATCACGAAAACTATCTTCTAAAATAATCAAATCATCAACCAACTGACACATGTCTTTATCGCCCGTGGAAATCAGCACATGATGCCCTTCACGACAGGCTCGCCTTGCCAAAGTTCCGATTAAATCGTCGGCTTCTGCACCCGGCAAAGTCAATAACGGAATGCCGAGGGCCTTGATAATCTGATGCAAATAGAAAATTTGCTCTGATAATTCCGACGGCATGCTGGGTCTGTGCGCTTTGTATTCAGCCGATAAAACATGCCGAAAAGTAGGCTCTGGAGTGTCAAACACAACGGCCATATGGGTGGGTTGGAAACGGCGCATAAGTTTATGCAGCGCATTTAAGGTGCCCCGAATGGCATTGGTATAAATGCCTTGCGACGTGCGTAACAGTGGCAATGCGTGAAACGTTCTAAACAAATAATACGAGCCATCGACTAAAACAAAAGGAGGTGTATTAGACATGTGCGGCCTGTATTTTGAAGCGAAAGAGGCTTAAATTATAGCAATGTTTTAATAGGTGCTGGAAATTTTATAGAGGTGCGTTTTATTGAATTTTCTAAGTTAGACATATAATGTGAAGGTGTTCATACAGTGGTTCATTCCCGACACAGGGTCTACGTGTGCCGAACGTCCAAAATGTGCTGTATGCAACTAGTATAATTTTATCCCCATTTTTTAACTATGGCAAACCTTATAACCAAGATCGTCGTAGAAGTTAAGCTATAAATAAACAAGCCGCATGTTTTCTTTTTAAATCGCCTATGCGGCGTTGAAGCAGTTGATTTGATTATTTCGCTTGCTACAAAATTTCTAAATCGCCTGTGCGGCGTTGAAGTAAAAAATGATTAACAATCTCAACAACTTAGAATTTCTAAATCGCCTGTGCGGCGTTGAAGGAAATAATGCTATCGGCTCGTTCAATTTTGGCTTTCTAAATCGCCTATGCGGCGTTGAAGGATCAACATCACGATATTTTGTACTGTCTTTTTTTCTAAATCGCCTATGCGGCGTTGAAGTA
>JAGLBJ010000026.1:0-11010 GCA_018260315.1 Moraxellaceae bacterium | reverse complement strand
ACCTATGCGGCGTTGAAGGATCAACATCACGATATTTTGTACTGTCTTTTTTTCTAAATCGCCTATGCGGCGTTGAAGGGAAAGTCTTCCCATGCTGGCCAATCGTAGACTTTCTAAATCGCCTATGCGGCGTTGAAGTAACCGGTTCGCCGTTTATGTTAGTGATATCATTTCTAAATCGCCTATGCGGCGTTGAAGATTAGCAATTGAACTTGGAGTTGCAAACAATATTTCTAAATCGCCTATGCGGCGTTGAAGAATGTAGGCGGCTTTGGTGATGTTGAAAAAGCTTTCTAAATCGCCTATGCGGCGTTGAAGATATGTATTCTCAACGCATTATTAGTAATCTTTTTCTAAATCGCCTATGCGGCGTTGAAGTTAAGATTCATGTATGCCAGCACAATTCACAATTTCTAAATCGCCTATGCGGCGTTGAAGAAAAAGCTGTTTGTGCGAAATATGGCTTTAGATTTCTAAATCGCCTATGCGGCGTTGAAGGTTTCGTTTGGGTTATCGTTAGGTTTCGTTTGTTTCTAAATCGCCTATGCGGCGTTGAAGGATATTGACGTTAACGCGCCCGCGTGAGCTTATTTCTAAATCGCCTATGCGGCGTTGAAGACGTGCAAAAAATGCGGATAAAACCGTTACGTTTTCTAAATCGCCTATGCGGCGTTGAAGAAATAAACGGTTTAAAACAACCCGTGCGTATTTTTCTAAATCGCCTATGCGGCGTTGAAGAACTATATCGCTAAAGACCGCAGCGGCGCCTTTTTCTAAATCGCCTATGCGGCGTTGAAGGTGCTTTAACGATTAACGTAGACATGTAGACATTTCTAAATCGCCTATGCGGCGTTGAAGTTTCTGCCTTTGGGCTATTTGTATTACGTAACTTTCTAAATCGCCTATGCGGCGTTGAAGGCAATACGGCGATAACGAACACATTTTGCACATTTCTAAATCGCCTATGCGGCGTTGAAGCCAAAGCCATTAAAGCCGAACTAAAAGCCGCATTTCTAAATCGCCTATGCGGCGTTGAAGCTGTCATCTTCAAAAAACCTCGCATCTTGCAATTTCTAAATCGCCTATGCGGCGTTGAAGCTGCCTACCATCATAACGACCAATCTTACTCATTTCTAAATCGCCTATGCGGCGTTGAAGAACTAAATTGTTTACATAGGTGAAAATATGACTTTCTAAATCGCCTATGCGGCGTTGAAGCTTGGGGGCACTACAGCTGTCGCGCGGTTAACTTTCTAAATCGCCTATGCGGCGTTGAAGTTCAAGGTGTCAGTAATGGCGGTGGTTTATGCTTTCTAAATCGCCTATGCGGCGTTGAAGACTATTTTAAATTATTTTTAAGGACTTTATCATTTCTAAATCGCCTATGCGGCGTTGAAGAACCACACCAGCGCCGGCCCAGTTTTCACCATTTTCTAAATCGCCTATGCGGCGTTGAAGATAAACGTTGAGTATCAAAGCAAGCCTCATAATTTCTAAATCGCCTATGCGGCGTTGAAGGCAGGGCAAGTATGATGTGAAGTGTGAATAATTTTCTAAATCGCCTATGCGGCGTTGAAGATGCGTCAGTCGATGTGCTTAACTGTTGCCGATTTCTAAATCGCCTATGCGGCGTTGAAGGCGTAATAGTTGGCGCAAAACTCGCAGCATTGTTTCTAAATCGCCTATGCGGCGTTGAAGGCACATGTCGACGATCGGGTTGCCTTGCGGGTTTTCTAAATCGCCTATGCGGCGTTGAAGTCGTCAAAAACATGGGGCTTGGTACTCAATCAATTTCTAAATCGCCTATGCGGCGTTGAAGAGACTATTCCAGTGGATTACGTGGCTACACTTTTTCTAAATCGCCTATGCGGCGTTGAAGTAAAAAAAGTGCTGGAAAATCGACCTTTACACTTTCTAAATCGCCTATGCGGCGTTGAAGATGAGTGGGAAGGCTCAAGCGATCCGCTCGAATTTCTAAATCGCCTATGCGGCGTTGAAGGTACGAGGAGGCAAACGACAAATATGTGAGCTTTTCTAAATCGCCTATGCGGCGTTGAAGGCCTGTTTTGCCGGTTACCATCTTGGCATTCATTTCTAAATCGCCTATGCGGCGTTGAAGCTAACGGCTCGGCAATCCCCCTCGACCTTTTCTTTCTAAATCGCCTATGCGGCGTTGAAGGAAAATGAACGCCCAGCAGAAGAGCTTATAGATTTCTAAATCGCCTATGCGGCGTTGAAGCGCGTTTTGAACAACCTGGTACTTTTTAGCATTTTCTAAATCGCCTATGCGGCGTTGAAGAAGGCGCACCGTTTAAGTATTGCCCCGAATGTTTTCTAAATCGCCTATGCGGCGTTGAAGAGCAAATTTAACACAACAAACCATGTTGCCACAAGGCCTAAGGGGCAAAAAAACCAAAAATACCTTCCATTTTTGGCCGTCTTGTAACCTTTTGATTTTAGTACAATTTTTTAAACAGTCTAAAAAAAGGGTATTTTTGCCTTTTTTAAGGGTAAATCGTCTTTACCCGTTTTACATGGTAACCTGCCCGCCTCAAAATGTCACATCTCAAATGCGGCTTATTTATCAATCTGTGCCCGCAGCAACTGCAAAGCCTGCAATAGTGCGTCAATATGCGCTGATGTATGCGCTGCGCTTAAGCTAATGCGCAAACGTGCCGTATTAGACGGTACAGTCGGCGGGCGAATGGCCACGACCAAAAAGCCTCGTTGTTTTAAGGCAGCCGATAACGCTAACGCCGTTTGCGCCGAACCCACAATGACCGGTTGAATGGCACTATCACTGGCCGTTAATGCCCAGCCTTGCGCCTGTAAGCCGCATCTTAACTGATTGATATTTAACCGTAATTTCTGCCGCAAATAGGGCTCGGTTTGAATGCAGTTTAGGGCAGCCAAGGCAGCCGCTGCTAATAATGCGGGCGTTGCGGTACTAAAGCAAAACGTGCGTGCCTGATTTTTTAAATAGTCAATTAATAGACTAGAACCCGCTACAAAAGCCCCAAAACTGCCCAGCGCCTTACCTAACGTTGCCATGTAAACATCTGCAAACGGGGGGATTTGAGGATACGCGCCAAAGCCATGCGCATCGTCGAGCATTAGGGCCGCCTGATAATGTTGACTAAGATATTGTAAATCGTCTAATGGCGCGCGCGTACCGTCCATGCTGAACACTGTATCGCTAATCATTAATTTGGGTGATTCTAACGCTAAAGGCTCTAGTAACCGGATTAAATGTTGCATGTCCCGATGAATATAACGGGTTAGACGAGCACCCGCGAGCCGCGCCCCATCTAGCAGCGAGGCATGATTGAGTTTATCTTGCAAAATAACCGAATGACGATTTGCCAACGCTGAAATAACACCCAGATTGGCCATATAACCGCTTGAAAATAAACAGGATTTTTCATATCCCGTATAGTCCGCCAGGGACTGTTCAAGCTCATCATGCAGCTCAGTATGGCCGGTCACCAAATGCGCCGCACCCGCCCCGATACCGTGCATTTTTAACGCTTGATGCACTGCATCGCGCAACATAGGGCTATCGGCCAAACCCAAATAATCATTACTGGAAAAATTTAATAATGGTTGCCCGTTTTGCCAGACATACGGCGTTACGCCCCGCTCAATTGACTTTGTTTGACGATACAAATGCGCCTGTTTTAATGCGGTTAACTGTTCTTCGAGCGCAAAATGTTGCAGCGTCATGGTGCTTTAGAGCTTCATAAAACTAAAAAAATATCTTGATAAAATCAAGACATAGCCTGCTGCATGGCATTCACGGTCGGCGGCAACGTGTTAATTGTTTGCGCTGGTTGCTGCGGGGCTTCGGGTTCGGTATAAACAGATTCGCGCTTTAAATTTAACAAGGCAAACAACTGCTCATCGCGCGCACTGTCGGCGTTGGGCGTGGTCAATAATTTTTCACCATAAAACAACGAATTGGCACCTGCCAAAAAGGCCAAAGCCTGCTCGGCATCAGTCAAAGACTCACGCCCCGCCGATAACCGTACATAACTTTTGGGCATGACAATTCGTGCCACGGCAATCGTTCTAATCCATTCCAAAACTGATAAACGCGGTGTTTCGCCAAGTGGTGTACCGGCTACAGGTACCAGTAAATTAAGCGGGACCGATTCAGGCTGCACCGGCAGCGTGGCCAGTTCCAGCAATAACCCCACCCGGTCAGCGCGCGTTTCCCCAAGCCCCACAATACCGCCACTACACACCTTTAGGCCGGCATCACGCACATGCTGCAATGTGTTTAAGCGGTCATCAAATTGGCGCGTTTGAATAATATTGGGATAATGCTCGCGTGAGGTATCTAAATTATGATTGTAATAATCTAAACCAGCTTTGGCTAAATCATGCGCTTGTTGGGGGGTTAACATGCCGAGCGTCATGCAGGTTTCAAGGCCCAGTTTTTTAACTTCCTGAACCAGTTCAAGCACATACGGCATATCACGGCTATGCGGATGGCGCCATGCAGCCCCCATGCAAAATCGACTGGCCCCTTGTTCTTTAGCCGATTTAGCCGCAGCGATGACGTCCTGAACAGCAATTTTTTTTTCGGGCGTTAAATCGGTATTATGGTGCGCTGATTGTGAACAGTAGCCGCAATCTTCGGGGCAATTGCCGGTTTTAATGGACAATAACGTACTGACCTGCATAGTTTGCGCATCAAAATAAGTACGGTGCACATGTTGGGCTAAAAACAATAAATCGAAAAAGGGACGTTCGAATAATTGCGTAATTTGCGCGCGTGTCCAATCGGTACGGGGCAAAAATGGCCCATTAAACGCAGATAAATTAAGCATGATTCAACCTTTTTAAACAATATAAACGGTTAACGACGATAACCCAACATACGTTAAAAACGGCATAAAATCAAATTGTCAAAGGACATTATTACAATAATATCAAGGGTGCTTTAAATGGCGTGCACGTAATCCCATACCCCATAATGCCGCAATATAGCCGATTATGCCAGCAAAACATAACCCGACAATGGCGGTTAACCGTATCCAAAATGACGCATTTGCTGGATAAAATGGAATAACAAGCCATAAAATGCCTATCATCATCAAATTAGCTGTCATGTAACGTAACGCTAAGGGTTTCCAGTGCGGCGCAAAGGCAAAGAGTCCTTGCCGTTTTAAATGCCAATACAATAAACCAGCATTGACACATGAAGCCACTGTAGAAGATAACGCCAGGCAAATATGTTTGGCGGGCAAATCAAACAGTTTAAACAGGCCCAAAAACACCAAGTTCAACACGATATTCACCACTACAGCGATTAAACCGGTGCGTACAGGGGTTTTAGTGTCTTGGCGGGCATAAAAAGGCGGCGCAAATATCTTAATCAGCATAAAGCTTAAAATAGATACCGACATGGCCTCAAGGGCTAGCGACGTCATATGCACGTCGTTTACGGTAAATTGACCTTTGCGAAATAGGGCATCAATAATAGGCTCCGACAGCATCCACATGGCAATACTGGCCGGTACGCCCACCAAAAAAATCACGCGGGCAGCCCAGTCAATCATGGCGCGAAAAGTTGCATCGTCGCGTTCAGCATGTTTGGCCGACAACGCCGGCAAAATCACCGTTGAAATGGCAATGCCGATTAAACCTAAAGGCAACTCGGTTAAACGTTCGGCGCTGTATAACCATGTCATTGAGCCGGTCATCATAAACGAGGCCCAAATGGTGTTTAGCAATAAATTAATCTGCACCACCGACACGCCAAATAGCGCGGGCATCATCAGGGTTAAAATACGCCGTACGCCTTCATGTTTAAAATCGACTTTCGGCAAGGTCAACAGTTTTTTATAATGCAGTTCTGGAATTTGCATCGCCAATTGGAGTAGTCCTGCCACCAGTACAGCATAGCCCAACGCCAAGATAGGCGGCGTAAAAAAACTGCGGCCCCACCACGCTGCACCAATCATGGTCACATTTAACAACACGGGTGAAAATGATGAGGACGCAAACGAGCCATAGGTGTTTAAAATGCTGCTGGCAAAGGCAGTAAGCGACATTAGCAATAAATAGGGAAAGGTCAGGCGTAATAATTCGACTGCAATGTCAAATTTGGCCGGATCGTGGTTAAACCCCGGGGCAAATGCCATAATAACAAGCGGCGCGCCCAACACCGCAAGCAGGGTGGTCACGGTTAAAATAGCCGTCAGTGCACCAAATACGCGACTGATTAAGGTACGTACGTCATCATGGGTCTGCCGAGTTTTGTACTCACTGAGTACCGGTACAAAGGCTTGCGAAAACGCCCCTTCAGCAAACAGACGCCTAAAAAAATTAGGAATTTTAAAGGCCACCACAAAAGCGTCCATTAAACCGCTTGCCCCAAAAACGTTCATCAGCACCATATCGCGCACCAAGCCTAAAATGCGTGAAAGCAACGTCATCGCACTGATAATAAAGGTAGAACGCCACATGGATACTTGATTTCCGTATGCAAAAGTGAGGCTATTGTAGACCAAAACCGTTTTATGCGCACGATTTTGGGGATAAGTGCTAAAGTCCTTGTAGAATTTTTCGATAAATACCGACACATCATCATGAACAGAATGACCAGCACGTAAACAGGTGCTATAAAAAGATGTTAAATTGACGCATGAGCAGCATAAACAGATAAAAAATAAGGGCCGTTATTAAACTGCTCAAACCTAAGCTTGTCCAAAAGCCTAAACGTGGCAGGCAATACGGAAAAATCAGAAAAAACGGCAACGTTGGAACCACATACCAAAAGGTATAATAGGCGTGCAGGGCGATTTTTTGTGAAGGATTGTGATCCATATACAATAAACATAAGGTAAGCAAGGTCATTATTGGCATTGCAGCGATTAAACCGCCTAAACGGTCGCTGCGTTTGGCGAGCTCTGAAATCAGCACGATTAACGCCGAGGTCAGTGCATATTTTGTCCAAAGCGGCACAAGCGACCCCTAATCTTCTAAAATAAAAGTGACCGGCCCATCATTGACCAAATGCACCTGCATATCGGCCCCAAATTGTCCGCTTTGAACGTGAGGATATTTCGCCAGCGCAGCATTTAACAGCATGTCATATAAAATTTGAGCCTCTGATGGCGCCAGCGCTGGCGTAAAATCAGGCCGTAAGCCCTTCTGTGTATTTGCCAAGAGCGTAAACTGTGACACCAGTAATAATTCACCCTGCACTTGCGCCAAGTTTAAACTCATTTTGCCAGCGTCATTGCTAAACATACGATAATGAAGCAGTTTATCTAACCCTTTAAGCATATTTTCCTTAGTGTCATGCCGGGCAAAGCCCACAAACGCAAGCATACCGTGCGAAATTTGGGCTATGCGGGTCTGCGCGACCCACACTTCAGCACTTAAAACACGTTGCAACACCATACGCATAGTGGTTTA
This sequence comes from Moraxellaceae bacterium, assembly GCA_018260315.1. Lineage (GTDB taxonomy): Bacteria > Pseudomonadota > Gammaproteobacteria > Pseudomonadales > Moraxellaceae > JAGLBJ01. Next base: position 3,582 of record JAGLBJ010000026.1, on the reverse strand, counting down.
TCCTTTATTATTTGATTCGTTTTGCCATCGTTGCATAGGGCTCGATTGACGATATTAACCAAGTGTGTACCAAGCCGATAGAGTGCAGCCGTCTAAATAAGGTATGCTATGCCTATTTTAAGTCTAACGGTTGAGTATTTTTATGTCTATACGTCACAAGGCCTTTATACGCCTGCAAGCGTTGGTACCGCAGCATCGTTTGAGTCGCGTAGCCGGCTGGCTGGCAGCGCATGAACACCCTGTCATCAGTCAGACTATTATTCGTCAGTTTGCCAAACAATATCAAATTGATATGCAGCTTGCTCAAGATGAATCGTTAGGCAGCTATTCGAGTTTTAATGCCTTTTTTACTCGTGCCCTTAAGCCTGATGCCCGGCCGATTGACTCAGCGCCCAATGCGGTGACATCGCCAGCCGATGGCAGTATTTCACAACTTGGAAGCATTGCGGGTGATGCGGTTTTTCAGGCCAAAGGCCAGCAGTTTTCCTTAACGCAATTGTTGGGCGGCGCCAAGTTTGCCAAACCGTTTATCGATGGTCAATTTGCGACGGTGTATTTATCGCCACGTGATTATCATCGGGTACATATGCCGTTTGCCGGACGTTTGACCGATACGCTTTATATTCCGGGTGAACTGTTTTCAGTTAATGGCATCACGGCTGAACATGTAAGCGGTTTATTTGCGCGTAACGAACGCATGGTTTGCCTGTTTAACAGTGAATTTAATCAAAAACCCATTAAAATGGCAGTGGTTTTGGTCGGTGCCATGATTGTGGCCGGTATAGAAACCGTGGCGACAGGCAAAATCACTCCTACCGGGCAGCCCATGCACCAACAACACGATTTATACCTGGCAAAAGGCGCTGAGTTGGGGCGTTTTTATTTGGGGTCTACCGCAATTGTGATTTTCCCTAAAGACAGCATGACTTGGCAAGAGAATTTAAGCGCAGGTCAGGCCGTTAAAATGGGCGAAAAAATGGGCCAAATCCTTTAAACTATCTGATAACTTTTCTTTAACGGCAAGCCCCCGCGTAACAGGACTAAAAACTTATGGCCACTGCAAGTTTACTGGCATTATTAGATGATATTGCCTCTATTTTAGATGACGTTGCAGTATTGACGCAGCTAGCCGCCAAAAAAACTGCTGGTGTGCTGGGTGATGATTTGGCCTTGAATGCCGAACAGGTATCGGGCGTTAATGCCGATCGCGAGCTACCCGTGGTGTGGGCTGTGGCCAAGGGGTCACTGCTTAACAAAGCCGTGTTAGTGCCGTTGGCCCTGGTGATTAGTGCCTTTGTGCCGTGGTTGATTACACCGTTATTAATGTTGGGCGGGCTGTATTTGTGCTTTGAAGGGGCTGAAAAAATTCTTGAAAAAATAGAATACATGCGTATGTCGCAACATGAAAAAGGTGCCCTTCGCGCTGCCAAGCATGCCGCATTGCTGGCTTCACTGGAAGAAAATACCGAGCAGGCTAACATACTGGAAAAACAACGAATTAAGGGGGCTATTCGCACCGATTTTGTGTTATCGGCAGAAATTATTGTGATTGCATTGGGGCTGGTTGCGGGTAATCCGTTAAGTGAGCAAATTCTTACCCTGATTATCATTGCCATTATCATGACTATTGGAGTGTATGGCTTGGTCGGCGTTATTGTTAAACTCGACGATGCAGGCTTTTATCTGGTTAAACAGCAATCACGCGCCTTGCAGACAGTGGGCCGAGGCTTAGTGGCCAGTGCGCCATTGTTGATGAAATTTTTAACCATTGCTGGCACAGTTGCCATGTTTATGGTCGGCGGCGGCATTTTAGCGCATGGGTTGCCAGCGCTGCACCATTTAAACGAATACATCGTTACGGTAAGCGGATTATTTAACGGATTAGCGACCATGTTGTTAAATACCGGCGTTGGACTTGCGGCAGGCTTGGTGGCTGTTGCGATTTGGCATATGGTTTCGCGGCTTCGGGGACATGGCTCCTCTTGATTCAAACATTAGATTAACCGCTTTTTTTAAAACCAAAATTAATTAAAGCTTATTTTTTTTAATTATAACTTAATTCCATAATGATTATATATGCTTCCCCATAGCGCTCGGATTTCGATTTCCTTGGCAAGGTTCTTGCTTTATCAAGATGAACATAAGCAGATGTTTATGCGGACATTTTACGTTTATTTTTGATTAAAGAGAGTCTTAAAGTGATAAAATCCATTGCAGGTTTAAGCGTTTTGCTTCTGGGGACCGTAACACAAGTTCAGGCAGCTACTTGGAGCGATACCTCGTTAGGTTTTCGTTATGGCACCGAATTTGCCGAACCCTTTAACACCAAACATATCGCTAAAGGGATTGTGTCACTGACCCATGCCAGTGGCTTTGAGTACGGCAGCAATTTTTTTAATGCCGATATGCTGGCTTCCGATAAAAATGACCCGGCCGGCGGCATTGCGGGCAAACAGGGCGCGCAAGAAATCTATGTGGTTTATCGCAACACGCTCGATATTGGCAAAGTCACCCATCAGGACTTTAAAAATAGTTTTTTTTAACACGTTTAATTTAACCACTGGCTTTGATGTGAATACTAAAAATGACGGTTATGCCTCCAAAAAACGTCAGTTTGTCATTGGGCCCACGATTGGTTTAGCCATTCCCAAGGGATTTGCAAATTTATCGATACTGGCCTTGTTTGAAAGCAACAGCCCTTCTTTTATCAATGAACGCTATCGCTACAAAACCCATCCATCAGTTGGTTTAACCTGGGGTATTCCGTTTGCCGATAATCAATGGTCGTTCAATGGTTATGCAGTCTGGATTGCAGAAAAAGGCACTAACGAGAGTGGTAAAAAAAACGGCTGCCGAGACCCATATTGATGCCAATGTCATGTACGATTTAGGGTATGCGCTTAACACCAAATCGGGCAAGTTAAAAGCGGGGGTTGAGTATGAATACTGGCGCAATAAATTTGGTAACTCGCAAGCGACTAACGGTGCTGGACCGGGAGCGACTGCCAGTACGCCAATGGTGCGTGTTGAATATCATTTTTAATAAACCGTTTAAAAATGCATGAGTTCGTTTTAAAATAAGCTTACCCGTTGAGCTTATTTTTTTGTTTACTGCAAGCCTGATGATGGAGCAAAATGCTTGAGCGATTTAAACCTGGCAAGCTTAAAATTAGCAGACTTAAAACAGGCCTATGCCGCCGGATTAACGCCGCATGCTACGGTTCGACAGGTGTGCCAATCTATTGAGGCTTATGCCGATTCAGCCGTGTTTATCAGTCAGTTTGGCCTTGCTGACCTGTTAAAACGCGCCGATGAATTAGCCAATTATTCGCCGCAGCAACGTCAAAGCTTGGCGTTATACGGAGTGCCGTTTGCCGTTAAAGATAATATTGATGTGAAAGGTTTACCTACGACTGCTGCCTGTCCCGAATTTGCCTATTTTCCGACAGAATCGGCCACTGTAGTACAGTTATTGGAAGACGCTGGCGCCATTGTCATTGGCAAGACCAATTTAGACCAATTTGCCACCGGTTTAGTGGGTACACGCAGTCCCTACGGTACGCCGCGCAATCCTGTTAACGC
>JAGLBJ010000025.1 GCA_018260315.1 Moraxellaceae bacterium | reverse complement strand
TGCTAAGCGCGGTCATGGCATCAAATAAAACCGTTTCGCTCCAGTGCTCTTCTTCACCACCACCCGCTAAAATTAAATCCTGCTTGCCGAGTTGTATCAATTCCATGGCGTGCCCAATGCAGTGCGCCGACGTTGCACAGGCGGACGAAATAGCATAACTGGTGCCATGAATTTTAAGCCCCGTCGCCAACGCTGCGGTTACCGTGCTGGTCATGCTACGTGGCACAAGCGTAGGCGCAACTTTACGCACGCCCGCTTGCCGTAAGGTATCGGCCCCTTCAACCACACTAGCGGTCGATGCCCCGCCTGAGCCTGCAATCACCCCATAGCGCGCATTGTTGCCAATGTCATCAACCGTTAAACCTGCATGTTCAATAGCACTTAATGCGGAGGCATAGGCAAAGGCGGCGGCTGGACCCATAAAACGACGCAATTTTCTATCAATACTGTTTAAATCAAGGGTGGGTGAGCCGCTAACCTGACTTTTAAGGCCCATTTGGGCATAAACCGGATTAAAATCGTAGCCTGCCTGACCGTTTTTAAGCGCCTCAGTAATGGCTTGCGGGGTGGGGCCTAAACAACTGACCAGTCCATAGCCTGTAATAACGGCGCGGCGTGAATCGGGCCACTGATTTAAATGACTGGGCAGATGGGACATAGGGTCTTTCCTAAAAGCAGGCAAAGCTAAATTGTTAAAGAAATGAACTGTTGAATAGATAGGTTATTATAATCGATTCAGGCTGCAATAGTCGCATAAGTTTAAATCGTTGGTCATTTTAACCCCTTAATAGATGCAATTTAGATACATTTGCAGTAATAACCAGTTACAGCTCGTTACAGCCTGGTACTTGAGGTCTATAACGCACAGTGTCATGATAAGTCATAATCTTTACTTTTATGTTATTTTAAAGGATTCTAGGGCGTCCTAAAACTTTGATAATCCTTTAGTTGTTAAGGTTTTTTAAGGTAATACTGACGCTTACTAGGGGACCTTTTAAATAATCCCACGTGACTTTTTAGATGAGATAGCCACCATGAGCACAAACGACAAACCTCAAACGCCAGATAATGAAAGCGCTAGCACTGCTGCACCTAAAACCTTATATGGTGATTCGGCTAAAACCGATACGTCAAAAACAACCGCAAAAAAAGATGATAAATCATCAGATGCCAAGGCGACTTTAGGCCATAAATCAGGTCAATCCGATGAAAAATCAGGCCTGATGGGCACTGCCTTAAAAGGTGCAAGCCATGTTATCGACTTGGGTGGTGCGTTACTGGGTAAATTAGGCGCCGAAGATACCAAAAAAACGGTTGAAACAGCCGTTAATTTAGATAAACCCAATGCGACCCGTAGCACCGATTCAGACCCTTATGTGGCATTTCGGGGTCAATTACCTGCCATGCGCGATAATATTTTAGGTAAACGCTTTAAAACACTGAGTAAAGTGCTGGGTTTTGTTCTGGCACCCGTGAGTGAAAAAGTAAGCAATGCTGTATTTGATAAAGTTGCTTCTTTTGCAGAACGTGTGAGCCATACCGACAGCGTTTTAGACCGTGCCGGTGTCAATTCATTAGCAGCCATTAGGCAAATGTCAGACGCAGAAAAACATAACTTGGCCGAAGAAGGGATTGGGCGTAATCGGGTTCTTGCTGCCGTTCAGGGCGTTGTCACGGGTGTGGCGGGCGTTGCGGGCGCTGTTATTGATGTACCGTTAGTACTTATTTTATCCATGCGTACCATTTATCAGGTCGCGGCTTCTTATGGGGTTGATTTAAGTGGAGATGCGGGTCGTCAACGGGCTTTTGATATTTTATCTAAAGCCGATTTAAGCACGCTAGGCCAAAAACAAGCGGTTATTTTAAGTATGTCCACGCTTCGTAACATTTTAGAACAAGGGGACATCAGCGGATTAAATACGTTGTTAAGTGCGACTGGTTACGGCGATGTTGTACAAAAATTAGCCGATGAAGCCAGCAAACACCTTAACTTCAGCATCGATTTAAGCTGGCTTAGTCGTTTTGTTCCACTGGTATCATCTGCTACGGGTGCTTACTATAATACTCGCATTATCAATACGATTGCAGCCCTTGCTGATGCAGAGTTCTCGCAGTCTAAACCCAAGGCTTTATTAACCAGCCCATCTGACAAAGCCAAGGTTGAACCGTCTTCTGAAACGGCCCCCAAACCGTCGGCCACAGATACAGTTCAACAGCCTAAAACCTTACGTGACAACTTAACGTCTGATACTGCCCAACACAAAGAGGTTAGCAAGGAAGGCTATAAAAAAGACGATGCAGATCATCATGAAGCGGCTGTTTTGGCTGAATTATTAGAAGCAGCAAAAGCTCGTGCAGCCGAAAAAGCCCAGGAAATTAAAACCAATACGGCCGATGCTAAAGACCATTTAGTGGAAAAAGTGTCTGACATTAAAGAAACTGTAGTCCAAAAAGCTTCTGATGTTAAAGATGTCGTGGCAGATAAAGCTTCTGATGTTAAAGAAACAGTACACCAAAAAGCTGCGGACGTTAAAAATATTGTTCAAGCTCCTTTAGCCGCGCCTCCTACAGCTCCTAAGGTTGTTGAATCTTTTGTCGCGACAACCCCCAAAGTAGAGGTTAAGCCGCTTAATGCTCAAGTAGCTGAACCAAAACCTGTAACGCCAGTGGCTGTATCTCAAAAATCAACAGATGCCAAACCGGCAGATAATGAAGATTTACTCGCGGCTTTTACCGAGCAGGTTAAATCTGATCTAGGGGTACCACACGCTACTACAACTAAGGCAGTTGAAGATGAGGCAATCCGTCCACGGGTGATTCATGTTCATAAAACGGCTGACGGTGAGATTGAAGTCCAAAAAGTTGATAATCAAAAACCTAAGGCCTAAACTGTTGCAGTTAACCGTTTTCTGCAAGTAACAAACCGTCTTTAATTAAAGGCGGTTTTTTTATGACTAGTTTAAACCCGGCATTCCTTTAGAACCAGCATAATTTAACTTGCTCTTTTAAAAACTTTCCAGTAAAATATAGTGCCCTCAAAAAGAGACAGCGTGTTTTTTTTGAGGTTTTTTGTTTACGGGAGAGCCTAATGGCAACTACAAATCAGCTGATTCGCCAAGGTCGCAGCAGTTTGGTTGAAAAATCAAAAGTGCCTGCACTTAAAGCGTGTCCACAACGTCGCGGTGTTTGTACGCGCGTTTACACTACAACGCCTAAAAAACCAAACTCTGCCATGCGTAAAGTATGCCGGGTGCGTTTAACATCGGGTTTTGAGGTATCCAGTTATATCGGTGGCGAGGGCCATAACCTGCAAGAGCATAGTGTTGTGCTTATTCGCGGTGGCCGGGTAAAAGATTTGCCAGGCGTGCGTTACCATACCGTACGGGGTTCGTTAGACTGTGCGGGCGTTAAAGGACGTAATCAATCACGTTCAAAATATGGTACCAAACGTCCTAAAAAATAAGCTTTAAACGGCTTAATATCTAGGTTAGCATTTTTTAAAATGCAGTAAGGCCAGCGAACCGCGCATTAGTTGACACTCGCGCAATCTGCTGGGTTTTCCTGAAGTGTCATAAGAGTAAATAATATGCCAAGACGTCGTGTCGTTGCTGCCCGTGAAATCCTTCCAGATCCACGCTTTGGTAGCCAAACAGTTGCAAAATTCATCAACCACGTGATGGAAGATGGGAAAAAATCAGTAGCTGAAGGAATTGTGTACGGTGCGTTAGAACGTATTCAAGAAAAAGGCAAAACTGACCCTGTAGAATTTTTTGAAGCGACGCTCGAAAAAGTGCGCCCAACAGTCGAAGTAAAAGCTCGTCGTGTGGGCGGTGCTACCTATCAAGTGCCAATGGATGTGCGCCCCTCCCGTCGTACTGCGTTGGCCATGCGTTGGTTAGTAGAAGCCGCTTTAAAACGTTCAGAAAAAACTATGGCGTTACGTTTGGCTGGTGAGTTGCTAGATGCGGCTGAAGGTAAAGGCACAGCAATGAAAAAACGTGATGATGTGCACCGTATGGCTGAAGCCAACCGCGCATTCTCGCATTATCGTTTCTAACATGCTTTTAAAACCTTATTAAATCCTGTTCATGGTTAGTCTAGATTTTTGGACAGGATAATTTTTAATGGTCGTAAAGGGCCAGTTAAATTCCAGGAATTTTAGCTGGCCCGGTTTAACCAGATTGATGTAACGAAATATTTACTAAATAAATCGACGCCATTATTTTGTCATATTTAATCGGCATGATAGGTGATTAAATGATAGAAATCTCATCGATAATGAGCATTTAGCAAGCTGTCTTTTATTTGTTAAATATCCTCAGGTTGGGCGATTAGCTTTAAAATGGCTGCTAATTCGCTGATGAGATGAGTTATTTGTAAGATTTTGGAGGTATATGATGCGCGCTGCAAATCAGTATCAAGTTGCCTTATATGCAGCCGGGTACTTTGCTGGAATTTAAACGAAGTGTTTGTTGGCCTGTTAAGGATTAAGACTTAAGAAGGCGAGAAAGATGATGTTCATGTCTAAATGATCGATTAAGCTCCTTTATTACATCTCATCAATCACTTAAAAACCGCATACCATAGACCTTCACCAGATTTAGCCTATGCTAAATTATATTATCAAAACCTTATAGGATATTATCATGGCTCGTACTACGCCACTCGAACTTTACCGCAATATCGGTATTTCTGCCCACATCGATGCCGGTAAAACAACCACCACTGAACGTGTTTTGTTTTATACCGGTGTTAGTCATAAAATTGGTGAAGTGCATGAAGGCGCGGCTACCATGGACTGGATGGAACAAGAGCAAGAACGCGGTATTACCATTACGTCTGCGGCCACCACTTGTTTTTGGGCGGGCATGGGGGGGCAATTTCCAAAACATCGTATTAACATTATTGATACCCCGGGCCACGTTGACTTCACCATTGAAGTAGAGCGTTCAATGCGTGTGCTTGATGGGGCGTGCATGGTGTATTGTGCGGTGGGCGGTGTACAGCCTCAATCCGAAACCGTATGGCGTCAGGCCAATAAATACAAAGTGCCACGTATTGCATTTGTAAATAAAATGGACCGTACGGGAGCTAATTTTTTTCGTGTCGTTGAGCAGATGAAGACCCGTTTAGGTGCCGCTCCTGTGCCCATTGTTATTCCTGTAGGTGCTGAAGAAAACTTTACGGGCGTTATCGATTTAATCGAAATGAAAGCGATTATCTGGGATGAAGCCTCACAAGGTATGCAGTTTGAATATGGCGAAATTCCGGCAGAATTAAAAGCCACGGCCGATGAATGGCGTGCGAACATGATTGAGTCGGCGGCTGAATCTTCTGAAGAATTAATGAACGCCTATTTAGATGGTATCGAGTTAACCAAAGAGCAAATCGTTGAAGGCTTGCGCACCCGTACCCTGGCGGGCGAAATTCAACCGATGATGTGTGGTTCGGCCTTTAAAAACAAAGGTGTACAGCGCATGCTCGATGCCGTTATCGAATTTTTGCCTGCGCCAACTGATGTTGATGCGATTAAAGGGGTATTAGACGATAAAGCAGAAACTGAAGCCACTCGTGCTGCGTCCGATGATGTGCCGTTTGCGAGTCTTGCCTTTAAAATTATGAACGATAAATTTGTGGGTAACTTAACGTTTATTCGGGTTTATTCTGGGGTGCTAAAGTCGGGTGATCCGGTTTACAACCCTGTTAAAGGTAAGCGTGAGCGTGTAGGTCGTATTGTGCAAATGCATGCGAACGAACGGGCTGAACTCGATGAATTACGTGCGGGTGATATTGCAGCGTTAGTGGGCATGAAAGACGTTACGACCGGTGATACCTTATGTGATGAAAATCATATTATCACTCTAGAGCGCATGGAATTTCCTGAGCCTGTCATTAGTTTGGCAGTTGAGCCAAAAACCAAAGCTGACCAGGAAAAAATGTCGATTGCATTAGGTCGTTTGGCTAAAGAAGATCCGTCATTCCGCGTACATACCGATGAAGAATCAAGCCAGACCATTATTAGTGGAATGGGTGAGCTGCATTTGGAAATTATTGTGGACCGCATGAAACGTGAGTTTGGTGTCGAAGCCAATATCGGTAAACCACAGGTCGCCTACCGCGAAACCATTCGTAAAACGGTTGAGCAGGAAGGTAAATTTGTGCGTCAAACGGGTGGTCGCGGTAAATTTGGCCACGTCTGGTTACGTTTGGAGCCTATGGGCGAAGACCGTGAAAAAGACTACGAATTTGCTGAGGAAGTCGTGGGCGGTGTGGTTCCGCGCGAATTTTTCGGTGCCGTTGATAAAGGCGTACAGGAACGTATGAAAAATGGCGTCTTGGCAGGCTATCCAGTGGTTGGCGTGCGGGCCGTATTGTACGACGGGTCATACCATGATGTTGATTCGGACGAACTGTCGTTTAAAATGGCGGGTTCGATTGCCTTCCGTCAGGGCTTTATGAAAGCTGACCCTGTTTTACTTGAACCAATTATGAAAGTTGAAGTTGAAACGCCAGAAGATTACATGGGTGACATTATGGGCGATTTAAACCGTCGTCGTGGTATGGTGCAAGGCATGGAAGATTTACCCGGCGGTACGAAGTCCATTCGTGCTGAAGTACCTTTATCTGAAATGTTCGGTTACGCAACGTCAATGCGTTCGATGTCGCAAGGCCGCGCAACCTATTCGATGGAATTTGCCAAATATGCCGAAACCCCGCGTAATGTCGCAGAAGGTATTATCAGCAAATTTACATCGGGTCGTAAAGGTGATGACGAGTAATTGTTGTAATGCTATTGCATAAAATAGCGATTATGTTTTAATAGTTAGTGTTTTTTAATTTTAATCCAGGCCTCGTGTAATGCGAGGTCAATTCAGAGGAATATCACGATGGCAAAGGCCAAGTTTGAACGGAACAAACCACATGTTAACGTAGGTACGATTGGCCACGTTGACCATGGTAAAACCACTTTAACGGCTGCGATTGCAACCATTTGTGCGAAAACCTATGGCGGCGAAGCCAAAGGCTATGACCAGATTGATTCGGCTCCTGAAGAGAAAGCCCGTGGTATTACGATTAATACCGCGCACGTTGAATATGACAGCCCGATTCGTCACTATGCCCACGTTGATTGCCCGGGGCATGCCGACTATGTTAAAAACATGATTACCGGTGCGGCCCAGATGGACGGTGCTATTTTGGTGTGTTCAGCGACCGATGGCCCCATGCCTCAAACGCGTGAGCATATTTTGTTATCACGTCAGGTGGGTGTACCGTACATCGTTGTATTTTTAAATAAATGTGACGTGGTTGATGATGAAGAGTTGCTGGAACTGGTTGAAATGGAAGTGCGTGACCTGTTGTCTAAATATGACTTCCCGGGTGATGATACGCCGATTATTCGTGGTTCTGCGTTACAAGCCCTGCAAGGTGAAGACAGCAAATATGGCGTACCTGCGGTACTGGAACTGGTATCGATTTTGGACAGCTATATTCCTGAGCCGGAGCGTGCGATTGACAAGCCATTTTTGATGCCAATCGAAGACGTATTTTCGATTTCAGGACGTGGAACCGTGGTCACGGGCCGTGTTGAGTCAGGGATTGTTAAAGTGGGCGAAGAGATTGAGATTGTGGGTGTACGTGACACCATGAAAACCACGTGTACGGGTGTTGAGATGTTTCGTAAGCTGTTAGACGAAGGTCGTGCAGGCGAGAACTGTGGTGTATTGTTGCGTGGTACCAAGCGTGAAGATGTACAGCGTGGTCAGGTATTGGCAAAACCGGGTTCAATTAAGCCGCATACCAAGTTTGAAGCTGAAGTCTATGTGTTGTCAAAAGATGAAGGGGGCCGTCATACGCCTTTCTTAAAAGGGTATCGTCCACAGTTTTACTTCCGTACGACGGACGTAACGGGTGCGATTACGTTGCCAGATGGTGTTGAGATGGTGATGCCGGGTGATAACATCAAAATGACGGTGGAACTGATTCACCCGATTGCGATGGATAAAGGCTTGCGTTTTGCGATTCGTGAAGGCGGTCGTACCGTTGGCGCAGGTGTTGTTTCTGAAGTAATGGTGTAAGTTAGCTTTTGCTGTGTTTCTAGACTTCTAACATGGTGTGGAAGTCTTTTCGGGTTAGTAGTTCAATTGGTAGAGCGTCGGTCTCCAAAACCGAAAGTTGGGGGTTCGAGTCCCTCCTGGCCCGCCATATTTTTTAGTCTTCAAGGCTTGTTAGTCTATATATTTACAAAATGTGCATTATCAATGTAAGTAATATATGTCATAAGTTGCCTTTTGGCGGCTTTTGCGTTTATAGGGCTATAAACTTTTCATTGTATGACTACGTTTTAGGTTTGTTATACAAAGGATAATTTTATAGTTCTGGCCCCTCGTTTAGATAAGCATGACTCTATGAAGCTTGATGATCCGGTTCAGACGCCTGTTGAGGCTCATACTAGCCCGCTTAATGCTCCTTTGCAAACGGGCCAATCAGCCGCTATTGATGTGGTTCGTAAAGCCTCTGGAATAGATTGGCTACTTTGGGTTATTGCTCTATTATTGCTTATAGGCTCTACGCTTATAGGCCCCTATTTAACGTCCCATTGGGCGCCTGCTTCGAGTATTTGGGTCAGACTTGCGATTATTATTGGAATGATAGTGACCGCGCTGGGGCTCATTTATAGTACGCATCAAGGTCGCGGCTTTATGCGTTTGTTGCAAGATTCAAAAGTTGAGTTACGCCGCATTAGTTGGCCGGCCCGTACTGAAACATTTCAAACGACGTGGATCGTTTTAATCATCGTGTTGATCATGTCATTGCTGATGTGGGGCATTGATTCTTTATTTGGTTGGCTCATTTCTTCGATTATCGGATAATTCATTATGCGCTGGTATATTGTTCACGCCTATTCGGGCTATGAAAAACAAGTATTACGCTCCCTAAAAGACCGTATTGCACGTAGCCCTGCTAAAGATAGCTTTGGGGACGTATTGGTGCCGACTGAAGAAGTCGTTGAAATGAAAGACGGCAAAAAGCGTAAAAGTGAACGCAAATTTTTCCCGGGTTATGTACTTGTGCAAATGGATATGAATGAAGATACCTGGCATATGGTCAAAGAGTGTCCAAAAGTACTTGGCTTTATTGGGGGGACCCCTGAAAAACCGGCCCCCATTACTGAGCGCGAGGCTGAAAATATTTTAAATCGTGTTCGTCAAAATAGTGAAGTTGCACCACGGCCTAAAACGATGTTTGAACCCGGTGAGGAGTTACTGGTTATCGACGGGCCATTTTTAGAGTTTAAAGGTATTGTAGAAGAAGTCAATTACGAAAAATCGCGTTTAACCTTAACGATTAATGTCTTTAAGCGGCCTACCCAAGTTGAGCTTGAATTTCATCAAGTTGAAAAAGAAAGTTAACAGCTAGGCAAGCCAAGTCAACGTTAACCAATTATACACCCGTTTTAAATTTAAATATTTTCAACGGTTTTACAGCAGCAATGCTATACAACGGGGAGCCGTCAGGCGTTCGCACCCACTGAAGGAGTAATCATGGCCAAAAAAATTGATGGCTATATTAAACTGCAAGTTCCAGCCGGTAAAGCTAATCCATCGCCACCTATCGGGCCTGCACTAGGTCAGCGCGGCGTTAATATTATGGCTTTTTGTAAAGAGTTTAATGCGGCTACTCAAAAGGTAGAGCCGGGTTTACCTTTGCCGGTGGTTATTACGGTTTATAGCGATAAATCATTTACGTTTATTACTAAAAGCCCACCAGCCAGCATTTTGTTGAAAAAAGCAGCTGGATTGGCGAAAGGTTCACCTCGTCCAAATACTCAAAAAGTAGGTACGGTCACTCGCACCCAATTGGAAGAGATTGCATTGACTAAAGAACCTGATTTAACGGGTGCTGACTTAGATGCACGTGTTCGCACGATTGCAGGTTCAGCCCGTTCAATGGGTCTCACGGTAGAAGGAGCGTAAGACATGGCACAATTAACCAAACGTCAAAAAGCGATTGCCGAAAAAGTCGATGCCCAAAAAGTATACAGCCTAGAAGATGCAGTCAATGTATTAAACAGTCTGCCTCCTGCTAAATTTAAAGAATCTTTAGATGTGGCCATTAACCTAGGCGTTGACCCGCGTAAGTCAGACCAGGTTGTACGTGGTGCTACTACATTGCCTGCCGGTACCGGTAAAACAGTGCGGGTTGCGGTATTTGCGCAAGGTGCAGCAGCCGAAGCGGCACGGGCTGAAGGCGCTGATGTTGTGGGTTTTGAGGATTTAGCCGAAAGCATTCAAGGGGGCAATTTAAACTTTGATGTGGTGATTGCCTCTCCTGATGCGATGCGGGTTGTTGGTAAACTCGGAACGATTTTAGGTCCTCGTGGCTTAATGCCCAACCCAAAAGTCGGGACGGTTACGCCTGATGTAGCGACTGCGGTTCGTAACGCGAAAGCCGGTCAGGCGCGTTATCGCGTTGATAAAGGCGGTATTATCCATGCGGCCGTGGGTCAAATTGGTTTTACCCCCGAAGCGATTCGTCAAAACATCGAGGCCTTAGTGGCTGACTTGAAAAAAGCTAAGCCCGCGACGTCAAAAGGGGTTTATTTACAAAAAATCACTTTATCAAGTACGATGGGTCCAGGCTTAGCCATTGATGTGGCAAGCGTTAGCTGATCATTTCTGTAGGCTGGAAGTTTTAAAAAGATATGGAGAGTCGTTTGGCATCATAATGGCAGACGAGCGTCCAAGACCACGGGTGTAAAGGTTATGGTTATTTAATAATCATTACTTAAATGGTAGCAGTCATGTTATTGGCCCGTGTAGACGCGGTGGTTTTGGTCGTAGTGTCCTGAGCCCCGCGCGTTATTTTTCAGTTGTTTTGGAGAATAGCGACATTTTGGTGACGTAGGCGCTTAGGCGTCTTATGTTAATTCAATTAAGGAGGTTACAGTGACTCTAAGACTAGAGGACAAAAAAGAGATTGTTGCTTCAGTCAATCAGGCTGCAAGTGGCGCATTCTCTGCTGTGGTCGCCGACTATCGTGGTTTAACCGTAGGTCAGTTAACGACTTTGCGTCAAACTGCACGTCAACAGGGCGTTTATTTACGTGTTGTGCGAAATACGTTAGCGCGTCGTGCCTTTGAAGGTACACCGTTTGCCATTTTGAACGATACGTTAACCGGCCCTAGCATTATTGCCTTGGCATTGTCTGAAAACGATATGGGTGCAGCTGCACGCTTATTAAAGGACTTTGCTAAAGATAATGCTAAGTTGAGTATTAAGTCGGCTGCATTTGACGGTAAATTGTATGGCGCAGATCAAATTGATGTGTTAGCCACCTTACCGAATTTGCCTACAGCCCTTTCAATGCTGGCTTCGGTTATGCAGGCACCTATCTCGAAGTTTGCGCGTTTAATGACCGCACTCAAAGAGCAAAAGGAAGAATCTGCTGCCTAATCGCGGCTTAAACCACTTTTTATTCCATTGGAGAATCCCTCATGGCATTGTCAAAAGACGATATTCTAAATGCATTTGCTGAAATGTCTGTCATGGACGTTGTAGAACTTATTTCGGCATTTGAAGAAAAATTCGGCGTATCTGCTGCGGCTGCGGTCGGTCCTGCTGCTATGGCTGGCCCTGCTGTCGTTGTTGAAGAGCAAACTGAATTTAACGTGACTTTAAAAAGCTTCGGTGCCAATAAAGTTGCGGTTATTAAAGCCGTTCGTGAAGCAACCGGCTTGGGCTTAAAAGAAGCCAAAGACCTGGTAGAAGGCGCACCTCAAGTTCTTAAAGAAGCTATCAGCAAAGATGATGCTGAAGCACTGAAAAAGAAATTGGAAGAAGCTGGCGCAGAAGTCGAAGTCAAATAATGGCTTTGCGGAAGTGGGCGCTGCTTGCTTCCGGTTTAAACGGCTGGTGACTTTTTGGTCATCAGCCTTTTTGCGTTATACTTTACGAGGTTTTAAGACGGTTTTAAAATCCGGTAAACTGTTAAAATCATTCATATTGTTGAATGTTTCCCCTTAGATTGATCGTTGATGTTAAGCGACATAGACGGTCAATTTAATGGCAAACATTTTAGGTAAAACAAGCCTTATCTTACAATGTATGTAGGGATAAGGTTGCGCATTTGCGATAACAACTGGCTTACTTGAGGACTCCCGATGGCTTACTCTTATACTGAAAAGAAACGGCTCCGTAAAAATTTTGGCAAATTGCCAAATATTATGGATGTCCCGTACTTACTGGCTATTCAGGTAGATTCCTATCGAGAATTTTTGCAAGAAGGGCGTTCGATCAAACAACGCGAAGATGAAGGCCTCCAGGCTGCCTTTCGTTCTGTATTTCCCATTGACAGCTACACGGGCAATGCCTCGCTTGAATTTTTAGAATACCATTTGGGTACACCGGAATTTGATGTGCGCGAGTGTATTTTACGTGGATCGACCTATGCGGCGCCACTGCGGGTTAAGATTCGCCTCGTCATTCGCGACAAAGAAACCAAAGGCATTAAAGATTTACGCGACCAGGAAGTCTTTATGGGTGAAATGCCCTTAATGACTGAAAACGGTACCTTTGTAATCAATGGTACCGAACGCGTTATCGTCAGTCAGTTGCACCGTTCACCGGGCGTATTTTTTGACCACGATAAAGGTAAAACCCATAGTTCGGGTAAAGTCTTGTATTCGGCACGTATTATTCCTTACCGTGGCTCATGGCTGGATTTTGAATTTGATGCCAAGGATTTAATGTATGTTCGGATTGACCGTCGTCGTAAATTATTGGCAACGGTGATGTTGCGTGCGCTTAATTTCACCACCGAACAAATTTTAAACGAATTTTACGATAAAGTTCCGGTTTATTTTAATGACGGTCAATATGAAATTGATTTGGTTCCGGAACGTTTACGTGGCGAGATGTCGCAGTTTGATATTAAAACCGCCGACGGTAAAGTCATCATTGAAGCGGGTAAACGGATTAATGCGCGACATGTACGCCAGATGGAACAAGCCGAACTCACGCGTTTGCCGGTACCTGATGAGTATTTATATGAGCGCATTTTAGGCGATACGATTACCCTGCGAGATGGTCATACTATTGAGGCAAATACCTTAATTACGCATGATGTGTTGGTGAAATTGGCAGACAGCGAGATTAAGCAGTTTAATATGCTGTTTACCAACGATATTGACCGTGGGCCGTTTATCGCCGATACCTTGCGCGCCGATTCCACTCGTACCCGTCATGATGCGCTGGTTGAGATTTATAAAGTGATGCGTCCGGGTGAACCCCCAACGGCTGATGCGGCTGAAAGCATGTTTAACAACCTGTTTTTTAATGCAGAACGTTATGATTTATCGCGCGTGGGCCGCATGAAATTTAATCGGCGTTTGGGTCGTCCTTATGAAAATATTGCTGACCAAAAAGCGCGCGAAGTTGAAAGCGTGCTGTCGACGACAGATATTATTGACGTTTTAAAAACCCTAGTCGAAATCCGTAACGGTAAAGGCGAAGTGGACGATATCGACCATTTGGGCAATCGGCGCGTGCGTTCAGTTGGTGAAATGGTAGAAAATCAATTCCGTGTTGGTCTGGTGCGAGTAGAGCGGGCGGTTAAAGAGCGTCTGGGTCAGGCCGAAACCGATAATTTGTCGCCGCAGGATTTAATTAATGCCAAGCCTGTGACGGCGGCTATTAAGGAATTTTTTGGCTCTTCGCAGTTGTCGCAGTTTATGGACCAGAATAATCCGTTGTCGGAAATTACCCATAAACGTCGTGTATCGGCCTTGGGGCCTGGCGGTTTAACACGTGAACGGGCCGGATTTGAAGTACGTGACGTGCATCAAACGCATTATGGTCGCGTCTGTCCGATTGAAACGCCGGAAGGTCCGAATATTGGTTTGATTAACAGTTTGGCGGTCTATGCCAAAGCCAATGATTTTGGGTTTTTGGAAACCCCTTATCGAATTGTTAATAACGGTCAAGTGACTGATGAAATTGTGTACTTATCGGCGATTGAAGAAGTTGGTACAGTGATTGCACAGGCCGACTCGCTTATTGACGAACAGGGCTTTTTTACCGAAGATTTGGTATCGGTTCGGGAACAGGGCGA
Organism: Moraxellaceae bacterium; assembly: GCA_018260315.1. Classification (GTDB taxonomy): domain Bacteria; phylum Pseudomonadota; class Gammaproteobacteria; order Pseudomonadales; family Moraxellaceae; genus JAGLBJ01. The sequence continues at coordinate 7,502 of JAGLBJ010000025.1, read as the reverse complement.
CTTTATCCGTACTGTACCTGAAAAAATCACGCATATGGACGTATCGCCGCGTCAGGTGGTGTCGGTTGCTGCCAGTCTGATTCCGTTTTTGGAACACGACGATGCAAACCGTGCCTTGATGGGTTCGAACATGCAACGTCAAGCCGTGCCTACTTTACTATCAGATAAACCACTGGTCGGTACCGGTATGGAACGGCATGTGGCACGCGATTCGGGTGTCTGTGTCGTGGCACGTCGTGGTGGGCGTATTGATTACGTTGATGCCAGCCGTATCGTGATTCGTGTGAATGAATCGGAAATGATTGCAGGTGAAGCCGGCGTTGATATTTATAATTTGGTGAAATATACCCGTTCTAATCAAAATACCTGTATTAATCAGCATGTCATTGTCAATCGTGGCGATGTGGTGGCAGTTGGCGATATTCTGGCCGATGGTCCGTCTACCGACTTGGGTGAATTGGCGCTGGGTCAAAATATGCGCGTTGCCTTTATGGCATGGAATGGCTATAACTTCGAAGACTCGATTTTATTGTCCGAGCGTGTGGTGCAGGAAGACCGGTTTACCTCAATTCATATTCAAGAATTGACCTGTATGGCGCGTGATACCAAATTGGGCAGTGAAGAAATTACCTCGGATATTCCAAACGTAGGCGAAGCAGCGCTGTCTAAATTAGACGGGTCGGGCATTGTGTATATTGGTGCTGAAGTCAATCCGGGTGATATTTTGGTGGGTAAGGTCACGCCAAAAGGTGAAACCCAGTTAACTCCTGAAGAAAAACTGTTACGCGCGATTTTTGGCGAAAAGGCCGCCGATGTAAAAGATTCGTCATTGCGTGTTCCATCGGGTACCAAAGGCACCGTGATTGATGTGCAGGTATTTACGCGCGATGGTTTGGAAAAAGATGACCGTGCCAAAGCCATCGAAAAGGCACAGTTGGACGCCTATCGCAAAGATTTAAAAGAAGAGTTCCGCATTTTTGAAGAGGCAGCACGTGAACGCGTAACGCGCCTGCTGGACGGTCAGCCGGTTAATGGGGGCGGCGGTACGACGCGCGGTACCGTGTTAAACCAGGACCGCATGAGTTCTATGGAACTGAGCCAGTTGTTAGACGTTCAGCCGACTGATGAAGATATTGCAGAACGTTTGACCCAAATCCAGGACTTTTTGAAAGAAAAAGAAGTGGATATTGATGCCAAGTACACCGAGAAAAAACGTAAGTTGTCGACCGGTGACGAGCTGATGCATGGCGTGTTGAAAATGGTCAAAGTTTATTTGGCCGTTAAACGTCGTATTCAACCCGGCGATAAAATGGCAGGACGTCATGGTAATAAAGGGGTGGTGTCGGTTATTATGCCTGTCGAAGATATGCCGTATGATGAAAATGGCGTGCCAGTCGATGTGGTGTTAAATCCGCTTGGCGTGCCCTCACGTATGAACGTCGGTCAGATTCTGGAAACGCATTTGGGGTTAGCGGCTAAGGGCTTGGGTGAAAAAATTGATAAAATGTTACAGCAAGAACGCCAAATCGGCGAGCTGCGTGACTTTTTAGACAAAATTTATAACCAGGTGGGCGGCGAACAGGAAAACCTTGATACCCTGACTGATGCCGAAGTTAAAGCACTGGCGCAAAATCTGGTGGGCGGTGTGCCATTAGCGACTCCGGTGTTTGACGGAGCAGAAGAGAAACAGATTAAATCCTTGCTTAAACTGGCTGATTTATCCGAAACCGGGCAACAGGTGTTGTACGATGGACGGACCGGTGATCGTTTTGACCGTCCTGTAACTGTCGGTTACATGTACATGCTCAAACTCAATCACTTGGTTGATGACAAAATGCATGCGCGGTCGACCGGTTCGTATTCGTTGGTTACACAGCAGCCCCTTGGCGGTAAAGCCCAGTTCGGTGGTCAGCGATTTGGTGAAATGGAAGTGTGGGCGCTTGAAGCTTATGGTGCGACCTATACGTTGCAAGAAATGTTGACCGTTAAATCGGACGATGTGGAAGGCCGGACACGTATTTATAAAAATATCGTTGACGGTAACCACTATATGGACCCGGGCATGCCTGAATCGTTTAACGTGTTAACCAAGGAAATTCGTTCACTAGGCATTAATATTGAGCTTAAAAACGAAGATTAATCGTATAACGTAAGGCTGGCAAATAGGCTCACCTGACGATATTGGGTGTATTCGCTTGGTGCTTGGCGATAACACCCCGCTCTAACCTCGCTGCATGCCAACCCGTGCAGCCAATGGAGAATAGATTTGAAAGACCTGCTTGATATTATGCGTCAAAAAGATTCTGACAGCGCTGAAGTGGCCGATTTTGATAGAATTCGAATCGGTTTGGCCTCGCCCGATATGATTAAATCGTGGTCGCATGGTGAAGTTAAAAAACCTGAAACGATTAACTACCGCACGTTTAAACCTGAACGTGACGGGCTGTTTTGTGCCAAGATTTTTGGACCGATTAAAGATTATGAATGTTTGTGCGGCAAATATAAGCGCATGAAGTTTAAGGGCGTCATTTGCGAAAAATGCGGCGTGGAAGTGACGACGGCTAAAGTACGCCGTGACCGTATGGGGCATATTGATTTGGCGTCACCGGTTGCCCATATCTGGTTTTTAAAATCATTGCCAAGTCGCATCGGTTTATTACTGGATATGACCTTGCGTGATATCGAGCGCGTGTTGTATTTTGAAAGCTATGTGGTAACTGAACCCGGTATGACGCCGTTTGAAAAATATCAGTTACTGAGCGACGAAGAGTACTATAACGCACTTGAAGAACATGGCGATGAATTTGTGGCCAAAATGGGTGCAGAAGCCATTCAGGATTTATTGCGCGATATTGATTTAGATGCCGAGATTATGCGGTTGCGTGAAGAGATTCCGACCGCGTCTGAAACTAAATTAAAAAAATCATCGAAACGTTTGAAATTGATGGAAGCGTTCCGCGATTCCAAAAACAAGCCTGAATGGATGGTGATGACGGTATTGCCCGTATTACCACCCGATTTACGCCCGTTGGTGCCGCTTGACGGTGGACGGTTTGCGACATCGGATTTAAACGATTTGTATCGCCGTGTGATTAACCGGAATAATCGTTTAAAACGGTTACTGGATTTGACCGCGCCCGATATTATCGTCCGTAACGAAAAACGCATGCTGCAAGAAGCCGTCGATGCCTTGCTCGATAACGGTCGGCGCGGCCGTGCTATTACGGGCAGCAATAAACGTCCGTTAAAATCGCTGGCCGATATGATCAAAGGTAAACAGGGCCGGTTCCGTCAAAACTTGCTGGGTAAACGCGTCGATTATTCAGGCCGTTCGGTTATTGTGGTAGGTCCGACACTGCATTTACATCAATGTGGTTTGCCTAAAAAAATGGCGCTGGAGTTGTTCAAACCCTTTATTTTTGCCAAGTTGCAATCGCTTGGCATGGCAACCACCATTAAAGCTGCCAAAAAAATGGTCGAGCAAGAACGGCCGGAAGTTTGGGACGTTTTGGCGACCGTTATTCGTCAGCATCCGGTATTGTTAAACCGTGCTCCAACCTTGCACCGTTTGGGCTTGCAGGCTTTTGAACCGACCCTGATTGAAGGTAAGGCCATTCAGTTGCACCCTTTGGTATGTACGGCTTTTAACGCCGACTTTGACGGTGACCAAATGGCGGTCCATGTCCCGTTAACCATTGAAGCGCAGCTTGAAGCGCGTGCGTTGATGATGTCAACCAACAATATTTTGTCACCTGCCAACGGTGAGCCGATTATTGTACCGTCACAAGATGTGGTATTGGGCCTGTATTATATTAGTCGCGAAGCGGTGAATGTCAAAGGCGAAGGCATGATTTTCGCCGATACCGATGAAGTGCGCCGTGCGCTCGGAACCAAAGCCATTCATATTCATGCACGTATTAAAGTGCGGATTACTGAAACAACCTTTAATGCCGAGGGTCAAGCTCAAAGGGCAACCCGCTTAATTGATACGACTCCGGGTCGGTGTTTGTTGTGGGGCATTGTTCCAGATGGCATGAGTTTTGACCAAGTCAATCAAACCATGACTAAAAAGAATATTTCCAAACTGTTGAATAGCTGCTATCGGACGTTGGGCTTAAAAGCCACCGTTCTGTTTGCCGACCAATTGATGTATTTGGGTTTTGCCCAAGCAACTCATGCCGGTATTTCGGTCGGTATGGAAGATATGCTGATTCCGCCGACTAAAGATGAAATTATCGGTAAAGCAGATACTGAAGTGCGTGAAATTGAAAGCCAATTTGAACAAGGCTTTGTAACCGCAGGCGAACGCTATAATAAGGTGGTCGATATTTGGTCACGTACCACTGAGCAAGTCGCCAAGGCGATGATGGATAACTTGTCAACTGAAGCCGTGGTCAATCGCCAGGGCGACATTGAAAAGCAAAAATCGTTTAATTCGATTTATATTATGTCGGATTCGGGCGCGCGAGGTAGTGCAGCGCAAATTCGGCAGTTGGCCGGTATGCGCGGCCTTATGGCAAAACCTGACGGGTCTATTATTGAAACACCGATTAAAGCCAACTTTCGTGAAGGCTTAACCGTTCTACAGTACTTTATTTCGACTCACGGTGCCCGTAAAGGCCTGGCGGATACTGCGCTAAAAACCGCCAACTCGGGTTATCTGACCCGGCGTTTGGTGGACGTTGCGCAGGATTTAGTCATCACTGAAGACGATTGCGGCACCACAGCCGGTTTAATGATGACGCCGCATATTCAGGGTGGTGAAATTATTGAGGCATTAGGGGAACGCGTGCTGGGGCGCGTGGTCGCGGCCGATGTACTGGCACCGGGCAGTGATGAAATTTTGATGACTGCCGGTACCTTGATTGATGAGCGTCTGGTCGATGTGTTAGAACAGGCCGCCGTTGATGAAATCAAAGTGCGTTCGGTCATTGGGTGTAATACCCGCTTTGGGGTCTGTGCCAAATGTTACGGACGTGACTTGGCGCGTGGTCATTTGGTTAATTCGGGTGAATCGGTCGGGGTTATGGCGGCCCAGTCCATTGGTGAACCGGGCACGCAGTTAACCATGCGGACGTTCCACGTCGGGGGTGCTGCAAGTCGGGCTTCTGCGGTCAGCAACGTTCAGGTACGCGCCAAAGGGACAGTACGTTTTCATAATATTAAAACGGTAGAGCATGCTAAAGGCCATTTGGTTGTCGTGTCGCGTTCTGCTGAATTGGGCGTGGCCGATGAGCGTGGCCGTGAGCGTGAACGTTATACCGTGCCTTATGGCGCAACGATTAGCGTGCGTGACGGAAGTGCGGTTGAGCAAGGGCAAGTAATTGCTACATGGGATCCGCATACCCATCCGTTGATTAACGAAGTTCAGGGTAAAGTAATGTTTTCGAACATTACGGACGGTCTGACCGCGACCACGAAACTCGATGAAACCACCGGTATGACCACGGTTGAAATCTTGCCCGTCAAGGACCGTTCGGCGGCAGGCAAAGAGTTGCGTCCTGCGATTATTTTACAGACAGCCGATGGCGGTGAGCATACTTATTTCTTGCCGCAACAAACCATTATGACGGTGCGCGACGGTGAAGATTTAGGCCTTGGTGATATTATTGGACGGGTGCCGCAAGCGTCATCGCGGACTCGGGACATTACCGGCGGGTTGCCGCGCGTGGCCGACTTGTTCGAAGCGCGTAAACCTAAAGAACATGCCATTTTGGCGGAAATCAGTGGCGTAGTATCGTTTGGCAAGGAAACCAAAGGTAAAAACCGTTTAAGCATTACCCCCGACGATGGTGGTGAAGTTTATGAGGAATTGATTCCAAAATGGCGTCAAATCAACGTGTTAGAGGGTGAGCGCATTGAGCGTGGTGAAGTATTATCGGACGGCCCGCAAAATCCGCATGATATTTTACGTTTAAAAGGCGAGGCGGCGCTGGCGACCTATATTGTTAATGAAGTCCAGGACGTCTACCGGATTCAAGGGGTTAAAATCAACGATAAACACATTGAGGTGATTATTCGCCAGATGTTGCGTAAAGTTGAAATCCTGGACGGTGGCGATTCAAGCTTTATTAAGGGTGAACAGGCCGATTATTCGCGTGTGGTTGAAGAAAATGAAGCGTTGGCGCATCAAAATAAATTTCCGGCCAAGTTTAACCGCCTGTTGATGGGGATTACCAAAGCGTCTTTGGCCACCGATTCGTTTATTTCGGCAGCATCGTTCCAGGAAACCACACGCGTGTTGACCGAAGCTGCGGTGACTGGCAAAGAGGACGATTTGCGCGGCCTTAAAGAAAATGTGGTGGTTGGACGGTTGATTCCGGCAGGAACCGGGCTGGCATATCATTTGGAACGTCGCCGCCAGGAGGCTGAAGCGGCCGAGCGTGAACTGGCCCGGGCGAATCCGCACTATCATGCGGTTGAAGCAAAGCCTGATTTTTCTGAAGTTGACCAGGCCTTTACTCAAGCCCTTAACGACACTATTTAAGTGGCGTTAAGCTAATAGACAGTTAAGCTGATAGGCAGATAACCTAAAAGGCCGGTCAATTGATCGGCTTTTTTATGGGTGTATGTTATTAAGATTATTGCACGCAGCGTTTTAGGAATATCCCTCATGTTATATCGTTTTGAAGAGCATCACCCCACGTTTTTACATGGTCCTGATGAAAGCTGGCAAGGCTGGATCGCCGATTCTGCCAGCGTGATCGGACAAGTTGAACTGGGCCAGAAGAGCAGTGTATGGTTTGGTGCGGTCATTCGAGCCGATAATCATAAAATCAGCATTGGTTATTCGAGTAATATTCAGGAAAATGCGGTGTTGCATACCGATTACGGCGTTGCGCTAAGCGTCGCAGATTGGGTTACTGTGGGCCATCAGGCTATGCTGCATGGCTGCACGATTGGCAACGGGTGTCTTATTGGTATCAATGCGGTGATTTTAAATGGTGCAGTGATCGGCGAACATTGTATTATTGGCGCTAACAGTCTGATTCCTGAAGGAAAAATTATCCCGCCCTTTTCGGTGGTCATGGGCAGCCCGGGCAAAGTAGTTAAACCGATGACTGACGCACTGGTGCAACGCAATCAGGCCAGTGCGTTGCATTATGCAGCCCATGCGCAACGGTTTAGACAAGGACTGCGGCCTTTTTTACCATGAAGCTACAGTTTCTAACGGGTTTCTAACGCTTTTACTGCAAAAAACATTATACAGAAAAATAAAAATCGCCTATAGTAAGCGGGTTTTGTGCGAGTTAATGTTGAGCACGATTTTTTAACTCCCCCTTTATCATTGAGGATATAAACCATGAACGTTGATAAACATGATTTAGCCCAAGAGTTTCCAGAATTACGTGAAACCATGACCGAGTTAAAAACCACCAGCACGCACTTTGTTAAATTGTTTGATGAGTATCAAGAGGTTACTCATGAAATTTATCGGATTGAGCAGCAAGATATCAATGTATCCGACGAAGTATTTGAAACCTTGAAACTGAAACGCGTTC
>JAGLBJ010000024.1 GCA_018260315.1 Moraxellaceae bacterium | reverse complement strand
TATCATCATGCAGACTTTTCACGCCCAAAACCGGTGATTTAATACCGGGTAACATCGTTGTCAATAAATTGGCATAGCCTGCATCAAACTGTGACATTTTATCTTTACCCAGTAGGGGTGGACAAATTTCAGATAATACATCAACCGTTGCCACTTCTTCTAATGTCGTGGGCAATGAATCTTTAAATTCCACGCCGGATTTAGGCATATTGGCAGCACCGGCTCCGGCAGGCTTAACAGCATTATGAGGAGTTGCAGCAGGTACAGCATAAGCAGGTAACGCAAGCACGACGAGTAGGCTAGAAGTACTTAACAGGCCGGCCACCAAACGGGGCGATAATACGGGAAATTTCATCATCAATATCCTTAAAATATGAATTATTCAATCGGCTAAAATAAGTGATAACCTAAGATTCTGTTTATTTTACACTGATTTTAAGCCCAAAAAACGCAAAAAACAAGGTAGTTTAAAGGACTTTGTTGCGCTAGACTGTTTAAACTTAACGATAACCGCTCGATTTGTAAGGATAAGTGACCTTAAATGCGTATTTTACTTAGCAATGATGATGGGGTTGCCGCTCCAGGATTAATCGCGCTACATGCAACCTTATCAAGGCTTGGCACGGTTACCGTCGTTGCCCCTGATGGTGACCGTAGCGGTTTTTCAAGTGCCATCACCCTGGACCGGCCGTTGCGGCCCATTCAATTGGATAACGGTTTTTGGGCCGTTAATGGTACCCCCGCCGATTGTGTGTATTTAGCCTTAAATGGCCTGTTTCATCATTTAGAGCAGGATACACTTAAAAAACCTGCGCAAAATTCACTTGATAATCATTCTTTTACGCTAAATACAGTGCCCTTGCGTCAACACTCATTATTTGATTTGGTCGTTACAGGCATTAACAGTGGGGCAAATTTAGGTGATGATACCTTATATTCAGGTACCGTAGGCGCCGCGTTTGAAGGGCGCATCATGCACAAGCCTTCCATTGCTGTGTCGCTGGCAGGTCCGCACGTTCGCGGTTATAACGATTCGCGCTTTTATCAAGCAGCCGCAGAATGGATTTATGGATTTATTGCAAAAGGACTGCCAAGCTTACCGCCACACCATATTTTAAACATCAATTTGCCCGATATCGGCCATTTAAACGCTTCCACACCTGCTGTTATTACCCGTTTGGGCAGTCGTGTCGCGCCCAATCCCATTCAAGCGATGACAGACCCACGCGGCCGAACTGTTTACTGGATTGGATTGGCAGGCGAGCCCGAAACGCTGGCCCATCATCGTCCTTTAGCTCATATTCCCACCGATTTTGGCGCTATCGAAAATGGCCTGGTGAGCATTACCCCGATACAAATGGATGCAACCAATTATGCAGTCATTGAACAGCTCATGCAGCACTTAATCTAGTAGGGACCAGCGTCCAAAACGAACACCAAATTTAAGATTTTTAAAGGTTGCCTTAAGAAATACGATATAAAATAGCTTAAGATGCTTTATGATACTAACGCTTGTTAACGCTCAAATCAGCACGCTCAAATCAGCAGGACTTTCTGATGTCTCTTAATGACCCTATGCCGACTTTTACCATACCTCTTAAACTGGCCCTAGTCACTTGCGGATTACTCGGTTTTAGTATTCTACAAGGGTGCGCCACCCAGCCCGCCGTTCCTGTACGGCGCTATCCGGCCAGCTATGCGCCAGTGCCCAATGTCTATACGGTCCAATCCGGTGATACCATTTCTAAAATTGCCAATCGTTATGGGCTTGACTGGCGGGAAATTGGCCGAAATAACCAGTTGGGCGATGATTATTTAATTTTTATCGGGCAACGGCTACAGTTACGCGGCCCTGCAAGCCCAGCCATGTTACAGGCAAATCGTGCTGTCCGTCCCTTGCCATCTTATAATCAAAATCGTATTGTTCAGCGCCCGCTTACCGTAACTAATGCAATGCTTGCGCCTAATACCTATCCTTATAAACCCGTTAATACGCCATCTGCTCCAAGCCCAATAGCGCCTGCTTATACAACTAATCCTGCACCTTTAAACTGGCAATGGCCGACGTCTAACCCTATCGAAGCTTCTTTTAATCCCGGCGCAGGAGTTCGGGGCATTCGATTTTCAGGGCAACAAGGCGATCCTGTGCGTGCAGCAGCCGATGGCGAAGTGGTCTATGCGAGTAACGGTTTGGCCGAATATGGCCATTTAATCTTGATTCGGCACAGTAACGGTTATATAACAGCCTATGCCCATAATGACCGTTTAAACGTAACCCAAGGTGAACGCGTTCATGCAGGGCAGGTCATTGCTGCCATGGGGCAATCGGCAGCCAGTCATGTCATGCTGGAATTTCAAATACGCGCCAATGGCAAAGCCGTAAATCCTCAAACTATTTTGGGAACACGCTAACGATAATACCTTGACCTGCCTAAACTAGATGCCCAATTCCCTCAGTTATCATGCAGTTATCTACAAGAAACCTAGTGCTAGCCATAAGGACTAGGGAAACAATATAACCAACTTTGATTAGGATACAACGATGTCGAAAGCAACCCTGGCTCAGCTATCCAAAAGCACTAAATCTGTAACCGATTCCGCCGGCCAGGTACGCCAGCAACGTAATTTTTTGGAAAATTTAAGAAATATGGCGGTATTTGCCTATGTGGTCGAACGTCGTTCATTTAGTGCAGCCGCACGCGATTTAGGCGTGACCACCAGTGCTGTCAGTCAACAAATTCGTGCCCTTGAAGAAGAAATGGGCATTGTTTTAATGCATCGCTCGACCCGTAAACTGAGCCTGACCGAATCGGGAGAAGCATTTTATCAAAGTTGCCAGGAAATGGTCGAAGCTGCCGAACAGGGCCGCAGCCGCGTTAATGAGTTGCGCGACGATGTAGTCGGAGATTTACGTATCGCCACGACCCCGGAGCTTTGCGTTAATCACATTGTGCCCGCGTTGTCGCAATGGATGCAAAGCCACCCGCAGCTTAATATTCATTTTGAGGTCGAAAATAAAAATATCGATTTAATTGAAAGTCGTATCGATATTGCCTTGCGCATGAGCCCGGGCCTTGCCGATTCGAGCATGGTGGCGCGCCCGCTATTTCAGGTCAATCAAATTTTATGTGCCTCGCCTGAGTATCTGGCCCGTTATGCCCCTATTAAAACCCCAGAAGATTTACAACAGCACACAATGATTGCCATGGAATTACTTAAAGAACCCAGCCAATGTGAATTTATTGACCCGGTTACAGGTAAACGCTTGAGCGTACTGCTTAATGCCCGACTTTTTACCAATAACGTATTTTTAATGAAATCGCTTTGTACAACGGGTCAAGGCCTAATGCGCGTTTTACATATTGATGTTCAAAAGGAACTCGCCAATGGCGAACTGATTGAAGTCCTGCCCGAATGGCCCATGCCTGGCTATACGTTATATGCCTTGACATTGCGCCGTGAACGCCAACCGTTAAAAGTCACCCGTTGCCTTGAGGCCTTATTACAACATTTTAGCCAGTTGCCAATCCGTCATTAACGCGCGCCCATATTAGAAAATCCGGATAAAATCCTGTGGTTAAACAGGCTATTATCCAGATTTGGGTTATCTTAAAATTGGGCTTAAAACGACAGATATTAAGCGGTAAGGGTGGTTAAGAAACGCCGAATGAGCGGCACTAGACGTTTAACCAATTCGGCCGCCTCTTTATCCGTTAAATTAAGCGGCGGCAATAAACGAATCACTTTATCGGCGGTTACGTTAATAATTAAATGCTGTTCGTCGCGCGCCTGATTCACCAGTTCACCACAAGCTTTGGGCAATTCAATACCGAGCATCATGCCGAACCCGCGCACCGTAACGCCCAAATCGGCCAGTTGCCGGTTAAATTCATCACGCAGCCAAGCGCCTACCCGAGCCGCATTGCCTAACACCTCTTCTTCATACAACGTACGAATAACCGTATGCACCGTGCGACAGGCCAGTGGATTGCCACCATAGGTCGAGCCATGATTACCCGGTCCAAACAGTCCAACCGCCTTGCCATTGGCCAAACATGCCCCTACCGGAAAACCGTTGCCCAATCCTTTAGCCGTCGTCACCACATCGGGCACGATAGCCGTATGCTGGTAGGCAAAATATTGGCCCGTCCGTCCGTTGCCAGTTTGCACTTCGTCCAGCATCAATAACCAGTCAAATTCATCACACAACGCCCGTAACTGTTCCAAATAAACAAAGCCTTGCGGGGCCGTATTGACACCGCCTTCGCCCTGAATCGGTTCAACCAGAATGGCTGTGATTTCGGCATGTTCTTGTTGCACAGCACGTATCGCGTCAATATCGCCAAAAGGCACCCGTACAAAACTTTCTTGTAGCGGATAAAAGCCTTTTTGTACCTTTTCATTTCCCGTAGCCGATAAGGTCGCAAGCGTCCGACCGTGAAAAGATCCAGTCATCACAATGATTTTAGGCGCCTTAAAGTGTTTTTTATAGCCATACATACGCGCCAATTTAATCGCCGCTTCATTGGCTTCAGCGCCGCTGTTGGCAAAAAAACACTGCTGCATACCGCCAGCTTTACATAATAAGTCCCCGGCTGCTTCCTGCCATGGCACTTCAAATAAGTTGCTGGTGTGCATTAGCGTTGCCGCCTGTTCAGCAATGGCTTCAGAGATTTTAGGATGCGCATGACCCAGCCCGCATACTGCAATGCCCGATAACGCATCTAAATAGGCATCGTGTTGCGCCGTATAGACCCAGGCGCCCTGACCGCGTACAAAAGCAATCGGCTGGCGGGCGTAAGTGGGCATCAGGGCAGTATGTTCTGCGCTAAAATGCGGTGCCGATGACGCAGGAAACAGCTCTGCAAAAGTAAGCGGTAAGGCCATTTTAAATTATCCCTCACAATACATGGTAAAAACGTTTTGAAATCAACTGATATTGCAATAGTTAACCGATAGGCTAGAGTAACAAAACAGCTTGCCAGAAGGTAGTTAATTTCATGCGATAATACTTAAAAATCCCTATTTAATGGTTTAGGAGGCAGGCGTGCCAAATTTTACAAGGTTCCCTGATATAAGCCTTATATAGGTCGGTTAAAAAGCGTATAATTTGCCCGTATTGTCCTCGTTTATTTATGTTGTCCAATTTGCCCAAAAGGAACCGTTATGGATACTCAAGCCAACGCTACCGAAACGTTAATCCGCCAACAAATTGCCGAACACCCCGTTTTGGTTTATATGAAAGGGACTCCGCAGTTTCCGCAATGTGGTTTTTCGGCCCGTACCATCGACGTATTAAGTCAAATCGGTCGTCCGTTTGCCTATGTCAATATTCTGGAAAATCCCGATATTCGCGCAACTTTACCTAAAATTGCCCAGTGGCCGACGTTCCCGCAGTTATGGGTTAAAGGCGAGTTAATTGGCGGTAGTGATATCGTGTTTGATATGTTTCAAAAAGGCGAGCTGCAACCGCTCATTGAAGCCAACAGCCCTGAGGCTTAATCGACCTAATCGTTAAACCAGTTAAAAATAGTTACCTGAAAGCAGGCTAAGTCTATCATTCGACAGGCTTAGCCATTTTTTATTTTAAGATATAGATTAAATTCCCAAAGCCCGGGTTTAGAACGCTTAGAGCGATTACATTAACTTTTATCGCTCTTCAGCTTTGCATTTTTATCCTTTTTCGATTTTACTTTATGTTTTTTCGATTTGCCTTTTTTCGTATCAATATCGCCACTTTCCAAACGTTGCCAAAGTTTTAACTGTTTCATCACCGTGGCATAAATGCTGCCTTTAGGATAGCGCCCCTTGCTGTCCATATTGCCCACCGGTTTATGCATTAAAATACTAAGCGCCTCACCAATCGTCTGCACTGCCCGAACATGAAAAAAACCCTGTTCGACAGCATGGCGCACATCAGCCCGAAGCATTAAATGCTGCACATTTTGCGCCGGAATAATTACGCCTTGTTGACCGGTTAATGGAAATAACGCGCAGGCATCAAAAAACCCTTCAATTTTGGCATTGACCCCGCCAATCGGTTGCGTTACGCCCAACTGATTCATGGAGCCCGTAATGGCCCACGACTGGTCAAGCGGTAGTTGACTAATGGCCGAAATAAGCGCACACAACTCGGCCATGGTGGCACTGTCGCCGTCAATATCACCATAATTTTGTTCAAACGCCAACGCCGCCGAAAAATGTAATGGTTGCTGACGCCCAAAATGCGCCCGCAGAAAACTCGACATAATCAGCACCCCTTTGGCATGAAGCGCGCCGCCTAATTCCACACTGCGCTCGATATCCAGAATATCGCCGCCACCCTGATACACCGACGCCGTCAAACGTGCAGGCAGGCCAAACTCGCTGTCGGCATAATGGACTACTGTCAGAGCGTTAATTTGCCCAATACGCAGGCCTTGTGTTTCTATAAGTTGCGTGCCGCGTTTTAAATCGTGCCAATACAGTTCACGCAAATATCCCGAACGATAACGCCGCGCCTCCAAAGCCTGCTGAATGTGCTCGGCCGTCTGAATTTTGGCGCCCATTTGCCTGGCCAGCGCGCTTGATTCACACAATAAATCGCCCAGACTTGCTGCATGTAATGACAGCGCCTGTTGGTCTTCGGCATGACGGCTTGAATCGGCCAATAATTCAGCCAGTGCCGCCTGATTTAAATGCAGCAGTTTTTCCTTGTGTACATAATCGGCAATCAGTTGAATATATGCCTGTTCGTTTTGCAGGGTGCGGGGTAGGGTATCGCTAAAATCTGCGCGAATTTTAAATAAACTGTTGAGTTCAGGCTCAAATTCCAGCAGTTCATAATAAATCTGCGGCTCGCCTAACATAATAATTTTAAGCTGTAACGGAATACTTTGCGGTTCGAGCGAAATACTGCCGGTTAAGGTCAACATTTGTTCCAGCGATGACAAGCGTAACTGGCCCGATTTTAACACGCGCTTCAGCCCTTGCCAGGCATAGGGTTGTTCTAAAATTTGTTCGGCTTCCAGCATTAAAAACCCGCCATTGGCTCGATGCAGTGCGCCCGCTCGAATTAAGGTAAAATCGGTGCTAATCGTGCCCATCTGGGTGAGTTGTTCAACATGCCCTAATAAATTGTAGTGCGTCGGCAAGTCTTCAAACACGACCGGTGCGCCCTGACTGACTTTATGCGTCACCATCACATTGACTTGATAACGCGTCGGCACTCGGTCAAACATGGCAGGCAAAAAATCCTCATCTTCACCCGATAAAATATCATTCACGTGCTCGATAATATCGTTCGCATACGCCTTTAAATAACGCGCCAGGCCGTCTACATGTTCAAAACGCTGTTCTAGCATCTGTACACGTGGCAGGACGACTTCGGCAGCCAGTTCGGCATTAAGTTGCATGATTTGGTCGCGGCTTTGGTCTTCTAGGCGGCCTAAACGTGCGCCCAGTCGTTCCAGTTTTTTATCCATCTGGCGCATCTGTTGACGCACTTGTACAGCGTCGGCAGTCAGGTTTAACAAGTTATCAGATTGAGGCGATTGAGATTTAGCCGACCCTTTAGTAGGCTGCTGGATTTGTGCTGAATGCAAACTTGCAGTTGGCAATGCTTCAGGCGTAGGCGGTTGCGCAGTGAGAGGCGTTGCATCGATAGAGGGCGCGGGCACAAAGCGATGGCGTTCATCTTGCGACACGAGCACTAAATTAAGCGCTTCCCCTTCCTTGGTCAACTCCTGTAACGCTTGCTGTTGCATGCTGCCGGCTGCCTGACGAATACTTTCAATCCGCTGCAAATACGGCTCACTGCTAAAAGCGCGTTCAAGCTGACGCAACAAGGTATGCCATAGTTGATGCAGCGCCTTTTTAAGTTTGGGGCCTTCACTCGGCGGTAACTCAAGCGCAATAGGCTGGCGGGGGTCGGCAAAATGATTTAAATACACCCAATCGGACGGCGTCGGCATGTT
Organism: Moraxellaceae bacterium; assembly: GCA_018260315.1. Lineage (GTDB taxonomy): Bacteria > Pseudomonadota > Gammaproteobacteria > Pseudomonadales > Moraxellaceae > JAGLBJ01. The sequence continues at coordinate 14,193 of JAGLBJ010000024.1, read as the reverse complement.
GGCTGCATGTTGGCGCAATAAGCGCGTAAGCATCGTACGTTTGCCTAATCCGTTGGTGCCAGCTGCAAAAATATTATAGCCACCAAAGGGCAGGGCTAAAGCCGTTTCAACGGCTTGACGGGCACGAGTTTGACCCAAAAAGTCATTTAGCGGTTCAACTTTACGCGTACTATCAGGTAAATGCGCTACATCGGTGGCACGAAACAGGGCAGATACGGGTAAATCGGCTATTTCAGGGGGCGTTCCTAATTCTGGCTGAGGTTCTAAGGAGGTTAAATCTTGCGCGGATAAAGGTGTAACAGTCATAACAGCCGTTTCAAAAAAATAAATGCTAGCGCTTAGTGTAACAAAAAACGCCACTGCTTAGCGTATTTAAATACAGTCCTTCTAGTTAGGCCACAAACAGGCTAAAAATTAGAGGCTTTTAGGGGCTTTATTTTTAATAGCCGCATCGGTAAACTGGCCTGCTTGCAGTTGTGACAGTGCGCCCGCTGCATCATCAATCGGTTTATTAAATATTAAAAAATGGACGCGTTCATGCTGTAAAATCTGCGCACCATAACGGCTTAGTTGCAACACGTCGGCCTCTGCAAAATCGCTATTTTTTTGTAAGCCTGCATTTAAATGGTTTTGCTCGGCGCTCCAATCGTCCTCTAATAATTCTACGGCAATATGGTCTAGCCAGTGAATTTTGCCAAACCCTGCAATAAACCGATAACGCACCGGTAGAACTTGCCAAAATTTAAAATCGAGGTCTAAATCAAAATCGGTAAGCTCTGGATGCGTTCTAAAAAAACTTTGACGCAAGGCCGCAAAATCAACCAGCGCTGGGTCAACCGGCTCTAAATGCCCCAGTACCGAAAGCCGCGCCGCCGCCTGCCAGTTTTGTTCAATATCATCATGCAGCAGCATCGACATGCGATTGTCTAAATTTAAATTGCGCGTATGCTGGGCCAGCTCACTTAATAACGTTATGACATCACCATCTGGCGTCAGTCCAACCGGAACCACCGTAATAATCGGAAAACCCACAATACTGGCCGATTGTGTAGCCAAAACGGCCTGACGTGATGCCATTAATGCAGAAATCGCATCGATATCAGACTTAAAACGGTTTGAAGGAACTGCTGGACTTTGTGACATAGGTAACTGCCGTTATCTGTATAAAGCTGTATTATACTAGGCAGAATGAATTAAAGTATGTTAAAACAATAAATCGCTAAATCGCTAAATCGCTAAATCGCTAAATCGCTAAATCGCTAAATCGCTAAATCGCTAAATCGCTAAAATATCATATTTTTTAAGGAAAAACCAAACATGGATGAACAGCAAAAACAACGCTGTGATGAGTATTTGCTGCAATTAAAGGTTTTTTTTGACAGTGACCTACTAGATGAAAAAGCAAAAACCCAGGCCATACTTTTGCAAGACGAGGACAAATTAGAAAAGGTTAAAACCTATATTACTGAACGTTTTACACTACATGAATGGCTAGAGTGTGATAAGTCTCTGGTTTTACATGCGTTATTAGAGTCTAAGAAACCAAACTTTTTATATTTTATTTTAACTACGACGTTTATTGACCTTACTATTATTAATCTAAATTCCTTAAGTAAAAACAATCACTCCCTCTTTGTGCTTTTGGCGAAAAATGAACTCAAGTCTGAAGAACTACCGTTTTATCAGCTTGTATTTATACTACAAACTATTTTTAACCAAGGATATATAAGTGTTGCGCAAGATTTTGAGTATTTAAAAAACGTCTATTTTACGCCTGGTTTGATTGAGCGAAATAGGGAGCGCGAATACACTTGGTTACTCCTTAGGGCATATAATAAAATTCAAAATAAAAAGAATTTAGAATATCTGTACGATAAGGCTTCATTTAATAAGCTATTTACTCTTATTTCCTTTAAACTAAAACGCAACTATGGATTTAGGTATAGCCATCAAGATAAAAATATCTTATTGAAAATAGCCAATAATTGTTTAACTCACTATAAAGAAAATGCACATTTTTTTCTAAAGGCGATGGTACATTACGGCGTTCATACTGTTATTGCAACACAAGATAAAAAAGGGACATTTAACCGACTTAAGGCCGATATTTATCAGAATGACATTCCGCAAGACCTGCAATTTGAAGCGTTAGCTATTGAATTATTCCCCGAACTTGCACATTGTTCCTCACCGCCCGCCCCAGTAGATATTGCCCAAACGGACACTGACCCGGATATTTTGCAAGACACTATCCTAAGTGTTCCCGATTGACCAACGTAATGCCTTCAGCACCGGCACAAACCTGCTTCATCAATCGCTCAAATACAACATGATGCAATGCTTACCAGCACGTTTTAAAAATTCGGAGGTAAGGGTTTCTTTGGCAGATAGGGGGCATACGCCAATAATCACGGTATTGACCAACGCACGGCTATGACTTAGATTCATTAAGGTTAAATCAGGGTAACGTTGTGATTGAGTTACGGGTTCATCAATCATCTGACAGTACCGATAATGTGGTTTTAAGGCCCGATACAGCCGCACGCGCTCTACGTTTAAATCATCACTGAACACCAAGGTGATTTTAGATAAATCCACTGTTTTGGAAAACTGCGCAAGATAGTCAAGTACTGTATTTAAAACCTGCGTCATTGCTACTATATTGACCATAAATATAGGCAAAACAGGCGTTTCAATAGTCGTTTCACTAGGTGTAGATACTTGAGGCATTGCTATTGCAGATAAAATAGTTCTTGATACAGATTGCAACGATAATGCAGGGGCAGGGGCCGAGAGCATGGGCTCAGAACATGAGAATGCCTGCCCATTATCAGGAGGTTCGACCGTTGCCATCATAATTTGCGGTATAACGTCTCCTTCAACCGCGCTTTGTGCAAAATCAGGACGAATAAACTGCACTAACTCCCGTATAAAAGGCAATGTTAATGGCTTAATTGGCACTCCTGCTGCCTTATTACGGTTTTCCCAGTAAGCAAAAAATCGCCCTAACCAGCCTTCCAAATCGCGTAAGGCCCGCTGGTTACACAACATTGGCGCTTCCCATTCTGCGCTGCGGACATTTAGTGTCGTATTCACCAAGATAACGCCATATCCCAGGCAAACCGAATGCATGGCCGCTTCACCAAATTCCCTTTCCAGCTGTGTGCGTAACCCCTGTAAGCCACTGTTGGCCTGTTTAAACGGCCCCTCACGATTGACGGTTTTTTGACCCTGTTCATTTTCAAAAGTCCAGCACCCTTGCGTACAACTGACCGCGCCGCCTTTAACCTCCAACACAAAAATACCAGCAGTCGTGCACAACACAAAATCGATTTCGGCAAAACGTTTATAGTCATGGCTGCAAATATTTAACGAATGCAGTGCATAGGCGGTTTGGGCATGAACGGCATCACGGGCAAAAGCCTGTTTTAACCGTTCAAATACCACCAGTTCTGCTTTACTGTCGGTTGCAATAGGCAGCCTTGGAACCATAATCACGTTTTTTTGCCCATACTGCCGCGCAAGGTTTTTTCGTCTTGAAACGATAATGTGGGCAATTCCAACAGGTTATCGAGCAATTGCGCTTTATCGTAATGGGTTTTAATTTTAATGTGTTCCATACTGCCCGAAAAACGCGCCAGCATTTGACTATTTTTGGCATAAAGAGATGCATCAGACGGCAAAACCAGCTCAGTGTTTACACAGGCCCAATCAAACTGTTTGTTTAAAGCATTGGCCAAATTTTCATGCGATTTTGTCCAGGTTTCATCAAGCAGAATTTGACGCAGCGGCCGCGACAACTGCCGGATAGCGGTTTCCTCAAACGGCAGGCCGTGTACTAGCTGAGTCATGATATCGGCGATAATATCGGCATTACCTGCATAATTTTTAAACGATTTGTCGAGCGCCAGCCACCCGTCCTTAATCGCAAACAATAAGGTAGCCATGACGCGTTCGAGTGCACCAATGGCAAACTTTTGATAATTCCATAACGCCGTGACATTGGGCAATACAAAAAACAGCAATACAGCGCGCGTAAACGGTTTTGCATGGCGTTCGAGCAGCGTTTCCACCGAATCCTCGGAAAAACTGACCAGTTTTTTTAAATCACCAATAAAATCAATGCCTTTTTCGCCAGCTTTATCAACGCTACCTTGTGTACTACTCTCTTTCATGGTTTGCAGCTGATACAGCACGATATCTTTAAACGAGGCAAAACGGCGGTCGTCTTTATAGTCAATCAAGCCGGACAATAGGTTTAAAAAGGCAGTACCAGTGCCGTCGGCAGGTTTATGACGGCCCGACTGCTTAATCCACTGACTGACCGCATACAGCACAGCCGAAGAATCATCTAGGCACTTCTCCTGGGTCGTTAGTTGCTTTAAGGTCAGCATGGCCTGGTCATTGGTATTGGCCAACTGCGATAAATACGCCAGCACCGCGCCTATACTGTTGGCCCATACAAACGGATTAACGGAGTTTGACGGTACGGGCCGGGCCGTTGTAGATAGAGCCAAAACGGACTGTACAACAGGCAGCGAGTTTTCAACAAAGCTAACCTGTGTGCCCTGTTCGGCCGGTTGATGATTGGTGCCGCTTTCTATATTTCTATAAGGCGCATTGTCATAAGATGCGCTGTCGTCATTGGGTGCAGAAAACTTGTCAGGCAGCGGTCTTGATAACAGTTGGACACTAAGCGGCAGATTTTTTTGAGTTTTAGGTACGGGTTTTATTACAAAATCGGCGGGTTTGGCTAAAATTTCGATAGGCAGAACATTATTGGATTCGGTTAAACGCTCATGGAATATCGCCACTATGTCTTTATCACTCACCGTGACATTTTTAATCAGATGAATTGAAATCGGCGTCGGCAGCAGCATACAGGTTACACTGCTAAAATCGTCGCGGGCTATATCAAGCCATTGCCAGTTTTGCCCGACCCATGCAGGCACACGCGTCGGCAAGCCCTGCTGCTGCCAGGTGGTTAAGGCATCAGGTTTTAGGTGAAGAATGCACGGTTTTAGCAGATTTGGCAATGCGTCAATACTGTCATTAAGCAGTTCTGCAGGTACAGTTCCAGGAAAAACCGGCCACCAGCCGACCTGAAGCCGCAAACTGTCCTGTGCATACTTGGGGCCAAATTGCTTGGGGGCGGGTATCATGCCCATGGCCGTCATCATCAGCAGGTTTAAATGATTGGTGCAGCCTTTCCAGGCAATGGTAGCGGCTGATTTTGGCGGCTTTGCGGCGGTCGTTTTCTTGTCGGGCACCTGTTTAACCGTCTCTTGCTGGGCAGGATTTTGTGGTAAAGTTTGGTCAGTTTGGTCTAAAGGGATCAGTGACTCAGGTACAGATAAAGGCAGAGTATTACTCATGGTTGTTGCTCCAAAATGGTAGAATCCTGCGTTAATATGCTCTGTACCACTCGCGCATTGGGATCATGGTCATGGCCTGCCTGTTTTAACAGCACCAATGAATCTCTGGCCCGCGACGTCATCACGTAAAACAATTTTCTTAGATTATCAGGTTGATTATTGGCTGCCCAAAACTGTTCGATATCGGCCAAAAACACTCGGTCAAACTCAAGGCCTTTGCATGCCTGAGCGGTCATGACCATAATGCCGCCCTCGTTAAAATTGAGCGGGGTCGGTTGTCCACCCTCACTTGAGGATATAAAGGCCGTCAGACGAATGGGCTGATTAAAATAATCGCGATTGGCAATATCCTGTAGTTGTTCGAAATACCGGTTTCTGACGGCCTGAGTTGGGCATAATACCCCGATCAGTTGCTCAGGATAAGTAAGGGACTGAATAATGATTCTTCTAATAACCTGCTCAAACTTCTGCGGTTCATAGGTGTATAACAGCGGGCGCGTAACATCGTATTCGGGTTTTTCGGGCAGATTAGGTTTAGGGCTGGCCGGGTCATGATAAAACGTTTCGGCCAGGCGGGCAATGGCATAATTATTGCGAAAATTATCTGTCAATGCATAAATGCTTGACGTATCAAGGCCCAAAATATCCGTCAATTGCTCAATGGTACTGTTAAGCTCGGGGTTTAGGCGCTGGTTTTGATCGGCTACCACAAAAAAGTTTTCAAACCCCAGGTTAATCAATGCCCGATAAAACTCCAACGGCATATCCTGGCCTTCATCGATAACCAGATATGGCAGATTGGCGCGGTTTTGGGCAGCAGCCTCTGGGTCGGCCTGTTGTTCCGTTCTATATTGATTCGTTTTGGCCAAAATTTGCGGCCAATCGTAGTCCTTCCAAGTGTTATTATTGTTACCGTTATTGGCCTGTCTGGGAAGAATTTTATTAAAGTGCTTTTTATATAGTTGGTTAAACCAGCTTTGCCATTGAGCATGGCTTAAACCCTCTCCAAATAACTGTTCATTGGCATTAAGCAGCGGATGGTTAAAGGCCAGGCAGCTATAATTTTTTTCAGCATTGGTCAGTTTACGCGCCCGCAACAGCGCCACCACCGATTTGCCCGTACCCGGCCCACCAACCACTAAATATTGTCCTTCAGTCGGTAAAGCCCGAATAACTTCCTGCTGCATGGTTAATTGTTCAATATTAGGTAGGTTAAACGCTCTTGGCATAATACAGCTCACGATAGTTAAAGGCATCTTTTGGATTCAAGACACCTGTTTTGAAGGTTTTTTAGGTGCTTAGGATTTTTAAGACCAAGCCGGTTTTTAACTCTAAGCCAGTTTTAAAACATGACACGCCCTATAACTTTAGATAAATCAAGGCATAAGATGGTTAATGCCTGACGAATCCACCGCAAATCGCCCGTCAAGTTTAACCATATCCAAAATACCCGGTAATTTCTGTTGTGAATTGCCGCGCACCAATTGCCTGTCCAGCAAACGGTTACCGCAAAAGCAACTGGTTTCGGGCAACAGCATACACGCATGACACGCCGCCAAATTTAGCAGCCCTGGGCCCTGGCCGCTATGACTTGAACATACAGGGTCGAGTGAACACCACTGGGCTTTTTCAAATACGCGCACCAGCAGTCGTGCCAGGCGTTTGGGTTCGGCCAGTTCAGCCAGACCACCCAGCGAACCGTTAACGTCGGGAATGGCCACATAAATCAAAATACCTGCCATCGAATCGGTTAAATCTTCGGCACTGTAAATTTTTTCTTTTAATGAAGCCGCTGAATAACCCGCCTGCGATTCCAGTTCTTTAATCAGTAAATGCGACAGGGCATGCAGCAACAAAAACCGCGGCGTCACAACGATTTCCTCAGGCAAAATACCCTCAGCGGCTACAAAACGTTTTCTTAGGATATCGACACGCGCCCGCACCTGGGGCAGTTGTTCCCACGCGGCTAAAACGGCCTCGTTTAAGGTTAAAAATAACCCTTCACCGTATAGTTCCAGTGCAGGCAGCCAGCCGATATCACCTACAATGGCCGGAGGCACCACCACGGGCGTAGCAGGTTCATGGTTATCCGATGCTTGCGGTTTAACCGATGATAAAACCGTGGCAGCGTTTTTGTCGCTACTGTCGTTATCGACATTGTCATCAGTTGCATGGCTTCGCTGGCCTTCACCGCCGCGACTAAACCCCGTAAAGACCAATATTTCCTTAAGTTTAACCACCGACACCACCTGGTCGATTAAACCACCCAGCCGATACAGTAACCGATTGGGCGCCTCTATCTGTGCCTGCTCGATCAAATCGTGCCATGCAGACGTCATGGAACGGGTTACAAAATCTTCATCGTCCTGCAAATTGGGAATCATGTTGGTTAAGGCTTTATATTCTTCATGCAGCAACTGACCGGCGGGCAGGGTTTGACCATAGAGCGGATAACCTTTTTTCAGTTCGGTCAGTGCCTGCTCAAGGTCCGGTATATCACAGTTTAATCTGCGGGCTGCATCATTTTTGGCCGATCTTATTTGAAATGCGGATGCATGCACTAAATCGTGCGTCAACGTTTTGCGCAAATCGGCATCACAGTACAGGCGATCGACCACGCCGCCGCGACGCACTCTGGATTCGGGTGGTATCACCAAAGCAGATTTATTGACTGCCGTATGCACTCGTGTATCGTTTACTTCCATTAACAGGCCAGGTACAGAAGCGCTTGTTTTGGCAGGCGTTTTATCGTAAGCGGGCAGGGCGGCTGTTGGTTCCTGTACATCGATTTGAGATGCATTATTTTGAGCATCTTTCATTTGACGATCTGCAAAAATCCAGGGTTGGCTGTTGTCAAATATCGGGCAAGATTGGCCGGCTCTAATCGATTTGTGCACATTACATACTGTGCATGTCACCTGATTGGTTTGACGGTTCCATTGCAAATACGGCCGCCCAGCCGCCTTAGCTTCTATGCACCGGCTGCCTGCCTTCTCACCATTTTTAGGGTCATAATGAACCCACCAATGCCAAGGCACTTCTGCCATATGGCCGTCCTGATGAATGTTAATCAACGTTACCTGCGCCAGCGGTGCCTTGCAGCCTAGGGCCGTACAATGAAAATCGTGGGCCTTTTTTTGCGCCCGATGCATCGAACTGGTCGGAATTTCATCCATGAGCGGCAACGTTTTGCCCAAACGCCAGGGTTTATGGTATAGCAGATGGCATTTTTGGCAGATAAACGTTTCAGGGAAAATTTGTGCAGGCAACCAGCAACCTTCAACCCGATTATCTTCTTTTAGGGCAGCAATGGGTGGCTCGCGCAAATCCTGAGTAATGCCGAGGCACAGCTTAACCTGTTCAACATACGGAATAACGCGCCCCGATGGCGTACCCTGCGGCGTTTTCCATTCGCGAATATCTTTAATGGTCAGTAGATAATCTGGCGTACGTACAACCGAACCAACCGAACAATGCCGCAGCAGGTGAGACAGTCGCACGGGCCGATACATATCGTTTTGGGCATCATAGGCGGGTGGTTTGGCGGTATATCGGGTCATAACAAGCTCGGCGGAATCAAAAAAAAATATCGAATAAAATCAATGACAACCCTATATCTACCCAATATGCCAGTACAGGGTGTATTTGGTCAGGAAATCTTTAAAATACCGGTATGTTCAACATTACGCATCGAATTGAGCGTCGGCCACAGGCCTTTATCGGGCTTGGCGGCATCACACAGCAAACTGTCGGTATTGGCGTCGGTATCATAATAGCTAACGCGGCGGTTTTTCTTTTGGCGAGTCAGCACATGCTCATACCATTGAGTGACCAGTTGGCGCACATGGTGATCGATGGATTGGGCACGCGCAGGATCGGCCAGTTGGCAACGTTTAATATATTGCTCATAAACCGTTTTAATGTCGGATGCGTCTGGGTCGAAGTCATGGGCGCCATGATTAGGCCGCAACCTTGGTACGACATGACGCAACGCCAGCACCAAGCCTGCATGCAGCGCCCGTTTGCGCGCCTGATAGGTAAACGGCGTAACGCTGGTCGGTTCAACAAAACGATAAAACGACTCGTGATAAGGCTGAAAATTTTCATAATGTGACAAACTGCGTGCCTGGTCACGGTAATAATTGACCAATACCACCCCGGGCACCCGGCTGCGTCCCACCCGACTGCTGGCCTGAATATACTCGGCCGTGGTCAGGGGTTGCCCGTTAATCACCATAAGCGCCAGGCGTGCCACGTCCAGACCCACCGATACCATATTGGTCGCTAGCAGCACATCGACACATTTTTCCTGCGACTGATCGAGGATCAGGGCCGCAAACGTGTCGGCATTTTCCTGGGCACTGGCGTTGCTGGTCAACTGACTGATATGCTGATAGCGCCGTTGCTCTAAGGCATTCATCAGTTCGTTAAACCGTATTTCGTCGCTATTGAGAGGCGCCTGATTTTTGCCGATCACCGCATACGATTCGGTTTGGTCCAAGCGGTGCTGCCTAAGTTCTTCAAGCCGATTTTGCCTAAATTCCTTTAACAGTCGATCATAAATATCCTGCACAGCAATATTAAAGGCATTATGACTATTACCGACGCCTTTTAAACTGCCGTGATAAACCAGTTGTGTCCACCAGGCGTCCAATAATTCTTTATTGCCTTGGTCATGCCATTCGTTATAGGTCAGCCAAATCGGGGCTATCAGCAACAAGGCTGCAAGCGGTGCCAGGTTTTTTTGACGATTAAGCAACGGCGCAAAATATCCAACATACATACGCCCGGGACGCATCGAAAGCGCGACGGTTTTGGCAAAATAGGCATCATCGGCACACAGTCCGGGTGGCGGAAAAACGGCCAGAGCCTTGCCAAATAATTTTTTAATTTGGTCATCGGCTTCTTTAATGGTTGCAGTTGATGCCACATATTTGGGTTTAAATCCTTTGCCTTTTAACATCGTCTCAAGGCCTGCCTCATAAACGCCTGCGATCGAACCCAGTGCACCGGCAATTAAATGCAGTTCGTCCTGAATGACAAGTTCAGGCGGGCGATTATTGTCGACACCAAAAAATGCCTGTGCCCGTTCTTCCCAGGTCAGGCGGGCAAATTTATCCAGGGTTGCCACCAGCAGTGTCGGCGGTTCTGCATACAGCATTTCGTCCACCACATTGCAGGGTAGCTTATTTTGAGAAATACGGCCAAATTCGCAGGCGCTTTGGGTACAGGTAAAATAAAACCCAATGCCGTTAAACAGTAGATTTTTATGATTAAACGCCGTATTGCACCACGGACAACGTGTAACGACAAATGCGCCGACATTACCGGTTTTTTCGGCCTTTTCAATGAGGGTTTGTACTTCGCTTAACGTATTGGGACTGGTGCTGCCGCCCACCCATAATCCGATACTGACAGGCGTTTCACCGAGGTCAAAGGTTGGCTGTTCAGACGCCGCCTCATTACGTCGCAACAGTTCCAGCGCACAAATCATACGGCAGGCGCGGGTAAACTGCTGCGTGGTCAACAAACGCAGGGTATAGCGCATAAAAGCTGTGGTACCGCCGCCTGTAGCAGGGTATTTTAAACGACGATAGGCAATAACATAGGCAGTCAGCCCCAAATAGGCCTCGGTTTTGCCGCCGCCGGTCGGAAACCAAATTAAATCTACCACGTCGCGATGCAAATCACGGACCGTATGTTGATCGCTGTTTTGCGCCATATCGGATACGGGTTCACACGTGGCCGATGTCAACGCCGTCAAAATAAACGCCAACTGAAACGCCCGCCAGTTACAGGCTTTATCGGGGGTTTGCTCAATGAGGTTGGTCTGGCGCATCTGCATCAACATGGTGCGATTGGTCAGGCCAAATGCTTGGGCTGCCAACGGGTCATTTTTAAGGCGCTCAATACCAGCCTGCATACGTTGGCGCGCAGTTTGCATACGGTTGACAATACGCTGTCCTGCGGCGAAGTGTTCAGGCTCGATCTGTTGTAACGTTCGGTCTTGACCTTCAATCCAGCCTGCGTAGTCGTCTACAAACTGCTGTAGAGATTGACAGGTTTGAACAAGGTTTTTATCAGTATTGGTCAAAAATGCCATCGACAAAACGTTTGGCTTGTTGGCATCGGTTTCAGCCAAAACATCAGCGGTGACTTGCGGAACCTCGGTTACGGGCATAAACCGACTGGAGATTTTTTGTACGCGCCCCTGCCCAAGTTCCCAGGTAACCGCCGCCCCGTGCCCCACCGCATAGACTTTTTTATTTGCATATTGCAGTTCAATTTCCTGGTCGGCATCACTAAGCAGGCTGTAATCGACACTTGGATAATTGCCCACCTCGCCCTGCTCGATATAACAGTCGAGCGACACGTTAAACAGGGTTTTTTCCAATTGCTGCAACTGCCATTTGGCGCCCTGTTCGGTCTGGTCAATTTCCTGGTTATTAATCAGCGTTACAGTAATAATAACGCCTTCGCCATGCGTAAACGTTCTAACATCAATTTCAGCACAATAAGTAGACTGGGTTTGAGGGTATGGTGAGATATTAACCTGTTTAAATACGGGCACTGTACAGGCATGAGAGACGTTAAGGGCCTCTTCATCACCACCCACTGCATGCACATCATAGATTGCGCCTTCAATAGCGGTAAACTCGCCATCCGAATTACGAATTGTTCCCTTCTGATCTACCTGATAATCAGTATTTAAATTAAAACACAGCGCTTTGGCTACAATATGCAGCTGCCAAGCGCCACCCGCCACATAAAACGAAAACCCCACTGAAGACGGCGGCACATAACGGCGCTGTTTAAGCGACTCGGCCGTTTGCAGGGTTTCGACTTCGGGCAAGGTCGGACTGCAGTCCAAATCGTCATTTTCGGTATCGTCAATTGTTCCCTCGTCGGCAGGGTCGAGGCCTATACCTTGCGGATCGACGGGAAACAGCAGCGCAATCGGAAAACGCTGCAACGGGGAAGCGTTATTGAGCTGATCGCCGTCTTTTAAAAAACTGCCGCAAAGTTGGGCTTCAAGCCATTCGATTAAATGTTGTCTGGCCGGTACGACGTCCATGGTTTATCCTGTGATAATGTGTATTTGAAATAGTTATTTAGCAATAATCAAACTATAAAACAGGTCTTAAAGCTCTCTATAATGCTTGAGCTCTACGATTTTAAGGAATTAGATTAAGCATGACGTTAAAAACTCAACTTCATAAGCGGGCGATAGTTTTAAAATCATAAAATGGGTTATATAAACTGACTTTAAACCACTAAACACTCCATAAACATTTAAAACATGAATAAATAAGACGAATTATAAACAGATTGATAAATTCTTAGGGTTCGTCGTTAATAGAACTAAGGTTTTATATTATTTTTAGTATTTCAAATGATTTCTTTAAAATCAATACCCTTTAGCCGGTTTTTACCCTCATTCTGATTAATCAATCTTTTAAAACAGGGTTATACCTGTCAAAACACAGGAGGTTTTAATCGCTTAATGACACAATGAGCGCATTAAACGATATTTGTTGTATACCCTTACCAAAAATAAACCGCTTATACGGGATTGCTTTACGCTAGAATATTGCCTAAATACGTCATTTAAAACCGTTTTAAAGGTGTCTATGGTTCAGTTATCTCACAATACAGCATTAACATTACCGGGGCGTAGTTTACGCATTCTCATTTGCGCTATTTTGGGGTTTTCCTCAGGTTTGCCATTATTTGTATTTTTAAATTTAATACCCGCCTGGGCCAGTGATGGCGGCTTAGATGTTAAAGCGATTGGATTACTAACACTGCTGCAATTACCGTATGTGGGCAAACCATTATGGGCACCGTTCTTGGACTGGTTTAGCATTGCCAAAGTAGGTCGGCGGCGTACCTGGATGATGATTTTACCCATTTTGTTATTTATTTTATTAAGCCTGTTTGGACTGTTTAACCCTCAGGATAACAGCATTATTTTGCTGGGCTTGCTGCTTAGTTTTGTGAGCGCCTCGCTTGATATCGTTATCGATGCCTATCGCCGCGAACTGTTACCCGATAATGAACTGGGCCTGGGCAATACGGTTTACGTTAATATGTATAAGATTGCGGGTTTAGTACCGGGCGGGCTTGCGCTGTATCTGGCCGACCAACTTATACCTTGGTCAGGGGTATTTATGGTCGTTGCAGCCTTTATGCTGCCCTGTATTGCACTGGGCTGGTTTATGCGTGAACCTAAACTTAACTATCTGCCGCCCCGTACGTTACAAGATGCATTTTTAATTCCGTTAAAAGAATTTTTTACCCGTAAGGGCATTGCAGCAGGATTATTATTCGTCTTGTTTATTTTTTGCTATAAATTAGGCGATGCGCTGGCAACGTCACTGGCGACCAAATTTTATCTAGATATGGGATATTCCAAAACCGACATTGCTAAAGTGGCCAAAGTGGTGGCGTTATGGGCCGGGGTTGCAGGTGGATTTGTGGGCGGCTTTGCTATGTTAAAAATCAGCATTAATCGCGCGTTATGGATTTTTGGGATTATTCAACTGGCAGTTATTCCATTATTTGCGTGGCTATCGATGCAGTTTCACCCAACGTTAGGGCAATTGGCTATCGTTGTCGGAGGTGAAGCCTTTGGCGTGGGTCTGGGAACGGCGGCCTTTGTGGCCTGTATTGCGCAAAATACCCACCCGGCGTATACCGCAGCACAATTGGCCCTGTTAACCTCGCTAGCGTCTTTGCCACGCACCTTGGTTAGCAGTTATGCGGGCTTTATGGTCAAGGCATTGGGATATACCGAATTTTTTTGGATATGTACGGC
>JAGLBJ010000023.1 GCA_018260315.1 Moraxellaceae bacterium | reverse complement strand
GCCGACCACCGGCTGGCGCGCTTTTTTAAGCATGGTGACCATATCAAACGACGCACAGCCCCCAAGTCCCATTAAAATAAGCTCCATAGGACGTAAGCCTAGATTTTGGCCGCCATATTGTGCTGCGCCGTCCATCACCACCGTATGTCCACTGTCGGCACTGGCATTAAACGCGACCCCTTCGCCTTGCCATGTAACGGTTGCTTGCATGCTAATTCCTTATATTTTAAGTAACGTCTAAGCCATCATTCAAAAGTGACGATGATGTAGCTTAAATTATGAAGCCATTAAGCATCATTGGCAGGCTTGCCGTTAATCCGTTTAACATCATTGACCGGGCGCGCTTGCCCATCGATAATATCATGCGGATTTTTAGCGCCACCGGACATATTGCGCATCATTTCCTCAAACATTTGCGCTTGCGGGCCATTGCCTAAACCACCTAGGCCCATGTTTTTCATCATACCGCCCAGCATGGCTTCCTGTTTTTTAGCCATGGTTTTTAACAATTGACCTTTAACCCAGCGCTGTACCCCCGGAATAAGCAACAATAGCCCAATAACATCTGACAACAAACCCGGCATTAAAATAAAAAACCCGGCCAAAGCGCGCGTTAAGCCCGTAATCATTTCAGCCGATGGGTTTAGGTTGGCCATATTGGGCATACCACCGCCTTTTGGCATAAGGCCCATGGTACTTTGACGAATCATATTCAGTCCGACGACAAACGCCATAATAGTTGCAAAAAATATCCACCAGCCACTGATAAACTGCGCCACAATAAACCATGTGACGATTTCGGCAATAAACAGGCCTAAACCTAAGCCAATTAAAAATTTCATGAAAACATCCTTAAAATGTAACAGCTTAAAGGGGATTGCGAGGGTTTAGGCCAAAACGCGGCTGTTATACACATTGATGGTTATTTTAACGTAAATTTCAATTGTGACCCGATGAAAAATCTAAAATCCGTTAAACTACCGGTTAACGTTCCATTTTAACGATTGCATAAATTTTAACCTATTATAACCGGTTTAAATCTATTTTCAGCTTTATTGTGGTCTGATTTCAACACGCTATTTATCCGAGGACGGCTTATATGCCCATGATTATTGGTATTGACCCCGGTTCACGCATGACCGGTTACGGCATTATTTTACAAGAAGGCAGTAAGCTCAGTTTTGTAGATGCAGGCACCATTCGAACTGAAACGGCTGAAATGCCGGAACGCCTTAAACGTATTTTTGAGGGAATTTGCCGCATTGTCAAGTTTCATGGGCCGACCGAAGCCGCCGTTGAACAGGTGTTTATGGCCAGCAATCCTGATTCTGCCTTAAAACTCGGTCAGGCGCGTGGAGCTGCGGTCACGGCGTTAATGGTTGAAGGCTTAAACGTTTCAGAATACACCGCTCGGCAAATCAAACAAGCGGTTGTAGGCCATGGTGCGGCCCAAAAAGAACAGGTGCAAATGATGATTACACAATTATTGCGCCTAGAGGTGACACCACAAGCCGATGCTGCCGATGCGCTTGCGTGTGCGATTTGCCATGCCCATGCATCTGGGAGCATGAACAAATTATTGCTTGCAGCAGGTGCAGGACGCGGACGGGCCAGCATGTCGCGCGGCCGTGGTCGCTGGCGGTTGCCTGCGCCTGAAGAGCTCTAAACCGCTTACATCAAGCACATGCTTAATTGATTAATTCAGGCAGGCAATCTACCAGCTGCTGCGGACTTAAGCCGCGTTGCCCGTATCGACTGGCTGCCAAATCTGCGGCCGCCGCATGCAATACTACTGCATCGATTAAATGAGGTGCAGGGTCCACGGTATTATTTAAAAATTGACCCATTAACCCTGCGGCCATGCCTGAAAGTACATCTCCCATGCCCCCTGCGGCCATACCGGCATTGCCTAATCCACAGATGGATAAGCGGGTATCTTCTAAAACCAGGGTTCCGGCCCCTTTTAAAAGCCATTGACCGCCATATCGGGTCGCCAACTGTTGTAGGGCAGCAAAACGATTTTCTTCAATCTGTACTGCGTTCGTATCCAACAAATACGCCGCCTCACCACTGTGGGGCGTGTGGTACCAATGCTTGCACGGTTCAGTGTCAAGCAATTTGGTTTGTTTTAAGTGATATAATGCATCGGCATCTATAATAATTTTAGGTAAAGGCCGATTAGCTTGCTTAGGCGCGAAATCATTTAAAAAAGGTAAAAATGCCTGCCACACCTGCCGGCCCCAACTATCTCGACCTAAGCCCATGCCCATAGCAATACTGCTAAACTCCTGATATTTATCGATTAACCAATCACTTAAAGCGGTTAAATCATCGGTCAGGGCATAGGCCATAATATTGGGTTGACGTGTCAATAAAGCGCTTATATGCTCGGCACGCGTCACCACCGTGACCTTGCCCGCACCCATGCGCATCGCCGCTTCCGCCGCCAAAAGACACGCGCCGCCCATACCCGGCCCGCCGCCTACGATACATACATGCCCATGAGTCCCTTTATGTGCAGTAACCGAACGTTTAGGCAACTCTGGAATAGTCGTATGCCAAAAGCCGGCAGGTCGCAGTGTGGTATCTGGTGGCAAGAGAGGCAAAATTTTTATCTGTCCCGTATAAAGCGGTGCCTGACCCGTCAGCAGACCTTGTTTTAAAGCCAGTAAACATAGCGTGACATCGGCTTTTACCGCGCAATGTTGCCATACGTGGCCAGTATCGGCCTGTAAACCACTGGGCACATCAAGCGCAATCACCTGGCAGCCTGAACACGGTCCTTTTGTAGCGGATTTTATGGCATTAATGGCTAAAATGGCATCACGTTCTAAACCGGTTGGGGCACGATTTAACCCGATGCCAAAAATGGCATCTAAAATAATAAAAGGCTCATGCGCAACAACAGAAAATAGCGTGGCCTGATTTTCAAATAATTCAAACGGCACTTTAAGACGGTAAGCTGCTCTTAAGCCGATGAGGGCCGCAGTATCAAGCTGTTTTGACAAGGTAGGATTTTCTGGATTTGCGGATTTTTTCTGCAATGTCTCTATATAGTCTGCCGCTCTACTGTGTGCGACATACTGCACAATAACCGGCTGCCGATGGTTGGGTAAAAAATAACCCTGCTGATGCGCTTGTTGTAAATAATACGCCACCCAAAAACCATCACCGCCGTTATTACCCGTGCCACAGACAATCAATACCGGTTTTTGCAGCCGAATTAAATCACTCGCCACCTGCCAAGCTGCTTGCTGCATGCATTGCAATTGATGCGCCATAGCACCGTTAGCATCACCTGCCCTGTTAAACCAGCGCTGTTCCCAGGCAACAATTTGCGAAACCGTAAAGAGGGGCTGCATGGGGATTAGTTCTCTTGATTAAATGGCTTAATATTCATTAAAAAACACTTACATAAAGCCATGCTGTTTTAAAAAATCTGCATTAATGCCACCGGACTGCTGGGACTGGGCAGCTTTATCGCCCAATAATAACCGTTCCAGATAACGCGCCAAAACGTCGACTTCCAGATTAACCACGCTGCCCACCGTCCAATGTTGAATATTGGTCATAACGGCCGTATGCGGTACCAAATTTAAACTCAACACAGCACCATTCACCTGATTAATGGTCAAACTAATCCCATCGACGGTAACAGAGCCTTTTTCGGCCAAGTATTTTGCCAAATGCTCAGGCGCCCGCACTTCAATATACATTGAACGTGCCTCTTGACGCATTAAGATCACATGCCCAACTCCATCGACATGACCACTGACCAAATGCCCGCCCAATCGGGTGGTCGGCAGCAATGCTTTTTCCAAATTCACCGGCGTGCCGACCGTCCACGTGCCGAGCGTCGTACGCTTTAAAGTTTCTGTCGATACATCGGCTGCATACCAATATGCGCCAAAATCAATCACGGTTAGGCAGATACCATTGGTCGCAATTGAATCTCCAAGTTGCACATCTTGCATGTTAAGGGTCTTACTTTCGATACGCAGCCGCACATCACCCTCTTTCGCCACGACACTATGCACATGCCCCATCGCTTCAATAATACCTGTAAACATATGATTTCCCTAAATTTAAAATGGTATGATGTTAATACGCGGGCTTAAGCGTCAAACGTAAATCAGGCCCTAAGGCAGTAACGTCGGCCCATTCAAAATGCAAGGCCTGAGCCAAATTCATGAACGGTAGCTGCACCATAGGGCGCGCCTGCGAACCAAGCAAGGTCGGCGCCATATAAATAACGAGTTCATCGACCAAACCTGCCTCTAAAAAGGCAGCACTTAATGTAGCACCCGCCTCAATCAACACCTCATAAATTTGATAATCATCACGTAAACGGGCTAATAACGTGGCAAACGGTGCTTCGGGCCAACGCGTAAAACGCTCTTCAAACGGGCCGGCGTTGTTACCAATTAATAATAGTTTTTCGGGCACTTGCGCCAGACGACTATGCACGGCAAAACGCCCTTGTCGGTCAAATACCACGCGTAATGGCTGCACAATCGGCGCATGGTCAGGATTCGGCAACCGCACGGTAAGCAATGGGTCATCGGCTAACACGGTTTGAATGCCGGTAAAAATCGCCCCACTTTTAGCACGTAAATGCTGTACGTCTTGACGCGCTTCAGGGCTGGTAATCCATTTAGATTCACCGGAGGCCATCGCGGTTCGACCGTCTAAACTGGCCGCAATTTTAAGCCGAACATACGGCAAACCACCGGCCATGACCTGTAAAAAGCCCCGATTTAACTGATAGGCCTTGGCCGCTTCTAATCCAATCAGCGTTTCAATCCCCGCAGCCTGTAATCTGGCCATGCCCTGTCCAGCTACAAGTGGATTAGGGTCTAAAACGGCAATGATAACACGCGCCACTTGTGCCGCCATCAGGGCATCAACGCAAGGCGGCGTTCTGCCAAAATGCGCACAGGGTTCGAGCGTTACATAAACCGTTGCCCCTTGAGCTGCAAGACCCGCAGCCTGTAGCGCATAGATTTCTGCATGGGGACCACCGGCATGTTGATGAAAACCTTCACCGATAATTTGCCCATTTTTAACAATAACACAGCCTACCGCAGGATTAGGACGTGTGGTATAACGCCCTTGTTCAGCCAGCTCTAGAGCGCGCTGCATATAAAGGTGCTCTTGGCTATCAAATGACATGTCGTATCCTAACTCTTCGGTCGAGTGCGCAGGCAACGCTTAACACTCAAAATCCTGTTGGTGATTGGGAGGAATCGTTTGGGCATCTGGCGGTTCAGTCAAGGGGTCAGCGCCATCAAGTCCATTAAGCATGGTTTTAAAAGCGGCAATATCCTGAAAATCCCGATACACGGACGCAAACCGCACATAGGCCACCGAGTCCAAATCTTGCAACACACGCATAACCTCTTCACCAATCAAGCGTGCTGTGATTTCCCGCTCACCGGTTTGGCGCAAACGCTGGGTAATTTGTGCAATCACGTTATCGATTTGGTCACTGGTCACGGGACGTTTTTGCAGGGGTAGGGTCAACGAACGGCGCAATTTGGTTTCATCAAACGGTTCGATGCGACCATTCGATTTAATTACGCGCGGCATGACGACTTCAACCACTTCAAAAGTCGTAAACCGTTCGCCACACTGGCCACACTCGCGCCGCCGCCGAATTTGCCGTCCTTCGGCTGCCAGGCGTGAATCAATGACTTTGCTGTCGGGCGTTAAACAAAAAGGACAATGCATGGCTGGCTATTAACGGTTAAAAGGACTATTTTAAACTAAATGCAGTTCGACGTCATAAACAATCAGGTGAAAAGGCTTAATAAAGGTTATCCATATCTTTTAGGGACAAATTTTATCTTTCTGCATTGCCAAATTGCTGAAGCGTTGCCCTGCAAAACATGCTTAAATTTTACAGTAAATACGCTACAATAACCGCAATTTTTAGCACTCTTGGCCGCCTTTATGAACGTTCGTACCCGTATTGCCCCGTCGCCTACCGGTTTTCCGCATGTGGGTACGGCGTATATTGCCCTATTTAATATGTGCTTTGCCAAACAGCATGGCGGCGAGTTTATTCTACGTATTGAAGATACCGACCAACAGCGCTCTACCCCCGAATCGGAAGCCATGATTTTAGATGCCTTGCGCTGGCTGGGTTTAAATTGGTCGGAGGGCCCTGATATTGGCGGGCCGCACGCCCCGTATCGTCAAAGTGAACGGCGCGATATTTATGCCGAACATGCAAATATTTTACTCCATAAAGGTCATGCATTTGTTTGTTTTTGCACCGAAGCCCGTTTAAATGCCTTGCGCGCTGAACAAATGGCTCGCAAGGAAACGCCGCATTATGATGGGTTTTGCCTGCATTTAACGTCTGAAGAGATAAGCACTCGTCTGGTTCAAGGTGAAGCGCATGTTATCCGTATGAAAGTTCCCACTGAAGGCACGTGTAGCATTGACGACATGTTGCGCGGCCCCGTTGAAATTCCATGGCAACAAATCGATATGCAGGTTTTACAAAAAACCGACGGACTGCCGACCTATCATTTAGCCAATGTGGTCGATGACCATTTAATGCAGATTAGCCATGTGATACGCGGCGAAGAATGGTTATCTTCAGCGCCTAAACACCAGTTACTGTACCAATATTTTGGCTGGCAAATGCCTGTCCTGTGCCATATGCCGTTGCTGCGCAATCCGGATAAATCCAAACTTTCCAAACGTAAAAATCCGACTTCAATCACCTATTATCGCGATGCCGGTTTTTTGCCTCAAGCCCTGCTTAATTATTTAGGGCGCATGGGCTGGTCAATGCCTGACGAGCGCGAAACATTTGGTTTAACCGAGATGATTGCCGAGTTTGATATTAAGCGGGTTTCGTTGGGCGGGCCGATTTTTGATATTGAGAAATTGACGTGGCTTAACAGTGTTTGGCTGCGTGATTTAAGCCCTGAGCAGTTATTGGCGACCTTGTTAAACTGGGCTAAACGCAAACCATTAAAAGAGATTGCAGCCGCTATTCAACCGCGTATTCATACATTGGCTGATGCAGTGAACTGGGCAGGATTTTTCTTTAATGGCTTGCCTGATATTTCCCAGGAACAATTATTAGGTAAGAAATTAGACGCCCTACAGGTTCGGCAAAGTTTACAACTGGCGTTATGGCGACTGGAAAAACTCAGCGATTGGAATGAAAATGCCATTCAGGCCACATTGAGCCAGTTGGCCAGCGATTTAAACGTAAAATTGCGCGATTTCATGCCGACTTTTTTTATGGCCATCGCCGGCAGCACAAGCAGCACACCGGTTATGCAAAGTATGGCGTTATTAGGCGCCGATTTAACCTTTGCCAGGCTGCGCCATGCACTGGAACTGTTAGGCGGCGTCAGTAAAAAAGAAACCGAGGCCTGGCAAAAACTGGATATCGCATAGCAACAACAGGGGTCATTAGTGCCTCAAACGACCAGTGAAACATAAATGCCTTTTGTATTCCCAAGTGATACGAACTAAAGATGTCACTGACTAAAAGCATGACCGATTAAAAATAGTCCGGTTTTAACGTTGACAAGTGACTAAACAGCCCTTAACATATGCAGCCTGTTCGGGGTTATAGCTCAGTTGGTAGAGCGCTACAATGGCATTGTAGAGGTCAGCGGTTCGATCCCGCTTAACTCCACCATATTAGGTCCCCATCGTCTAGAGGCCTAGGACACCGCCCTTTCACGGCGAGAACCGGGGTTCGACTCCCCGTGGGGACGCCACTTAGCGGTATGCTACATCTTGTTTAGCATTAGACCTTTAATAATGTCTAAAACCGGAAACTCTCTAAGACTCGCCTAACCCACTTTGGTACTCTGCATAACCATCTGTTCAACCTTTAAAATAATACCAAATCTCCTTCTGTTTATTGTAAAAACATTGAAACACGCCCTATATGCTTCCAGAAGATTTACCTGCCCTTGTCCCCTTACCGGCTTCCTTAAAACATCGACTTTTTAAAGTCCTGCGCATGGCGTTGATTACAGCCCTGGCTGCTTTTACCGCCTGGTACGCGTACCGCATTTGGTATGTGGGTCAACTTAACCGGTTCGATCACTGGAGCAATGGCATGGCTACTTTTAAGGCAGATGGCAAATATGGATATGTAAACGATCGGTTTAAAATCGTCATTCCCGCTCAGTTTAAAACGGCCGAACCTTTTAACGATGAGCGGGCCATTGTCGGAAGTTCATTTGGCACTGACACGCACTATCATTTAATTGATAAAACCGGTCGGTACGTGAGCGAATCGTATGACGAAATTTCCCCACTGGGCGAGCTGCGTTATAGAGCGCGGCGAAACTTAGACGACAAACCACCCACTGCTCTGTCTAACTATGCCTGGCAACTGCTTGATACAAATGGTAAAGTGCTAAGCCGACGCGTATACCAGTTAATTGATCCGTTTCGGCAGCAGCGCGCTCGGGTTTGTATTAAGCTTCATAAGACCGCTAAAGTCGACTGTGGCTTTATTGACCCCCAAGGGAATGAAGTCATTGCATTAGGGCAAGGTTCAAACGATTCACTTGCCCAGCATGTGTTTGATTTTAGCCAAAAACCCTACTCCGACATCAGACATGATGCGCCACATGTTAGTGAAGACCTTATTCCCGTCAAACGCAAAGACCGTAACGGTATTGAACGGTATGGCTACAGCAATAGACAGAGTCAGACGGTTATTGAGCCTCAATTTTTGCAAGCTCGCAACTTTAACGACGGGTTAGCTGTGGTCACAACACCGGAAGGTGTCGGCGTTATCAACATGCAGGGACGTTTCATAATGCGGCCTGACATAACAATAAAGATTAATGATTTTTTCGAACAGCGCGCCATTTTTACCCAAGGCGGTTATCAAGGCGTGCTAGACAATACAGGGCGCGTTATTGTGCCCGTTTCCGAGCAATATCAAAGCATCGGCAATTTTTCGAACGACGTGGCCAGTACGATTCGCAACAGTTTAAACGGGTTTATTGATCGCAGTGGACGAGCTATCATTCCGCCGATTTACGAGCATTTAGGCGGCGAATTTGTTGACGATACTGTCTGGGCAATTTCTCCTCAAAATCCGTCCGAAATGCTGTATTTAAATAGGCAAAACCAAATTGTGAAGCGAAAGCACCTATCGGTTATGCATTCGACCAATCCTTAATACAACCCAAACCAAAAAAATATTCAGGTTCACATACCCCATTTTCCTTAAAAATCCATTACACTGAGTTGACCGATTTATGTTAGATTTATCCTATTGTATTTTTGCCGAGGCACCCTAATGCTGCTTAATCAATCTGCGGTCATCGCCCTGAAAACAACAACAAATGTACGCATGAATTTGTTTCAAGCCCTAGTGGTGTTAGGTTTTGCACTAAGCAGTACCGGCTGTGATCAGGTTAAAAATTTATTGGGTCAAAATATTCCCTGTGACAGCGCCGAAAATATTAAACTGGTAGAATCCTCGCTAAACAAAGAGTTGACCAAAACCACCATTGAACAGATTAAAACCCTGATGAAAGATGGACGCAGTACGCCGGATATGAGTCGTATGCGCATTTTAATCAATCAAATTAAATTTCGTTTAACTGATGTTCGTACCCAAAAAAGTAGTCAGCGCGACCAAGCCCAATGTACCGGAACGCTTCATGCTGATTTACCGGCAACCTTAGTTACTGAAGCTAATGAAAGCCGCAGTTTGCAGGGAGCATCCGATTTAAGTCAGTTGGCGTTATTAAATGATTTAGAACTAAACGGCTTTAAAATTCAACGCGATATTGAGTACAGCCTGCGAACGGGCAATGAAACCGGTAAATTAACCGCCGATATTAAAAGCAGTGATGCCGTGCTGGGTTTTTTAAGTCAAAGCGTCATCGATGCGTTACGCAAAAACACCCTGCAAATTGAACATGCCGCTACAACACAAGCGGGTGTAGCGACCGCCATGGGAAGTGATGGTCAGCCATTGCCCGTGATTAATCCAGCGACCGGCCAGCCTGTTGCAACAGCCCCTGTAATGCCAACGCGTTCCATAACTCAGCCCACATTTAATACAGCTAATACGGCATCTGCAAGTCCGGTTATGCCTGCTGCCCCGGCTACCGTTCCAGTGCCTATGGCTCGAACACAACCTCAAACCTTGCCAGCCGCTGCACCGCCTGCGAGTCACACTTCAGCGCCTGCGTTATCTGCCGCAGCACAAAAAAATGCCTTAGACTTAGCCAATGCTAAACTTAATGGCATATGGCAAGCGACCACGCCTGAAGTTCGGCAGGTGCTATTGTCTGAGCAACGTGCTTGGTTAAAACATCGTGCCTCTAGTTGCTTAACTTCAACTATCGATGCCGACCCTGCGCAGCGTGAGGCCTTGCGTTTACATTGTGAAGTGGTGGCGACGCAGCGACGCATGGGTGTATTGCGACATTTAACCCTTAAAACGCAACGAGAAATGGAAGGTTCATCGATACCCATGCCTTCGCCGTCTTATCAAACGGGCCCAGCCGCTGCACAGGATGCTGCCATAGCGCAAGCCGCCGCAGCTCGGGCAGAAGCAAGACGTCAAGCTGCTATTGAAGCCGCCAATGCTGCACAAGCCGCCGCCAACGAAGCCGCAGCGCGTCAAGCCTATAGAACCGCCCATTCTGATGAAACCGGCCCCAACAGTCGCTCAGCGCCTCCTGCTTACGAAAATAGGGCACCGATTCATCCACAATATCAAGGGTCAGCCAATTATACAAATGATGATAACGCTGCAACCGCTCGTATTGCACGTGAAAACGCCGAACAAATGCAACGTAATGTGCAGCAGCTACAGCGTCAACTTGAGAACCGTTAGATGACTATTAAAAAAATAAGCTCTTAGCAATCAAAGCTAAGGGCTCATGGTTAAAAGGTTTACTATGGCTTATACGTTTTTGGGTTTAAGCAGTGAAATCAAAGCTGGTAAAATGCTAAGAACCACAATAATTAAACCAATTAAGGTAAAGTGTTGCTTGACAAAAGGAATATTACCCAATAAATAGCCCATCCACACAAAAGTAGTTACCCATAGTGCGCCACCGAGTACACTGCATAATAAAAAGTGCCGGTAAGGCATAGTACCAACACCTGCAACAAACGGTGTAAAGGTACGCACAATCGGCATAAAACGACCAATCACTAAGGCTTTGCCGCCATGCCGCACAAAAAACGCCTCCGCTTTATGTAAATGGTTTATATTGAGCAATCGACTTTGATTGCTAAACGCTCGCCGCCCTATACGCCGTCCAATCCAATAGTTACAGTTATCGCCAAGGACTGCCGCTGTAATCAGTAAACCCGTTAATAGCCAAGGGTTTAATTGCCCCACAGCTGCTAGCATTCCGGCTGCAAACAAAAGGCTATCCCCGGGCAATAAAGGCATAACGACCAAGCCGGTTTCTATAAAAACGATTAAAAATAATAAGCCATAAATCCACAGGCCATATTGGGCAACAAAATCGGCTAAATGCTTATCGACATGTAAAATAAAATCAATCAGGTTCACGGCAGACCATCCATCTATAGCAAGCGTGCAGTATAACGAATTTAGGCGTTGAAGTTAGAACGTTTCTAGAGTGTGCATGTTTAGGCATAAAAAAACCGGCGTTACAACCGGTTTTCCGAATATTTCACGCTAGAGTAAAACCTTCTGAACCAAACTGTTCATATGATTTTACATGACATTCATTTTTTTACGCAATTCAGGTAAATGGCGCCGACTGACTGCTAATTGGTCCGGAATTCCCCGAAAACGCACTTGGTATTGGCCGGTATTCATGGCTTCTAAACCTTCTAGATGCTGAACTGACAGTAAAGCGTTCCGATGAATACGCACAAACGAATCCCCAAATTCAGCCTCTAAATCTTTAAGCGTTTCATCAATTAACACTTGACCACCGGCATGACGCACCGTTACATATTTTTGGTCAGCTAAAAAATAGTAAATACTTTCTATGGCAATTAATTCAACCCCACGATGGGTGCGCGCTGCAATATGACGACGTGTTTCTTTAGGCTTAGTGGCATTGTCCATAACGCGCAATTGCGTCATTTGAGCCGCATTTAAACGTTGTGCTCGCAGCAACGCAGTCATTAAATCAGTGGGTTTAGCAGGTTTAATTAAATACCCAATGGCTTGCGCGCGAAACGCATCCATGGCATGCTCATCAAATCCGGTCACAAAAATAACAGCCGGTGGATGGTCAAGATGGCTGAGGGCTTCGGCGCAGGCTATCCCATCCATTTCCGGCATACGCACATCAAGCAAGCAGACGTCCGGCTTAAATTCGTTGACCATATCGAGTGCTTCACGGCCATTTTTAGCCTTGGCAACCACTGTATGCCCAATAATCGTGACCATACGGCTCAACATTTCCAAAGAGGTATTTTCATCATCGCATACTAATACATTCATTGTGCCTCTCCAGTCATTGCCAAACCTTGATTGATGCCGGTTATGTTTTCCATTTAATCACCCATTTAAAACTAAAATAGCGAGTAGGCATAAGCCCCAAATGCAGTTTATGCCAATGCATTTAATATCTAAAACTCATATCCCTACCGTTTCTAAAATGATTTGCTCCCTTTGTTTATACCGTTTAATCATTACATAAAAACCACATGATCAGTCCAGATAATCTGGCTAAGACTTATAGTAAAATTAGACGCCGACACTTCAAACAGCGTATGGCATTACTACCTATTTTAGTGCGCTTGTTCAGTGTATGATACCTGTAGCATACCCATTTAAACAGCGTTTTTGCATAAAAATTTACTCAAAATTCCCCACTACACCCTTTAAAAGCACCATGCCCAAAACGGGCATTATAAGCCACTTTATATTACACCTGCTTTACAAAGCATTATAAAAAATATACGGATCAAATACATAATAAACCCGGCTAATACCCTATGTGTCTAGTTCTCATTAACTTATGCACTCAATTTCAGCCAGTTACGTTATGAGTTTGCTATACTGCACTTATTTTTGTTCCCGTTGAGCTTTCTATGACCACGCAACCTTCCGACCTAACAAATCATAACGCCAATTCTCAACCCGCAAAAGCTACTTCCAATATGTGGGGTGGGCGCTTTACCGAAGCGACTAACGCTTTTGTAGCCGAATTTACCGCATCGGTACAATTTGATAAACGTATGTATGCCCAGGATATTCAAGGGTCCATAGCCCACGCTACCATGCTCGCCAGCGTTGGTGTACTGACCGATTCCGAACGAGATGCCATTATTTCCGGTTTAACCGGCATTTTAAAGGACATAGAACAAGGCAATTTTCAATGGCAAATCGCACTTGAAGATGTGCATATGAACATTGAATCTGCCCTAACCGCCCGCATCGGGCAAACCGGTAAAAAACTACATACCGGCCGCAGTCGTAATGACCAAGTAGCGACCGACATTCGCCTGTACGTGCGCGACAGTATCGACCATATTTTAAAACTTTTAAACCGCTTACAGCACGGCATTTTAGCGCTCGCAGAAGCCCACACTGACACCATCATGCCCGGGTTTACCCATCTACAAAGTGCCCAGCCCGTCACCTTTGGTCATCATGTACTGGCATGGTTTGAAATGCTGTACCGTGATACCGAACGTCTTATTGATTGTCGTAGACGCACCAACTGCCTGCCTTTAGGTGCTGCTGCCTTAGCGGGCACCACTTACCCCATTAATCGCCAGCTTACTGCTCAATTATTAGGCTTTGAATCAGTCGCCGAAAACTCGCTAGATGCCGTTTCTGACCGTGATTTTGCCATCGAATTCTGTGCCGCCGCCTCACTGATCATGATGCATTTATCGCGTATGAGTGAAGAGCTTATTTTATGGACCTCTTCCCAGTTTCGCTTTGTACATATTCCTGACCGGTTTTGCACGGGGTCTTCAATTATGCCGCAAAAGAAAAACCCCGATGTCCCCGAACTGGTGCGCGGTAAAAGTGGCCGGGTTTTTGGCGATTTAATCAGCCTCCTAACCCTGATGAAAGCTCAACCCCTGGCTTATAATAAAGATAATCAAGAAGATAAGGAGCCTTTGTTTGATGCCATTGATACCGTGCAAGGCTGCTTGGTAGCCTTTGCCGATATGATTCCAGCGCTTATTCCTGAAACTGACACCTTACGCACCGCAGCCTTTAAAGGCTTTTCCACTGCAACCGATTTAGCCGACTACTTGGTTAAAAAAGGCTTACCCTTTAGAGATGCCCACGAAGTCGTCGGTAAAGCAGTTGCCTTAGGAGTTCAAAAAAATCTCGATTTATCTGAACTGACGCTGCCCGATTTACAACAATTTTCACGCTTAATTGAGCCCGATGTTTATAGTATTCTAACGCTTGAAGGCTCTGTTAATGCCCGCAATCACTTTGGGGGAACTGCCCCGCTTCAAGTTAGCGCGGCCATTGGGCGCGCTCGCAGTCGTTTAAGCCTAGCCACCGGAGAGTAACCATGACCCGTCTCGTCTTTTGCCAAAAATATCAAACTGAACTGGAAGGCCTTGAATTTGCCCCATTTCCCGGTTCTGAAGGTCAGCGCATTTTTGAACAAATATCTAAACAGGCCTGGCAAGAATGGCTTAAACATCAAACCTTACTCATTAACGAAAAACGCTTAAACGTTATGGAGCCTGCCACCAAACAATTTTTGGCTGAACAACGTCAAAAATTTTTAAGTGGACAAACCGTCGAACAGGCTGAAGGCTGGACACCACCAGCGAACGCTTAACCTTGAAAAGGTCTAAACTCATTTCATAGGTTATGCCACTTATCGGATAGTTTGCAAAAATTAGGCCAATCAGACTTAAAATATCTGTTTGGCCATTTAATAGGTTTTTTATCCTTTAAAGCTGCACAATTAAACTATTTTTTTAGCGAAATTAATTTTGACGATCACCTGGTTTTAAGCAGGTTAACCACCTAGGCTGTGCTGATTTTAATTTAATGTTCGTTGATTTTTAAGGAAATCTATGCATTAATGCTTTAAAATCAATGCTTTAAAATATAACGGGAGTCAACATCGTCTAAGAACAGCCTTAAAATCGGTTCATCGCTCCTCTAGTGCATGAACCTTGCTATGGCTGTTGTAGCATGCCATTTTTTGTCACTTTATGTCTCTTTTCGGTCACTTTGTGATGAAGGGCGTTGCTTTAATAAACTATATTCAATGTGGGCGATATTGGTATGGCGTATATCTGCGCCATTGACCATATAAATAATCTGCTCACAAATATTACGTGCATGGTCGCCAATCCGCTCTAACGCACGCAACACCCACAGCACATTTAACACACGGGTCATATAGCGCGGGTCTTCCATCATATAAGTCATTAAGGTACGCATCGCCGATTGATATTCTAAATCGATATCCGCATCAGCCTGAATGACAGTTAAGGCTTGCTCGATGTCTAGCCGCGCAAAGGCATCGAGTGCATCACGCAGCATTAAGCGTACTTGCGCACCGATATGCCGAACCTCCATATAACCTCGGGGCGATTCGCCTTCGCGCGTTAAATCTTCGGCCATGCGCCCCACTTTAACCGCTTCATCGCCAATGCGTTCTAGGTCGGTAATCGACTTGCTAACCGCCATCACCATGCGCAAATCACTTGCGGCAGGTTGCCGTAACGCCAGAATACGCACCAGTTCAGCATCAATTTCAATTTCTTTTTGATTAACCAAAATATCTTTTTCTTGGACGGCAACTGCCTTAACACTGTCTAAATCCAGCAAAGCATGCAGCGCGTCTTCCACTTGAAGCTCAACCAAGCCGCCCATGCTCAAAAATCGTGTACGGACTTCTTCTAATTCTTCATTGTAACGTTGTGAAATATGATGTTTAAAATCATTTTGTTGAGTTTGCATGGTTGAATCCTTTTAGGTTTTGACATACTAAAATTTCAGGAAATATCAACAGTCTAACACAACCAAACATTCGCCTTTAGACCCTTAAAAAACAGGCTCTAGGCTTTTTTAAAATGCATCACCTAGCATAGCCGCTACTGTAATGGGTGCACCCATTTAAAGCTCAAAACAAGCGATAAACAAGGCGCCGTTAAAGACGCCTCCGCCTAAAAAACCAGCAGATAAGGCGCTTAAAGCATGAGCAAAGTACTATTAACCATAACGACCGGTAATATAATCTTCGGTTTGTTTTTGCTGTGGATTGGTGAAAATCTGATTGGTGTCGGTATGTTCAATCAATTTTCCCAAGTACATAAAGGCTGTATAATCGGATACCCGTGCAGCTTGTTGCATGTTATGCGTCACAATCAAAATGGTATATTGTTCTTTAAGCTGATGAATCAATTCTTCCACTTTTAAGGTCGAAATAGGGTCGAGCGCCGAACAAGGCTCATCAAGCAATAACACTTCAGGCTCAATGGCAATGGCGCGCGCAATGACCAAACGTTGCTGCTGTCCCCCAGACATGCCAAGCGCCGATTCATTTAGTCGGTCTTTAACTTCGTCCCACAATGCTGAACCACGCAGCGACCGCTCAACGGCTTCATCTAAAACCGCTTTATTGTTAATCCCTTTTAAACGTAAACCATAACAAACATTTTCATAAATAGATTTGGGAAATGGATTGGGTTTTTGAAACACCATGCCCACTCGACGACGCAAACTGGTGATATCAACGCTGCGGTCAAAAATATCGGTCCCGTCCATCACAATTTGGCCATTTATGCGGCAACCATCAACCAAGTCATTCATGCGGTTAAAGGTGCGCAATAAAGTCGATTTACCACAGCCTGACGGGCCAATAAAAGCGGTCACCCGTTTACGCGGAATGTCCATATTGATTTTATAAAGGGCCTGTTTTTGACCATAAAATAAGTCTAAATCATGCGTGCGAATACAAATATCTTCAGTCCCCATATCGCGCAGCGGCTGGCCGGCATTGGGCATATGAGTCGATACATTGGGTTTATTCACTGCGGCCCTTTGAGGCGCCGATGACGTTGCTGCTTCGGCAACGGGGGTAAAGGTTTCGATAGTCATGCGATATCCTCACAAAAAAAAGAGGGCTTATGCAAGGCAAGAGCAGCACTACTGCCCTTAGCCGATTACGCCATAAGCCTAAGATTTAATACGCGTTCTCGTAAAATTAGTTCTCAAGCGCCTTATAACGTTCCCGTAATTTATTACGTAACGCAATGGCCGATAAATTTAAAATTGCCACAACCAAAACTAGTAATAATGCGGTGGCATATACTAATGGACGGGCAGCTTCAACGTTAGGACTTTGAAAGCCCACATCATAAATGTGAAAGCCTAGGTGCATAAATTTACGGTCCATATGCAAGAACGGCGCGTTTCCATCTAGCGGTAGAGTGGGGGCCAATTTTACCACACCCACCAACATTAAAGGGGCCACTTCACCGGCTGCACGCGCAATGGCCAAAATCATACCGGTCATAATCGACGGCGCGGCCATTGGCAACACAATACGCCAGAGCGTTTCGGCTTTAGTCGAACCCAGCGCAAGCGAACCTTCCTTAAGCGACCGTGGAATGCGTGACAACCCCTCTTCAGTCGATACAATCACCACCGGCAAGGTGAGTAAAGCCAGGGTAATCGCTGACCATAATAGGCCCGGTGTACCGAACACGGGTTGCGGTGCTGCTTCAGGATAAAAGATTTTATCGATACTGCCGCCCACGACATACACAAAAAAGCCTAAACCAAAAACACCGTAAACGATGGACGGAACACCTGCCAGGTTATTGACCGCAATCCGGATAATTTGGGTTACAGTGCCTTGTTTGGCATATTCACGCAGGTAAACAGCCGCTACTACACCAAGTGGTGTCACCACGACAGTCATTAAAAGAACCATTAGAACCGTACCGAAAATCGCCGGAAATACGCCTCCTTCGGTGTTGGCTTCACGTGGATAGCGGCTTAAAAAATGCCAAATATTGGTAACATAAGCACCCAGTTTATCGACAACCGACATACTGTTTGGTCGCGATACTTCCAAAATTTGCCCAAGACCTAACGTTTTTTGCGTGCCGTCAGCCGTGGTAAAGGTTGCTTGCTCGTTATTAAGTTTAGCGTTTAACGCATCAAGCTTTACTTTTTCAGCCGCGAACTCAGTGTTTAACGTTTCACGTTGCTTATTAATACGCTCTTGTTCGGCCGTTGACAGTTTATTCTTAAGCTGTAAACGACGCTCTTCTAACCGTAATTTTTCCAAATCATAGTTGATTGAGCCAATTTTACCGGTCTCTAACGCCTTAATTTGCGCATGTAAATCATTGGTATGCGCAACGCCATTAACCAGCGCATCATACGCCGTGGGTCCGGTTAAGGTTTTGCCATCGATTTGTACATTGGCAAGACGTCCATAAAAATTGCCATATTCCAAGCGTTCCAGTTTAATCAAATCCGCCGGATACTCGATATGATGCACAAATGGCTCAGTGACCCAGGTAAAATCTTGCCCGCCAACGTCTTTATTCCCCTGCTTAATCGACCAGCGATCAATATTATCAGTCGGTTTTGCCGTTTTAGGCACCGGCATACCCGCCTCGGTTAAACGTGATACGGGGTCTGTTTTGGTATCGTACAATTCGCCTACAATGGTTTTAGGGGTGCCATCGGGAGCATACTGTAATTGCATGATATTAGCCGGCCAAAAATGACTTAGGCCGCGCACCGCAATCAGGCCCATAATGCCCAGAATCATCAATAAACAAATGGTGACAGCGCCCGCATTAAGCCAAACATAAGCTTCACCAGTCCGCATATATTGTTTTAAATTCATGCCGATTTCCTCACAGTGAGCCAAATTTTTTGCGTAAACGAGCGCGAACCAATTCAGCAATGGTATTTAAAACAAACGTCATGATAAACAGTACCAAAGCAGATAAAAACAATACCCTAAAATGCGTCGAACCCACTTCAGCCTCACCCATTTCCACGGCGACGTTAGCTGACAGAGTTCGCATTCCATCAAACAGACTTAAATCCATAATTGGGGTATTACCGGTCGCCATCAACACAATCATGGTTTCACCCACAGCGCGACCAAAACCAATCATAACAGCAGAGAAAATACCCGGTGATGCGGTCGGTAAAATCACGGTCATCAAGGTTTGCCAGGGCGTTGCCCCTAAAGCTAACGAACCGTTGACCAAGTGACGCGGCACCGCAAACAGGGCATCTTCAGAGATAGAGAAAATCGGCGCGATAACCGCAAAGCCCATAATCAGGCCGACAATAAGCGCATTTTGTGACTGATAATCAATCCCTTTGGCATGCAGCCAGCTCAGCATAGAACCATCATAGTTGGCAAACACGGCATGTTCAAACGGTTGCGACAACATAAAAGCTGCAGTTACCGCCAACACAATCGGTAAAATTAACACAAGCGGCGCAATACCTTGCGGCAAACGGTTCCGTTTTTCAAGAGGCATTTGCATCCATAAAAACCCGACAACAAAAATAACGATCGGAACAATGACCAATACGCTAAAAATCGCGGGCAGATATTTGGTGACCAACGGCGCAAGCCATAAACCGGCCAAAAAGCCTAAAATAACCGTGGGTAAAGCCTGCATTAATTCAATAGCAGGTTTAATTTTGGTCCGTAGCGAAGCCGACATAAAGGCTGCCGTATACATCGCTCCGGCAATGGCTAACGGTGCCGCCAACAGCATCGCCCAAAACGCAGCTTTAATCGTACCAAACGTTAACGGCACCAAGGACATTTTAGATTCAAAATCGACGTTACCCGAAGTCGACTGCCAGACATAATCAGGCTTTTGATACGATTCATACCAAACCTTGCCCCACAACGAACCCCAGGACACTTCAGGGTGTTTGGCATCAACTGC
Organism: Moraxellaceae bacterium; assembly: GCA_018260315.1. Taxonomy (GTDB): domain Bacteria; phylum Pseudomonadota; class Gammaproteobacteria; order Pseudomonadales; family Moraxellaceae; genus JAGLBJ01. Next base: position 2,848 of record JAGLBJ010000023.1, on the reverse strand, counting down.
CCAAAAACTACTGCCTTTGGCGCTATCGACCAGCATGCCTTCACTATGGGTTGACATGGTTAATGCAGTAATGGGCGCATCTGACACATGGGCGGTGCCCAAGTTACGTTCAGACGTGGTATAAAAATAACCGACGTTGCCTGCCTGGTCACCGGCCATAAAGCCTTTACGGCGCGATTCTGGCTGAATAACGGTAATAGGACTGTTGCCCACGTCAAAGCTACGAATTTTGGTTAAGGTCATGTGTTGTTTGGCATCGGTACCACGAACCAAGAACCATTGGTCAACTTTGCCTTTATCCGTGCCCAACAATAACGAAATTTCACCTTGTAACATGGCTGTGGCTGTAATAGCGCCATCTTGGTCAACACGCACCTGGTCGTATTTCACCAAACCAGTATCCGTGTTATTGAAAATATCTACCGTGCCATTTTGATTGACTGCAAATAACCAGCGTCCGCCTTGGCCAATATGCACCGATTTTATGCTATTGATATCAGACACCGGAAAACCTACATTGGTCTGACGCACTAGCGCGGTTGTTGTAGCGACAGCGGCATCGCCACCCATGTCGGCATCGAGGGCTAATCCGCCACCTAGGGCACCCTCTGCATTGGCACCCGCTTTAGCGTAACGTTGCCATTGCAATTGTCCATTGGCAACCGTCAGCACCTGTAATGCGCCTTCATCATCGCGTAAATCAAACAGACGTAAGGGTAATTTTTGATCATCGACCGTTAAAGGCGCTTCGCCATAGGGATAATTAATGGTAGCCGTGGTCTTACGGTCAGCGCCTAAGCCTTGGGCCGCAAAGCTTGGTTTGATGACAATTAACTGACCATTGGATAATCCAAGACCAATTAAGCCCTGCATGATGCCGCTGCGCTGAACATGCGTAATAGTAACTCCAGTCGGAATATTAACCGGTATCGTTTGCAGGGTTTTACCATCGGCAACATTAAAGATCTGAATTTGACCGGCAGGACTTAAACGCATACCCGACTGATTAAATTCTTCGAGCTCAACAAAACCTGACCCCACTTGTTGCGTCGTGGTTTGATAGGCTTGCGCTTTTTCGATATGACTTGGTTTAAATAAAGGCCAACTTTCGCTGACTAAATACACAAAAATGGCCAAAATAGCCACCAAAACAAAAATGCCGCCGCCTGCAATCAGTGCATTAGCTAAGCGGTCCTTTAAATGGCGTCGCCGGTCCAAGTCCGCCATGGCCTGCTCGTGTTTCGACAGGGTGACGGGTTGAACAGGCGGTGAAGGTTGAACCGGCATCGTTTTCCCCATAGAAGATTCCCCATGCTTAAAAAGCACGTAACATTGTTCATTATGTAAATACGAATGTGGGTTGACATTGCATCACCCATAAAAAAACAGGAGCAACCAAGCCCCTGTTCTTCTTACCGCGAAATTATAGGCCTAATTTGGCACGAATCGATTTAACTTGAGCCGCTGGTAATGGAACAAATCCATCTTTTTCTACAATTTGCTGGCCTTCTTGCGACAGTACCATTTTTAAGAATTCAGCTTGTGCCGGTGGTAACGCCTGACCCGGTTTTTTGTTAACATAAATGTATAAATAACGGGCTAACGGATAAGTACCATCTAACGCCGTTTTTTCGGTCGGGGCTACAAATTGGCCGCTCGCATTTTTTAACGGTACTGCACGTACGCCAGAGACCAAATAACCAATACCCGAGTAACCAATGCCGTTAATGTTAGTTGCAATAGCCTGAACCACAGCAGCCGAACCCGGTTGCTCTTTAACACCCGGCTTAAAGTCACCTTTACATAACGCGTGTTCTTTAAAATAGCCATAGGTGCCTGATACCGAGTTACGGCCATACAGGTCGATTTTACGAGCAGCCCATGGACCGCTTAAACCGGCATCACCCCAAGTGGTCGCTGCCTTAGGATAACCACATTTTAAGGTACCCGAAAAAATCGCATCAACCAAAGGCATTGACAAACCTTTAACAGGGTTATCTTTATGCACAAATACTGCCAAGGCATCGACTGCAACAGGAACGGCAGTCGGTTTGTAGCCATATTTTTTCTCAAATGCCTGAACTTCTTCATCTTTCATTGAACGTGACATGGGACCAAAGTTTGAAGTCCCTTGAGTCAATGCAGGTGGCGCAGTAGAAGAACCAGCCGCCTGAATTTGCATGTTGACATTTGGATATAATTTTTTATAGTTTTCCGACCAGAAGGTCATTAAGTTAGCCAACGTGTCAGAACCAACACTGGATAAGTTACCTGATACGCCAGCACCTTTGGTGTAACCTGGAATAGCAGCATCTACTTTAGCGTGGGCCGCAAAACCGCTGGTAATACCAACTGCCAAAGCCAAAACACGAACAAGAGGCTTAATCATAAAAAGCTCCAATCAAAAAAAACAGCAAAAATGGTAAAGAAAAATAACGACATTAAACGAACAGGATTTGAATTCTGGGTAAGCTTAATTTGTTTTTATGACAGCGTTATGACAATTGTTTCATAAAGTGTACAAGTATTTTTTAGAATCGGTTCATTTATAGTTATAGACCAGCAGATGACCTAAACCTAGAGGCTTAAATCATCTTGTTAAGCTAGACCTTTAAAAACACACCGTTAACACCTTAAATGTTTATAACTCACGATAAACGCGGCTTCCTTCGGCTTTAAATTTCTCGCTCATTTCTTCCATGCCCTGCTCAACCGTTTGCGCATCGGCACTCGGCAACTGCTCAGTTAAACGGGTCACAGGCTGGGCGATTTTATGTTCGTCCTGGGATTGAGTGCCCGTATACGGCGTGGCTTGTAAGGCGTTTTGTTCAGCCTGCTGGTCGGCATA
>JAGLBJ010000022.1 GCA_018260315.1 Moraxellaceae bacterium | reverse complement strand
GCTAAATCCCCACCCTGACACGGTTTGGGCTGCCGTTTGCACCGTTGGACCCAGTGCTGCCATGGGGCTATTCATAGCAAAATATACGCCTGGTTCAATCACTGAAGCTGCAACCAGCGCCATAATCGCCACAAACGATTCCATCAACATGCCGCCAAAGCCAATAAAACGTGCATTGGCTTCATTATCGAGCATTTTTGGCGTGGTGCCTGAAGAGATCAGCGCATGAAAGCCCGACACTGCACCACATGCAATGGTAATAAATAGAAACGGAAACAGGCCGCCAGCCCATACAGGGCCAGTACCATCGATAAAATGGGTCATAGCTGGCATTTTTAAATCAGGGGCTACAAACGCAATACCGATGGCCAAACCAATAATCGTACCAATTTTCAAAAAAGTCGATAGGTAATCACGCGGTGCCAAAATCAACCAAATCGGCATCACTGATGCCACAAAGCCGTATATGATTAAAATCCAGGTGAGCTGTTTGCCGTCAAAGGTCAATAAAGGCGCAATACTGGCATTGGCATTAATCATACCGCCGCCAATAATAGCAGCCATTAATAGCACAAAACCAATGAGGGACATTTCACCCACACGCCCGGGCCGCAGATAACGCCCGTATATGCCCATTAAAATAGCAATCGGAATGGTGGCCCCGACGGTAAACGTGCCCCAGGGCGAACCGGTCAGTGCTTTAACCACAATCAGGGCTAAAACCGCTAAAATAATAATCATAATCATAAACGTGCCAAGCAGTGCAATACCACCGGCAAGAGGGCCCATTTCTGATTTCACCATATCACCGAGTGAGCGCGCGTCTCGCCGTGTGGACGCCCACAGTACCATAAAATCCTGTACAGCGCCCGCCACTACCACACCGGCTAAAATCCATAGCATGCCGGGTAAATAACCCATTTGCGCCGCCAGTACCGGACCGACCAATGGACCCGCCCCCGCAATTGCCGCAAAGTGATGCCCGAATAAGACATTTTTGTGCGTGGGCACAAAGTCGAGCCCATCATTATGACGCACCGCCGGAGTCATGCGCGTGGCATCAAGCTGCAACACTTTATTGGCAATAAATAAACTATAGTAACGATACGCAATTAAATACGTGCAAACCGATGCCACCACTATCCAAAGCGCATTGACGGTTTCGCCACGATTTAATGCAATATAGGCCATCGCACCAGCACCAAGTACAGCCACGATTAACCAAATCAGATGTTTTTGTATGTTACCCAAGAAACTCTCCTTGTATTCTGTTGTCAACACACACTGCCCTTATTAAGCAGTTTTTAGGCTGTTTTAACCTACAGAAGACTATACCTGAGTGTCTGATTAAACAATAGTCATTGTGGAGATTTTAAAGACAGCAACGTAAGGAAATTGATTTAGGAAAAAATGTTTTGAGCATAACTTTTCACAAATTTGCCATTTTTTATAAAATTTATTATAGTAAGATTTAACAATATTTTTAGGAAAACTAAAGTAATTTTTCAAAAAACAACACTGGCTGCTATGCTAGGTATGATGGTAATGGCATTAACAGCCTGTGGCGGTGACAGCACTAGTCCCGTCATTACTAGCTCGAGCACTTTAAGCACCCCTGCAACTCCGACAACACCCAGTAACCCCACAATGCCAGCCACTTCGACAACGCCAACTACTCCCACAGTGCCTGTTGCGCCCACTGTTCCAAGTTCCTCGAATGGAACCAGTGTCCCGGTCATTCCTGCGCCTTCTACCTCGACCACAGGCCCAATCACGCTCACGACCCCCATTCAAAATGGGCTTTTCAAGTTTTCAGAATTTGAACGATATTCCGTTTCGTCAGGGGTAGGCCAACCGACTAGCGATGCTTTAGGCCGCACGGACTATACTTTAAGTAATGGCGCCCTAAACGAAATGAATACGACTGTATTTGGTACGCAACCCTATACCGATTATCTAACTAAAACACAGAATATGGCTTATTATGCGGGCCACCATCTATTAAGCATTCAAAAGGATAATACGGTCGGCAGCGCCATTGCAGGCAGTCTTAAAATTCTAAATGATCATCAGTTTCAGTTCATGCATCCTAACAGTACTCTGACCACCACTCTAACTGTCTCACCTTACCTTATCGAAGGATTAGGTCAACATGGCTCAGGCAAAACCGGCATATTAACAGACCTTGACATTTTAGGCCTTTATTCGGTATTTAACGGTTTTACATTCCCGAGCGGTTCAATTTGTTATAACTTAAGTGGCACCGACGATCAGGCCAACTATTATTTTTATGCCCAAGGCAACGAAAAAGCCATCGCTCTCAAAGACTGGGTTACGCAACAAACCACCACCGCCAATATTATGGGAAATGACGGCAAGCCGCTAAAGGCCAATAACATTGTATATGAAAATGTCGGGGCCAATGACGACTTACCAGCCGTGCATTTTACCGACCAAGATGGCGATTATCATGCCGCAATCATCTATAACGGTTTGACGTATGAAGCTGATTACAGTGACGGTGTCAACCCCACCTATAGAATGAATCTAGACCCTACTAAAGGTCTGGTCAGCTGTGACAGCTACAATAGTGTGGCTGCTGATGCTATGGCTGCCTATGCCAAGAAAACACATCCCTGAAAAACATAGCCTCACTGATGAACCTTAAAAAATCGGACCCTAAGTCCGGTTTTCTATGCCCACCGTTTTAAAAATTCTACTCGCTACCCGTGCTTTCTATACGAAAACAAGCGCCTTCAATTTGTGGAATCTCATAAAGTTTGGCTCCGTTTGCTTCACAGTAGGCCCGTGCCAGATACAATCCTAAACCTGTGCCTTGTTGTTCCGTGGTAAAAAATGGCTCGAACAATGTAGCGCGCACTTGTTCGGTAATGCCAGGGCCCTGGTCAATAACGTCTAGCCATACGCGGTTTTGCTCCTGTTTACCCAAAATGGTAATGACAGGCAGCGGGTATCGTTTTCGGCTATGGTGCAGTGCATTTTGAATTAAATTTACCAACACTTGCCGCAATTGGTCAGGGTCAAACCGTAGCCATAAATCGCTGTCCAGCTGTATGTTAAAGGGAGTCGTATCATCAAAATGTTCGGCGAGCACATCAGGCAGCCACTCATTTAAATTTAATCGTTCAGGGACGGTGCGGTCACGCCGCGACAACTGCAAGACATCTTCAATAATGCGGTTAACGCGCTTGGTTTGCTTGTCCAGCATATCAAGCAGCATATGATGAGTAGCCTCATCGGGGCAGTCATACAATAATTCAGTCGCCTGACTGATGGCCGCTAACGGATTACGAATTTCATGAGCAATGCTGGCGGTCAATCGTCCTAATGACGCAAGTTTCATATGTTGCGCCTGTTGATGCACCCGGTCTAAATTTTCCAGCAAAATCAAGGTCAGTGGGGGCAAATTGGGTTGATTTAAGGTGGTCAACTGTACGCCAAGCGTTGGCCTTAAATATTGAGGATCCGCAGCGATTTCATTGGCGACTGGCGTTTTTTGTGACCAATAATCATCTAAAATTTGTTGTAGCGCCGTAAAATGCTGTGCCAAAGACTCGCCCGTATGAATGACCCGGCCCAGCATCTGTTGCGCGGCCAGATTAGACAGTAGCAGCGTGCCTTGCGCATTCACCACCAGCGCCCCGGCCTGCATGCGCTCAATAATTTGCTCATTAATCATTTGTAACTGGCGCATTTGCTGGGCTTGTTCAGCCGCCACTTTTTCCACATCATGCAAACGCCGCGCCGTTTGCCGGGTTAACAGCGACACCCCTAAAAAACTGAGCGACAATAACAGCGCGCTACTGATGCTACGCGTATCGGCACTATGCAAGAGTGAGGTATAAAACTGCTGCCAAATGACGGTGATGACCGCAAATAACGCCACCGACAGCCCAAGCGTTGGCGGTAACACGATATTGGCCGCAGCGACCACCACCAGATATAGCATGGAAATTTGCAGACTTGGGCCATCGTTGGTATAGAGTAAAATCGATAAACTACCGATATCGATGCACAGCATAAAAATTAATTGTAAGTTTAAATAAACCGGCCATTTTTTAAAAATATAAAAGCAAATCAGGGCCAGAAGTTCGTGAATTATCAAGGTGCCCAAATAAATAAATGGCGAATTTCCTCCAATAATGGGATTACTGCGCGTTACAAAGAATAAAATAAACAGCAATACCGGCAAAATAATGCGATAACCTGCGTAAATCATGCCCAAACGCTGCGTCATTTGCGGATAATAGGAAACCGCCGGATATACTCCCCAATCATTTAAGGTTAAGCGCGGATCACGACTTTCATTCATGCTTGATTACTCATTAAATCACCCAAGAACCGCTTCTTTAAGACCTCATACTCATGTAAATTGTTGTGCGTTTTATCGTGTTCTATACGTTACAAAACTCATTGAGTATAAATGACATGAACATGGGTTTTTCATCATATCCATCTAGTGCTCAGGCGGTGAGATATAATCCTGTTGAATTAAGCCATAACGCATGGCTAAATGGGTAAGTTTAACGTCACTGTCGATATTAAGTTTTTCAAAAATGCGATAACGATAGGTGTTAACCGTTTTAACACTGACGAATAATTGGTCGGCAATCTGCTGCGCACTATTACAACTGGCAACCATTAATGCTACTTGCCGCTCACGGTCGGACAATAAATCAAACGGCGACTGTTTTTGCTCAGAGACATAACTAGAAGCGAGTTGTTCGGCAATATCGGCGCTGTAATATTTTCGGCCTTCCATCACTTTACGTATTGCCAAAATCATTTCTTCAGGCGGTGCGCCTTTGGTGATATAACCCCGTGCACCCGCTTTTAAAATCATTGAGGGGTAGGGTTCTTCTGCCAGCCCACTGACCACCAATACGCGAATATTCGGCGAAATATGCAGTAAGCGTCGGGTCGTTTCAATACCGCCAATACCCGGCATATTGACGTCAAGCAACACGACATCGGGTACTTGTTCGCGCGCCAACTGAAGGGCCTGCTCGCCGGACTCTGCCTGTGCACTGACTTTAAGGTCGGGGGTATCGGCCAATAAACGTGAAATACCCGTACGTACCAATTCATGGTCATCAACCACCATCACGTTAATCGTCATTTTGTGCTATTCTCCCACTGTAAAAGCGCCCCTTGGCCCAGTATATCGGCTTTTTTGTGAGCAAACGTAACAAAACCCTTGCTTCCATAGGGGTTAATTTGCGATGCTAAGACCCGTTTTTTCATGCTCAGCCCGTTTCCCGTCCTTATCAAAGAGAAATGGCCTGACCGCCTCAGCGTCGCCCAGGGTTCCATTTTGCCTATTTATTCAACGTTCATTTTGTAAATCGTACAATGGAGCCGCGTCGTGAGGCTTTCTTAAATCATGTTAACACTCTTTGCAGGATGCTGCTATGACTCTACACCCTCGTTCTTTAACTGCACTTGTTCTTAGTTTAAACCTGCTTGCATTTTCATCGGCACATGCTGCTTTAACCGTGTCTGAAGGGCAAGCCGGGTCTGCACAATTAACTTGGGGCAGTCGGGTAGATAATGGAACTGCACAAAGCACGTATTCTAACAGTTACGTACGGCCCAACGATTCGCAGGCGCGCGAAATGATGGAAGACGACCCCGATTCAGTAGAGCCGGTTACGATTCAGGTACGTCGTTCCGGGATTGGGGGCGTGGTTGATCGCTTGACGGATACCGGGCGCGAAATTGCCCATCAAACGCTTAACCGCTTTGAAGATGCGCTGGATTTAACCGCTCGTGCCGCACTGGTCATGGACCCGCGTGACGGCAAGGTTTTGTTTGACAAACATGGCGATACTGCTGTGCCCATAGCGTCCATTACCAAACTCATGACTGCTATGGTAACTGCCGATGCACGGTTGGACATGGCTGAAAAAATCACGTTTGAACCTGAAGATTTTGTCGGACCCAAACGCGCCAGTTCACATTTAAAAGTCGGCGATACCTTAAACCGTGCCGAAGTGATGCTCATTGCCTTAATGAAATCGGAAAATCCGGCGGCTAAAGCGTTGGCGCGCACTTATCCGGGCGGTATTTCGGCATTTATGCGCGCGATGAATGCCAAGGCACGTTCGCTCGGCATGACCAGTGCTTTTTTCGGTGACCCAACTGGCTTAGACTCACGCAATGTGGCTTCACCACGCGATTTAGCCAAAATGGTCAATGCGGCTTATGGCTATGGGGTGATTCGTCAATTTACCACGCAACAATCGTATGATTTTGACCTGGGCAACCGTATTTTAAGCGTTGCCAATACCAATGCTTTGGTACGCGATGGTTATTGGAATATCGGGCTGTCTAAAACCGGTTTTATCAGTGAGGCAGGTCGCTGTTTGGTGATGCAGGCACAGGTTAATCAACGTCCGGCCGTTATCGTTTTGATGGGCGCAGACACTTCACAGGGCCGTTCGGGCGATGCAAACCGCATTTTATCGTGGTTACAATCTAAATTTTAAGCGCCCTTGGCTGTTCTTGCTCGTATTTGGTGTCCCTTACTTACATGCTATAACTCGCAATCTTTTAGAAAACTGAGCAAGATTTTCTGGAGGGAAACCTAGCTCTAGGTTTAGGTTATTGATGTTAACCGAATAAACTGTTTAAGGAATAAGGGACGTGCATAAAATGCTCGTGAAGTGGAACCATGTCCGGCACCTTTGGTTCTAGGCTGGATATAAACCCCCATTTTTCCTGTCAAGGTATTAAAACCTTCAGTTGGGTCCAATAATGTATCACGTACTAAATTATAATCGGCCTTGACCCCTTCATATAATGCTGAGCCTTCATCTAAATCAAACTCAATAACATCATAGATAAAGGTTGGGTGATGATAGACTGTGCCAACCGTTCGAGCCACTACTACGGCCTTTCTTAGCTTAGACAATAAATGACTCTCTTCAAATTCTTTTTGGCATACATTGACAGGGTCAATCATGGTTATAGCCATAGTCTCTTTAAAAGCCAGCTGACCACTTTTTAATTGTTTTAAGGGGATTGATTTTAATTCCCATGAACCGAAATTGGGCGACTGTGCAGAGTTTAATGGCAGCTCTAAAAAGCGCTCAATCACATGACCTGCCCAACCTTTATTGAAGCTGCCTCCTGCCGTTACTACAGTAATACCGTGCTCAATGGCCAACTCATGTAAATCTCTACCAATCAAAGTTTGCAGTTTCTCAATGGCTTCTTTACGTTCCATAGTTTCCCTTATTTAAAAATGGCTAGAATTTCTTTAGCTTTTGTTCTGCTTGTACCTTTGGCTGCGATGTTACGTTGCACTTCAATGGTTTTAATATCCGCCGCTTGATAGATACTCCGAGTAAAATCAGTATCATGATTAGAGACCATGATACCTCGGGTCATACCGGCACGTTGCTCTGCTAGCTGTGCTAAGCGTTCATGAGCAGTAGCAGTAAAGCCATTCTGTGCATAAGAGGTAAAGTAGGAGGTATCACTTAAAGGCACATAGGGTGGATCACAATATATTAAGTCATCTGGAGTAATTCTATTAAAAATAGTCTCAAATTCACCATTTATTAATTCAATTCTATTCGATTTTTCAATAAAATTAATCATTTCCACTCTGGGAAAATAAGGGGTTATGTATCGACCAAAAGGTACGTTAAAGCCTCCCTTACTATTATAACGACAAAGCCCGTTAAAGCCATGACGATTTAAATAAACAAATAAAGCCGCCTTCTCGTTATCATCTTGTGTATGATTAAAGCGTTCTCGAAGCTCATAAAATTTTAATTCTTCATTAAATTCAGGTGTAAAGAATGAGTGGCAATAGTCTACAAAACTAACCTTTTCATCTTTTAGTAACTGGTAAACGTTAATGAGATCACGGTTTATGTCATTAAGCAGATAACATTCAAAATCTAAAGCCAATGTAAGTGCAGCGCCCCCTGCAAAAGGTTCAACCAAGCGCTTTGAAGTCACATTCGGCATATATGCTTTAATGAACGGAACAAGTTTTGCTTTACCACCCGCCCATTTTAAAAACGGCTTCGACATGACAACCCCATATATGTATGCGCTTACTCGGTGAACCCTCTATCCCCCTACTGCAATGCTTGATTTAAACCAGCAACAACAGCAGTCCGAAGGACGGACAGCGCTACAAGCTAAAACAGTATATCTGCATTCGGCAAACGGTTAACACCCGCTTATGTTCTGCCCCAACGTTCCTGCTGCACCTGCGCCGTTCGTTGCTCATGGACATTATCGGCTGCCTTGTAAAGGACAGTATCCGCTATTTCCGGCGGTAGGAATGCCTGTCTAACAAAATGTTTAGGATAATCATGCGCATATAAATAACCACTGGCATGACCCTGCCCCTTTAAAAACTCGGTTGGAGCATTGCGCAAATGCAATGGTACGGGTAAATGTGCCGTTTTTTCTGCCAAAACCAGCGCCGCATTGATGGCATTATAAGTACTGTTACTCTTGGCCGATGTGGCCAGATACACCACCGTTTGCCCTAAAATAATACGACATTCTGGATAACCGATCGCCTGCACTGCGCGAAAACACTCACCCGCCAAAAGCAAGGCATTGGGGTTGGCATTACCGATATCTTCACTGGCCAAAATCAGCATACGCCGCGCAATAAATACCGGGTCTTCACCACCTTTAATCATGCGCGCCACCCAGTAAAGCGCCGCGTCCGGGTCACTGCCACGCACCGACTTAATAAACGCCGAAATAATATCGTAATGCAAATCACCGGATTGATCATAACGTGCGATATTTTGCTGAGCGGTTTTTAAAATCACGTCGCGATCAAGGCGCAAGACGTCGGCATCATGCGGAAAAGTATTAACACATAAATCCAGTAAATTTAATAACTTACGTGCGTCACCCCCCGAAAGTTCCAGCAATACATCAGCATCGACCACTTCAATATTTTTCTGAGCCAACGTAACGTCCGTTTTGAGTGCGCGCTGTATCACAGCCAACAGTTCATCGCGGCTTAAGGGTTGTAACGTAAACACCTGACAGCGCGACAATAATGCGTTATTCACTTCAAACGACGGATTTTCGGTCGTCGCGCCAATCAGGGTCATACTACCCTTTTCGACCCCGGCCAGTAACGCGTCCTGTTGGGTTTTATTAAATCGATGAATTTCATCAATAAAGACCACCGGAGGCGCAAGCATTGCACTTTGGTTTAACAGCTCGCGAATATCCTTTACGCCAGAGCTAATCGCCGATAAACTGATTAATGGACGATCTACCGCTTCGGCTAACAAAAGCGCCAAGGTCGTTTTGCCCACTCCGGGCGGACCCCAAAAAATCATGGACGGCAAATGCCCCTGGTCAATCCACTGTTTTAACGGGCCTTGTTCACCCAACAAATGCTGCTGCCCAATCACCTCATGTAAGCTGCACGGCCGCACACGTTCAGGCAAGGGAATCGTATTTGGTTCAGATAATCGGTTCATTTAGCGCACCCACTTAATTATATATTCATCGATTAAATCGGGATTGATGCGTTCTTCAGAAATACAGCGCCCTGCTACCGACTTTTTAGCAGTACGCACACTGTTTAAATCCCCCGTCAGCAACGGATGCCAGCGCGGTAAAGGTCGTTTTTCATAAACCCGTCGATAGGCGCACGTATCGGGTAGCCAATACAATTGCGGCACCAGTTCAGGCGTAAGCTGTAAACAATCAGGCACGTGCTGTTTACGGTTGGGGTAATCGCTGCATTGGGCCGTTTGGGTATTGAGCAGTTTACAGGCTGCTTTAGTATAGGCAACTTCGCCTGTGTCCTCATCTTCTAGTTTAACCAAACAGCATAGGCCACAACCGTCACATAATGCCTCCCATTCGGGCGCGGTTAATTCGGTTAATTCGTATTGCCAGAAGTTTGCGCGTAACGGACTGGGCACTGGACACCTTTTAAAAAATTTTTAAAGTAGAATCAGCTTTAGTGTATCAGGTTTTTAAGCGATATTTTATGATGTGTTTTTAAGAAAACTATCAACAATTAACCTTTAAAGTCCTATCGTTGCTCATTAGCTCATGACTGACTTAATGAATGGGTTAATGAAGTTGTCTAACGGTTGTTAAATGCACTACGGTCAACCTGGTCTTCAAGTGAAACGGGTCGTAAAGCACGGTAAAGCTTGGCAAGCTTTGCTAAAACCGTATTTAGCTGACATCGTGCTAAGATGTCGAACGATAAAAAACAACAGTTAGTTAACATAAGCTGTACAACTGCCAAAAAAATTTATTTTATGATTTGAGCTATTGAACGTGTTGTTAAAAGCGGGATCACATACGTTATAAGGCAAGTGTTTATAGTATATTCAGGTTAACCGATGTTTAATCAAGGAGAAGATTATGTTTCGTTGGGCCATTATATTTGCAATTGTAGCCCTGGTTGCGAGTTTTATGGGTTTTGGAGGCATTGCAGGCTTATCAAAAGACTTTGCCTACATTTTCTTAGGGATTGCGGTTATTTTGGCGATTGTTGCGTTTGTTACCCGTGGTCGCATCGACGTTTAGATACCCCGTTTAACGTCAAGTCATGATTTATTATAAATACGCTCGGCAATTGGCCCGGGCGTATTTTTTTATGACCTATCAAATAAGTTTGGAGCCCGTTAATGACTCAAGCCACTAAAGTAACTACACAATTCTTAACCTATGCTGATGCCGAAGGTACCCGACTTATTGGATTTTTGGCACAACCGGATTCAGACGATATTCGCGGTGGGCTCATTTTTGCACCTGAATGGTGGGGCTTAAATGATTACGTTAAAGAACGCGCGCAACGGTTGGCGGCTGAAGGCTATTTAGTGCTAGGGCTAGACCTCTATGGTGAAGGTCGTGAAACCACTGAAGTACCGCAAGCCAACGCCTGGATGCAGGCGTTGCTCCAGGACCCCAGTACCCTGCAACAACGGACAGAAGCAGGCTTGGCAGCGTTAATCAAGCAACTTGATACGCTAAATTCGGGTACTGCACGTATTGGGGCATTGGGTAGCTGCTTTGGCGGTAAAGTCGTGCTGGATTTGGCCCGTTCCGGAGCCAATTTAAATGCTGTAGCCACCTTTCATGCCAATTTAACCCCGAAAACCCCGGCGCAAAAAGGCCAGATTAAAGCCGCTTTACTGGTACAGCACGGTCTTATGGATACCATGGTACCTCTAGACGATTTAGCACATTTTGAAGCCGAAATGCAGCAGGCCGAAGTCCAGTACACCGTTACGGTTTATCCAGGCGCCAGACATGGTTTTACCAATCCATTGGCAGACCAGCGCGCGCGTGAGGCCGGTGTTGATCTAGGCTATAATGCCAAAGCCGATGCAGACTCCTGGGCCATGACTCTACATTTTTTGCGGCAGCATTTACAGACGTAATGGTTGATTGATGGCATCTGTAGCGATTTCTCCTGCCGTAACATTGGATAGTGCCACGTTAAATCCGCAGGCCTTGGAGAAATTTACACCGCGTTTGCTGGCCTGGTTTGTAGAACACGGTCGGCACGATTTACCCTGGCAAACACTCGATGACCCGTATAAAGTATGGGTTTCGGAAATCATGCTACAGCAGACGCAAGTTAAAACAGTACTAGCCTATTTTGAACCGTTTATGCAGCGTTTTCCAACGGTTTTTAGTCTGGCGGCCGCCGACTGGGACGAGGTAGCGCCCTATTGGGCCGGGCTGGGTTATTATGCACGCGCCCGCAATTTGCATAAAGCTGCGGGTCAGGTCGTGTTGCAGTATGGAAATGCGGAAACGTTAACGATTGAGTGGCCGCTTACGTTGGACAAATGGCTCACCTTGTCGGGTATCGGCCCATCGACGGCCGGGGCTATACTGGCGTTAGGGTTGCATCAATTTGGCGTAATTATGGATGGCAACGTAAAGCGTGTATTATGCCGCGTGTTTGGCATCTGGGGCGATACGCAAAAACCTGTCATTAACCGCTTGCTCTGGTCTTTAGCCGAACAATTAACGCCACAACAAGCACAAACTGGCGCTACAGCTGCCTATACGCAGGCAATTATGGACCTTGGCGCGACGCTATGCACGCCCAAAAAAGTGCTCTGCATGTATTGCCCCATGCAGGATATTTGTACGTCATTTAACACAGGTCATGTGTACGATTTACCGCAAAAATTTGCCAAAAAACCCAATCCCACACGCGCCGGCTGGGTCATTATTATTCAAAATTCGAAAGGCGAATGGTTATGGCAACAGCGCCCGCCGTCAGGATTATGGGGGGGCTTATGGACAGTGCCTATTACCGAAGAAGCTCCCCTTATTAATCAATTATTGAAACAGTTCCCACAAACGCAGGTCAGCCCGAAACAAGCACAACTGCTTTATCATGGCTTTACCCATTTTAACTGGGAATTGCAACCGATTATCATTGAGCTTAAACCTCGGCGCGTCTTACCCAAAATAGTAAGGGATTTATTAACCGAGTTTGGCAAGCAGACTGGGCAAATTAAAAATAATAGCGAGCATAGTTTAGCGCCTAAGCAGCCTATTCAGTGGTTAACACCAACTGCCGCGAGTTCGATCGGCATTCCAAAGGCCATGCAACAACTGATAAAGCAACAGACAGCCCACTTACCGGAGCATTAAATTTTCCAAAAAATCGCCAGCTTTTAACATAGCGGCCTGGTTAACCCTTATCTAAATCTAACGTTGCGGAACAGGCGCCACAGGTTGTAATGGACAGCCTTTAAACGCCGCAGCTTGCGCAATGGCATCTTGTTCACCCAATAAACGTGCATAAACAGTACGCTGTGAATTTTGCTGTTGGCTCATATCCACGGAAATACTGGGCCATAAACCGCCACCGCGACCAAGCCAGCCGCCAAGTCCCAAGCCTACTCCGATGCCTTGAGCTGCCGGAGCCTCAACTCCAGTCGCAATGTAACGTGCTAAACGGTTATATTCGAGGCGTAATTGTTCACAATTTAATGTCTGATACTGTGTCGGTGGCACATAAACGGGACGTATCGGTCCAGTTGCACAGCCGGTTAAACTTAAACCTGCCAACAGGGTAATCGCGGCAACTCGCGCATGACGTAGCATGGTAATCTCGCTTATTTAAACATCCTGAAAATACTATACGCCTATTTTACTTTCCCCAAGGCAATTAAAAGATTAGCGGTCATTTTTTAAGACTTAAAACGATAATAAGAAGCTGCTAACCAGCTCTTAATGCACTTGATCTATTTAATGGAATGTTGCGTGACCGATTGAACATGACCAGGCAAATATAGACCAAACGGTTTAGCCACAATCAAGCCTAAAATCGCCGCATAAGCCAACGACGCAACCAATAACCCTGCTTTAAACTGACCCGTAGAGGCATTTGGCCCAAACGCCTTAATAGATGCCGACACCGCCACTACAAAGAGTATCATCTTGGCAATAATCCAATATGGATAAACGGTTAAATGCATCAATAACCATAGCCCGCATACCACCAGCAACGTATAGGCAATATGCGGCAAATTTTAAATGCTTTAGGGACTGTAACAGGTCGACCGCTTGCCAGTGCTATTTTTTGTGCCCGGGCTTGCCAAACAGCGCGACCTATAAATAACAGCAGGGTTGATAATCCCATCGTCATATGAATAATTTTCATTAATAACATTATGTTTCCCGTTTAAAATCATCAATAAAGTTGTAACGTTTAAGGCGTACGATGGCCTGTGCATTGCGGACTGTTTGGCACCTGTACCGTCTGCCATTCAGTCGGTGTATACGCATGTATCGACAAGGCATGAATGCCCCCGGGAGCCAGTAAATCGCCTGCCAGCCCATAAACCAATTGATGCCGTTGTACTGGACGCTTGCCTACAAACTGCCCACTGACCACTATTACTTTAAAATGGCTTTCCTTGCCCGGAACGTATCCGCCATGCCCACGCGATTCATTTTCAACCGCCAAATAATTAGGGCCTAGCGCCTGTAATGCAGAAGTTAGCGCATCTTGAATGGGGGTCGGCATTGATTGTGTCGTCATCAGTCGTGTTTATCCTGCATTTTAAGCCTTTAAAAGCCAGGGTTGTGTTATCTGATAGACCCGGGCAATGCTTGGGTTGAGTTGGGCTGGCCTGTTGGCTGGCGCTCTTCAGCCTGTTTTGCCTGTACATATAACGGCATCACCTCTGGAATAATCGCCTGAATATGCGTAATGCGGTCTGCTGTGGCAGGGTGATTACTTAAAAACTTAAATGGCTCACCTTGTGATGCCTGTTGCATTTTATTCCATAACGTCAGCGCCGCCTGTGGATTGTACCCACCACGCGCCATGAGCTCAAGGCCTAAAGTATCTGCTTCAGATTCTTGCTTGCGGTCGTGCGGTAAATCAAGCCCTAAATGACTGGCCATGTTAATCGCCTTAACGGTCGTGTCACTTAACCCGACCGTATTGGAAATAACCCCGATACCGGCTTGTTTTGCAACTTCCTGCGACATGCGTTCGCGGGTATGTTCACGCACGGCATGGGCAATTTCATGTCCCATAATGGTCGCGATTTCATCATCGGTCAGCTTTAAACGTTCAACAATCCCGGTATTAAAGAATATTTTACCGCCCGGCATCGCGGCTGCATTGAGTTCATCGGTTTTTAAGATATGAACTTCCCATGGCCACCCGGCGGTATCTTTACGATACATGAGCGTTTGCGGAATAATCCGATTGGCAATGCCCTTTAAACGAGCCAGCATTGCCGGGTCCGTATCTAGCGCATGATGAGCGTTGGCTTGAGCGAGCATATCCTGATAGCTTTTGGCCGATAGTTGATTGACCTGCTCTGATGAAACAATCAACAATTGTTTACGGTCGCTATCGGTCACACTGCCTGACGTACTACTGCTACAGCCCGTTAGCGAACTGGCACCCAGGCTGCTTGCCAATATCATAGCTGCTAACCGATTCAACCCATTAACGCTGATATTTTTAGAATATTGCATAGTTAATCCATGGTTAAAATACGCATAGCCTATAGTACGATGATTTAAGGACTCAATTGAATAAATACAGCAAAAAATAACAGTTGGTTAAAGAGTGAAGTGAGCAAACTCATTTCTGTTATCATTTTTTTAACTTTTACAATGATTTTACTTGACTTTCAACCATTACTCGCTAAAATATGACTCCACCACGCGGGAATAGCTCAGTTGGTAGAGCACGACCTTGCCAAGGTCGGGGTCGCGAGTTCGAATCTCGTTTCCCGCTCCAGAATATGAATAAGCCTAACTTCATTTAAGGGTTAGGCTTTTTTATTGGTTTAATGACGGGGGTACGTTGCTTACTTTAATGCATTTTTTAACATTAAGATATAGCCCGACCGCCCGCGATTTTAAGCCGTTAATGATATAATCACTAGGATTTATCTCATCTTCGTAACGTTATGACCAGTCGTGAAATTCGTAAACAGCAAAGCCGTCAAATGTTATTAAATGCTGCCCTTCAATTGAGCACCCAAAAAGGTGCGCTAAGTCATGTCAGTTTACGCGAAGTCACGCGCGCATCAAACCTAGTGCCTGCTGCATTTTATCGACATTTTAATGATTTTACAGAACTCGGTATTGTATTAGCTGAGCAGGCGGCAGCACAATGTTTACCGGCTCTGTTAAAACAACTACGTCAAGGCTATGCGCTCTCTACGGCTCGTTCTAGTCATACGCCAACTACGTCTAAAACCAGCAATAGCATTGCACTGATTTTTCATTGTATTGATGAAGCGCCTTTATTCTGGAAATTTTTAATTATTGAACGCTCAAGCAGTATTCCAGAAGTCCGCGATATTATCGAACATCACATTCAAGTCTTTGGGCAAGCCCTCGCGCATGATTTAGCCCAATTAGACGATTTTAAGCATTTAAGCGTTCAAGATACTGATGTATTAACGGAACTCTTTATTAATTTAACATTTTCTTGGAGTGTAGAATGGCTTAATTTACCTAACCCCCAGCATAGCATGTCATTATTTTCGCAACAGACGCGCCTTATCGAACGGGCCACCCGCCAAGCTAAACTGTTAGTGCATGGCGTATCCCACATTCGCGCTTAATGGTGATAACAAGAGCTTACATTTTAACTATTGAATAACGATGCTAATCTATCTAGCCATCTAATCGGTTACGTTGTACCATATTCCAGATAGCCAATAATACTACCGCCCCAATGACCGAACTGATTAAACCCGGTCCTTCACCATAGCTGCTGCCAAATAGGCGCCCTACAAAGCCTGCTAATAATGCGCCTGCAATGCCTAATGCTGCCGTCATCCAAAATCCGGCTTTATCTTGACCCGGATGCAATGCTCGCGCAATCAAACCGACAATAAACCCAATAATAATATAACCCAGTATGGCAAACATACAAGACTCCCAATGCTTAGAGAATATAGAGAGGTGAAAGGTGCAAAGGCAAATTAAAGCCTGTGTCCTACCTATAATAGCTAGTATGCAAAAATCTTGAATGTAAGGTGTATAGGTTTAACATCACAAGCAGTTTATTCTTGTAAACTAGGGTATCAAGTAAGCGTGCATTACCTGTGTTAAGTGATGAAATTGTAAATGCAATTTTAAAAATCTTTAGCGCTTGTACCGTTATGTTATTTAAAATGTTGAAACCCTAAAGAAGGTTTTTCGTCAAAGTTTGCTTGAGTCGGATTTAATAAGTCAGCCAAATCGACCCGTTTACCCTCTTCATAGAGGCAAAAGGCTTCAACTTGCTTGGATATAATGCTGCCAACGCGTGTTATTGTTTGTCCTGCCTCCGTTGCGGCATTCTCTAATGCCTGCCAATGCTCAGGATTGGCCGTAAAACACAATTGATAGTCATCGCCACCGGTTAATGCCAATGCATACCGTTCCGCTTTTGGCAAAGATTTTAATTGTGGTAACAAAGGAATATGGTCAAGTTCAAGTTGGGCACTACACCAACTCGCCGTTAAAATATGCATTAAGTCTTGTAAAAATCCGTCAGAAATATCGAGCATGGCATGAACCCAAGGCCGTGCTGATTGCCCGAACGCTATGCAAGGTCTGGGTTGGTCCAAACGTAATTGTAGGCCACTCTGCGGATAGCATAACGCATAGGCCGCGTCCCCTAAGGTATCGGTTACTCCAATCCAGTCGCCGATTTGAGCCCCAGACCTGCGCACTGCCTGCCCTGTAGGCACCCAGCCCAACGCCGTAACGGTTAACGTTAAGGTAGGGCCCGCCGTGGTATCGCCCCCAATTAAATGCACACCATAGGACTGACAAGCTGCCGCCATGCCCCGCGTCAGTTCTGCCAGAAAATCTGCATCAGCTTGAGGCAAGGTTAATGCAAGTAATAGACTATGCGGCACGGCCCCCATAGCTGCCAAATCGGACAAATTAACAGCAATCGCTTTCCAGCCAATGGAAAAGGCATCAGTATTAAGCGGAAAATGCCGACCCGCAATCAGGGTATCTGTAGAAATAACCAATTGCTGACCGACGGGCGGTGTTAAAACAGCCGCATCATCGCCAATGCCCAGCGCCGTGATGGCATCGTGCGAAGACCCTAACGGAGAAAAATATTGCTTAATCAGGTCAAACTCACTCAGATTTTGCCGATTAAACGTTGATGTCATGCCCATCTTCAGTGCTGGTGGCAGCTGCTTTAGAAGCAGCCTGGCTGTTCTTATAAGTATGATAAGCCGCCACTTCCTCGGCTCGATATTGCCGTGCGGCTCTGTCTAATACGCCATTAACATAGTGAAAACTGTCGGTCGCGCCAAAATTTTTAGCCAGGGTAATAGCTTCTTCAATCACCTGAATATACGGCACCTCAAAACGCTGCTGCATTTCATAAAGACCAATGCGCAAAATCGCCCGTTCAACGCCATCAAGTTCGCTGATTTGTCGGTCAAGGAGCTGTTGCAACGACTCATCAATGGCTTCGTTGTGCGCAATAATGTCACTTAGCAAATCATGATAATAGGCTAAATCGACCTTGTGCATGGCATTTTCAGCCCGCGTTCGGCTTTCAATGCTAAAAGCCGGATTATGAGTCATTTGCCATTCGTACAGCCCTTGCATTGCAAAACGTCGTGCACTGCGTCGGGCCGCTTCAGCCGCCATTTTATTGTTTTGCGCCTGACTAAAACGGGGCTTGGGGTCAGACCTATTACTCATGTTAACGCCTTCAACAAACTTACGGTTTCAATGGCCGTTAATGCCGCATCAACGCCTTTATTGCCAGCTTTGGTACCGGCGCGTTCAATCGCTTGCTCAATGCTGTCGGTGGTCAATATGCCAAAAATAACCGGAATATCCGCCTCTAAAGCAACTTTGCCCAGTCCTTTGGCACATTCACCCGCTACATAATCAAAATGGGGCGTGCCACCGCGAATAACCGCCCCTAACGCCACAATGGCATCATATTGGCCTGTTTTAGCCAAACGCTGCGCTACAAGGGGCAATTCCCATGCGCCCGGCGCCCGCACAACCGTAATATGTTCAGCCGGTACGCCGTGCCGTTCAAACGTATCCAAGGCACCGTGCAGCAATGGCTCCACCACAAAACCGTTAAACCGGCCGACTAAAATCGCAAAACGATGCGCCTGACCTAAATGCAATTGACCTTCAATGACGCGCACAGCGCTTGAACTGGAATACGGGGTCATGTTGTTCTCCATAAAATCATGTTTAATAAGGGATTAACATTCAGATTAAACCGATTGATTCAATGATCAAGGTTTAACGGTAACGTTATGCGGCGCTACATAATCGACCACTTCAAGTCCAAAACCAGACAACGCATTAAAACGTAATGGCGAACTTAGCAAGCGCATTTTTTGCACGCCAAGCTCACGTAAAATCTGCGCACCGGTGCCAATATTGCGATAATGCGCCTCCGTACTGCTAACTTTTGGCGTAACAGACTGCTCAAGCTGTAACGGTTCATGATTGCTTATCCAGACCAGTACGCCATGCTCAGAGTCCGCTAACGTACGCATGGCTTGCGGCAATGTCCACGACGGGGTTTCGGGTATAATAATCCCAAGGCCATCACGCAGTGGCCTAAAGCTATGCACTCGAACCGTACTGATGCCTGCCGCCGCCGACCCTTTTACCATCGCCAAATGAACATGGGGCGTCCCTAATTCCTGAAAACGATGCAACATGAACGGGCCGTATTCGGTATTGACCGGCTCCTGACTGAGCGGTTCAATGGTTTTTTCATGTAGCATGCGATATTTGATTAAATCGGCAACCGTGCCTATTTTTAAACCATGACGCTGTGCAAAAATTTCCAAATCGTCACGGCGCGCCATGGTACCATCGGCATTGGTAATTTCACAAATCACCGCAGCCGGCTCAAGACCTGCCAAACGTGCCAAATCACAACCGGTTTCAGTATGGCCCGCACGATGCAACACGCCGCCTTTACGCGCCATGATGGGAAATACGTGGCCGGGCTGTACAATATCGCTTGCCTTAGCCGTTGGCGAAATCGCCGTTAAAATGGTATGGGCCCGGTCGGCAGGCGAAATACCGGTCGTGACTCCTTCGGCCGCTTCAATCGATTGGGTAAACGCGGTGCCGTACTTGGTGCCGTTTTTACGCGCCATGGGGGTTAAATTTAATGTTTGGCATTTTTCTTCAGTTAATGTCAGGCATACAAGACCCCGAGCATGGGTAATCATAAAATTAATATCGTCGGGCCGCACATGACACGCAGCCATAATCAAATCACCTTCATTTTCGCGATCTTCATCGTCCATTACCACGACCATACGACCTGCTCGAATATCGGCGACCAGCTCTTCAATGCTATTTAATGCCATGAGTTTCCCTGAACTATCGTTTTAAATCATAGCCGCTATTCTAACCGTTTTTGCCTATTTAGGCGAAGGATTTAATGATTTCCATAACCCCCCTTGATGAGTTTTATGGAAATATTAAACCGTCCATGACCGACAAGAGCCGTAGTGCGAATCTTTTTTTATTAGGAAGTTTTTGATAGGAAGTTTTTGATTAGGAGTGGCCGGCTAAAATACGCGCTCGCGCCTGAATGACAGCCTGAGCATAAGTCGCCGTCAAGCCCATGACCTGCATGGCTTCGCGGCTTTGGGTATCAACAGGATGCGGCAAGCTGTGCATCGGATACTGTTTTAACAACGCCGTTAAGACCGGCTCTGACACATGAATAAAAACACTGCTGGGAGTGACCTGTTGTAATAATTTTTCAGCCCAATGCTGAGCCGATTTACCATGTAATGGTGCAGCAATGCTGATTTGGGTTAATAATGAAAATTGCTGCCTTGCTTGCTGCTGACCATGCACGGCATCAAACACCGCATTTAATAACACCGCCAATTGAATGGCATAAGCACTCCGTTCTGTATCGCTGCCCCCTTCAAACCCAAGCTGCATGCCGTCTGCATCAAATCTTTTTAATATATGAGTTTTTATGTGAGGATTGGGCGGTGTAAAATAGCTTAACGCCCGTTCTAATAAAGTCTGATACAACGCAAAATAAGGGGCCGCAAAACTTGGACTTAAAGCGGGCAACAATCGGCGCGCATCGGCAAATATTAAACACAAATGCAATGGATACGCCGGCAAATCGGCATTTAGCGCTGGTGTTACGGGGCCTAGATTGGAGGCACTCATCGTATTGGGCTCATCGGTTAATGAAGGCGCCTGGCGGAACGTCGGGCTGGCGTTTTGGTCATGATGAGGTGTTTGGTTCTGAGGCTCTAAATGCTCGGTTTGTAATAAGGCCGACCGTTGCGGACGAGCCAAAATTCGGTAAAATAACCATAAAAATAAGTGAATGAGTAACGATAGTAACAACGGCCACCACAAGCCGCGAATAATATCGCCACGACCCGGTGCGAGCAGGGTCAGTTTTAACAGGCCGGTATGTTGCTGGTCGGCTTGAATGGCATGCTCAAAATGTTCGCCGTCATAGGTAATCGTCTGCCCGCTACTGGCCAGAACTTGCCCGTTAGCGTCCACGATTTGTAAATTTGCGACTTCGGGCTGTGTGCCGTATCGATTGGCCAGCAACGCAAGCGCGACCGTATCACGCTGAATAAACGGCATGGTGAGCTCTGCGGCCAACTGGCGATTAATCAGTTCGCCACGAGCCTGACGCATTTGGGCCAAGTGGTGGGCTGGGCCTTGTATCATCAGCAGCGCATGGGCCGCAAAACTGAGGGCTAAGAGGGCGGCAAAAAGGCCTTGACGAGGTGCATGCACGGCAAATGTTCCAGTTTTAGCGAAAAATAATGGCAAATCGATTATGATATAGCCTGCTTTGTATCTCAAGTCTTGGGTTGTATCATGCGTGAAATCTTATTGATGTCGTTTTTAGGCCCTGACCAACCCCATCAGTTTACACGGTTAATGGCTGTTTTAGCACGTCTGGGCCTAGAAATTTTAGATGTTGGGCAAGGCGTCATTCACGACCAACTCACCCTAGGCATTGTAACTGCCAGCGAAGACCCGACGGCCACGGCTCTGGCAATGCGTGATATGCTGCTTATCGCGCAAGAACTGGGCCTAACGGTACGTTTTGTACCTATTTCTGCTGAAGATTACGAACACTGGGTTCAAGATGGCGGCCAGACACGGCACATTGTCACAGTCTTGGCACGCGCTCTAACCCCGGCGCATCTGGCGGCTGTGACGGGCGTTATTTCGCGCTATGGCTTTAATATTGAAACCTTAAGCCGTTTATCGGGTCGTTTGGCGTTATCGCGGTTAGTAGATGCACAGCACACCGGCAAAGCCTGCGTCGAATTTGGCATACGTGGCAAAATGCTTGATGCGGCAGGACTACGGGCGGATTGTTTGCGTTTGTCGGCTGAACTTTCTATTGATATTGCCGTGCAGGAAGACAACGTTTATCGACGCAACCGCCGACTCGTATGCTTTGACATGGATTCAACCTTAATTGAACAGGAAGTCATTGACGAGTTGGCCATAGAAGCAGGGGTCGGGGCACAAGTGGCCGCCATCACTGAACGGGCCATGCAGGGCGAGCTGGATTTTGCGCAAAGTTTTGCAGCACGCGTGGCCTTGTTAAAAGGTCTTGATGAGCAGGTACTAGAAAAAATTGCCGCGCGTTTAACCATTACCGAAGGCGCCGAAGCCTTGATAGCCACCTTAAAACGATTAGGGTATCGTACAGCGATTTTATCGGGCGGATTTACCTATTTTGCCCACTATTTACAACAAAAATTAGGCATTGACGAGGTTTATGCCAACACGCTTGATATTGTTGACGGTCGCGTCACCGGTCAGGTTTCGGGGCGCATTGTGGACGGCGCGTGTAAAGCCGAACTATTGCGTGAATTAGCCGCCCGTTTGGGTATTCGTCTGGAGCAAACCATTGCGGTGGGCGATGGCGCCAATGATTTACCGATGTTATCGATTGCCGGCTTAGGCATTGCGTTTCGGGCTAAACCGTTGGTGCGTCAAAGTGCCAATCAGGCGATTTCAAGTGTTGGGCTCGACGGTATTTTATACCTATTGGGTTTACGTGATTACGATTTGCCCAAAGGTTAGAAAGTAATCAATGTACGGTTAAATTTGGCTGTAAAATTTAATAATGAGTTGAAAAGGCGCCTGTTTCTTTAACAGAATGCCACCTTTTTATGAATTTCTGTAAAAGCTGTAACACCACACAGGCATTTGTTATCGATTGTGCTGACCTCGCAGGCTAAACGTTAGGCTTTTTGAAAGGTTTGCGTTTATTATTTTTAGTGTAATCTATTGATTTATAATTATTATTTAAAATAAAAAGGACCTTTAAATTACTGCGTCACAGGGTGTCGTTATGACACATAAACACGCTGTTTTTTACCTAAAATACCCGCATAATA
>JAGLBJ010000021.1:21434-23717 GCA_018260315.1 Moraxellaceae bacterium | reverse complement strand
GCTATTAACCTTATTGGAGAATTATACAAAACTTCATTATGAAACGCTGGTGTTATTTGCAACGGGCAATTTAGACCCGCTAAAACAACGCCTACAGGGTGAAATGGTGGTGTTTGTCGGTCAATCGGGGGTTGGCAAAAGTTCCGTTATTAATCAACTGATGCCGCATGCGTTACAGCGCATCAATCAGATTTCGGATAACTCGGCGCTGGGGCAGCACACCACGACCACCACACGGCTGTTACCTTTTGATGAGCAGGATATTAAGCAAGGGGCGCTCATCGATTCGCCAGGGATTCGCGAATTTGGCGTATGGCATCTAAGCGTTGAGGCGATTCGCGATGGTTTTATAGAGATGCAGCCGTTTTACGGGCATTGCCGTTTTCGCAACTGTTTGCATCAAAATGAGCCGCATTGTGCGCTTAAATTGGCGGCGGAACGTGGGGATATTTTGCCAAGACGCCTACAAAGTTTAAATCGGCTTGAAGAAGAGGCACGCAGCCCGGACGCTTTGCCGCGTTAACAGGCTAAAACTGCGCAGGACAGAATTTTTGGCGTATAATCGGGCTTTTGAACGCTAAAGGAAGGTGATTGTGCAACAGTGGCTCACATTTATGCAGGCACACCCCATTTTATTTGGCATTTTAGCGGTCTTGATTGTCCTGTTTTTTGCCCTTGAACGGTTACGCAGCGGTAAAACGATTTCGCCACAACTTTTAGGCGCCTTTGTCAGCCGTGAAAAAGCCCTGGTGATTGATTTACGCGATACACGCGATTTTAACGCCGGGCACATTAGCGGCAGTCGCAATATTCCAATGTTAAAACTACCTGAGCACTTAGAAGAGTTACGCGCGCTAAACGTGCCTGTGGTCATGGTCTGCGAACTGGGTCAAACCGCAAGTGCGGCGGTGCAGCAAGTGGGTAATAGCAATTTGTATCGACTCGAAGGCGGCATTAATAATTGGCGCGCGTCCGGCCTGCCTTTAGTCAAAACTTGATTTTTAACGCTTTGCCCTTATCATGCTATATGACTATGCACCTTAAGATCATTTTTAAGATCATTTCGCCTGTTTATTAATGTTTTGAATGCTGAGGTAACCATGACTGTTTCCGTAAAAATTTATAGTACGCCGGTGTGTCCTTACTGTGTAAGGACTAAGCAACTGTTGACTAGAAAGGGCGTTGCGTTTGAGGATATCGATTTAAGTCGGCAAGAGGCCAGCGTGCGCACTGAACTCATGGCGCGCACAGGCCAGCGCACTGTGCCGCAAATTTTTATTGGGGAAACCTTTGTGGGCGGCTTTGACCAACTTTATGCCTTAGAACGTGAAGGCAAACTTGATGCCATGCTTGCAGGCTAACGATTCCTTGAATATTTATTTTAAGTTCCTTTTGTTTCTGACCTCGTTAACCTTAATTTAATCCACTTTTGACTCTAAGGACTCTACCATGACCGAACATACCAACCCTGCTCCGCTTGTTCAAGAAACCAATGCCGAACCGCAGTTAAACCTTGAGCGTATTTATGTAAAAGATTTGTCGTTTGAGGTGCCAAACCCTCGCGTATTTTCAGGCGAATGGAGCCCTGAACTCGATATTACGATGTCGTCAAGTGCCGAACAATTAGGCGATAACCATTTTCATGTTGTGTTAAGCGTGACCGTAAACGCTAAGAATCAAAATACCTCAGCGTTTGTTGCTGAAGTGCATCAAGCGGGTATTTTTAGCATTGCCAACGTACCGCAAGACCATTTACATCAATTGCTGGGTGCCTATTGCCCTAACATTTTGTTCCCGTATGCGCGCGAATCTATCAGCGATGTCGTTAATCGCGGCAGTTTTCCCCAATTATTACTGGCCCCCATTAACTTTGATGCAGCTTATGCCGATAGTCTCGAGCAGATGAATGGCCAAACCGGCAACGCTTAAACCTGTTTTAAACTTTGTTTGTTATCCCGCGTTAGACGTCATTCCCGGCTTTAGAATCGATTTTTTATAGAGGGCTTGGCAGGGAATGAGGTTTTTTTAGGGTGTCATCTTACTGATTTTAAGAGCCTGTGCAATCTGTTCCACCAGCGCCTCCGCAATTTTTAATTTAGGCGCTTTCTCTAGCCTGACGGGGTTTAGGTTTAGAGGCGGCGCAAAAAATAACATCATGGCGTTATCATCTGCTCCAAAGCCAATATCTTGACGCGACACATCATTACAGGCAATCATATCTAACTTTTTACTCGTCAGTTTGCCTTGCGCATAGTGTTCCATATGCTGTGTTTCGGCTGCAAA
>JAGLBJ010000021.1:0-21335 GCA_018260315.1 Moraxellaceae bacterium | reverse complement strand
CAATAAATCATCTGCCTGACCTGCCGCTAATCGTGCTATGACATTTGCACTCGCCGGCACAATCAAAATTAAGTCAGCCCAACGGGCAAGCTCTATATGCCCCATGCCGTTTTCAGCCTGCTCGTCCAACAATTGAGTATGGACGGGTTCGCCCGATAAAGCCTGAAACGTTAAGGGTGTCATAAAAGCCTGTGCACCTGCCGTCATGACGACCCGTACTCGGTAACCGGCCTCTTGTAGCCTGCGCACCACAGTTGCACTTTTATAGGCTGCTATGCCGCCGCCAACGCCTAGAATAATATGCCTTTGCGCCTGTTTGTCCATAGCCTCGCCCTTATAAACGGTTAACCTGATACACCAACAGGCAAGATAGCATTTTTAAGGCTTAAACGCATTAGCTGTTGGCTGTAAATGACGCTTAGTAAATTTTAATTGTTAAGTTTATTTTAAAAGATATATTATATAAATTTATAAGTTCTTACCTAGATGATTGTTAAGTTTATTTATTAAAGCTACCGATTATCTGCCCGATGAAATAGTTTCATTTTATTAAAATTACATGTTAATATAACTCTCATAAAGTCATGAGGCTTTTAACATCATTTTATTCAAGCATATACGCAACATAGAGGATAAGACACATGGCCGGTAAATTAAATTTAGCCCCGTTGGCATCGTTAGATGGTTTTTTGGTCGCCGCAATCGTAGATTCTGAAAGTGGTTTAGCACTAGTAAACGAAGGCACCGCCATGGATTTAGAATTGGCTGCTGCGGGTAATACCGAGGTATTGCGTGCTAAACGTCGTGTTGCCGAATCATTGGGCTTAAACGATAATATTGATGACATTTTAATCACATTAGGTAAACAATATCATTTGATTCGCCCATTAGAGCGTAATGCTGCGTTGTTTATTTACTTGGTATTAGACCGTAAAAAAGCCAATTTGGCGATGGCACGTCACGCGTTAAAAAGCTTTGAAACCGGCTTAGATTTTTCTTAAACTTAGACACGGTTTAAATATAAAAAAGCCAGACACTATCGATGATAGGCCTGGCTTTTTAGCGTTAAAGTAGGTGCTCTGCGCTTTTAAAAACATAATGAATTGATTAATTAAAATAAAAAAGCTAATCGTTGTGGTCACTTAACAAACCGATCGACAGAGGTAACGGTTAGATACCTTCACCAAAGCTTAGGCACCAAAGCTTAGGCACCAAAACTTAGACACCCGGGTTTTTGCGTTCTTATTCTATAGGTTTACCGATCTTAGGCTGTGTCGCATAAGATACGCCGTGACGCTCTAGGTATTCACGTATAAGCTGACGAACCACCTGTGAAGGCGTTAAGTCTTGCGATGCACATAATGACTCAAACGCTTCTTTTTTAACCGGATCAATTAAAATGGTTAATCGGGCCGTCTTGTTTTCCATGTTATCCTCTATTGTTCATCATAAAATGATAATTTAATGATAACATTTAGTTAAAGCAGACTCAAATACCATATATCGGCTTTTATCAGCGCTTAATGCGGTTTGTCTACAGCATCAAGGTTTTGAAAGCTCTTAAAAATCAGCCCATACAGGAACTTGCTCAGGTTTTAACAAAGGAACCTGGCCAAGCCGTAACCAAGGCATGTGTTTACCGTGAAAATCACTGCCGACAGACACCTGAAGCTGATGTTGCTTTATGAGCAAATCCAGCATAGTCCGTTTAGAAGCCGTCTCTTGACATGAGGGAAGCTCCAATGCATGACCCCCTAACGCTTTAAATTCTGTAACGAGCTGTCGCAATAGCGTACTAGACAACATATAGCGTGTTGGATGTGCCAGTACTGCGCGTCCTCCACTGGCTAAAATCACCTTGATGGCTTCATGTAGCGCGAGCCAGTTGAGCGGTACATGGGCTCGTTTCCCTTCGCCTAAATATAAATCAAAGGCTTGCTGGGGACGCGTTATAACCCCGGCCATTACCAATACTTGCGCAATATGCGAGCGCGTGATGGCTTTGGGTCGTCCACCAGCCAAAGCTAAAATATCCGGATAAAAATCCTGATTGAGCCATTGCTGTAAACGGTCGCAAATATCGCGTGCTCGTTGTGCACGTACTGCTTGTTGCTGCAATAAGACCTGTTGTAAAGGCGCCAAATCGGTCATGCCAAGCCCAATCACATGAATACCGACAGGCTTGGGCGGCTGCCCCAAGCGTTTAGGCATGGCCCACTGGGCCGACAGTTCAATACCGGAAATAAGACGCACGGACAGTTGTGCAGCCGTTGTCTGAGCTTCATGCAGGCCAGCCAGGGTATCGTGGTCTGTCAGCGCCAAAAGGTCAATTTGCAATTGGGCAGCATACGTCACCAAATCCGCTGGCGATTGCTGTCCATCTGAAAAATGACTGTGTGTATGTAAATCTACCCGCATATTGCCTATACTTAGCTTTGTAGTAAGCCCGTCATGTTAAAGATTGATTGAGCGTGACAGCTTTATTTGCAATCTGCAAGCCCTAACCTCGGTTCTTATTTAAATCATCTTGTTTTATTAGGATTATTGCGTGAAATTTTTACTTGATGCGATTCCACTGGTCATTTTTTTTTATTTGGCCAAAACCCAAGATATTTTTGCCGGAACCCAAGGGTTGCTGATTGCCACTGCGGTGGTTTATGTATTACATTTTTTATTGCAAAAGGGTCGGCTTGAAAAAACGCAATGGCTCACCCTGTTTGCAACGCTGGCTTTTTGTACCCTGACATTAGTGTTGCATGATGATTACTGGTTGCGCTGGAAATCAAGCGTGATTAACTGGCTGTTTGCGGCCATCATGGTGTTAGGCAATTTTATTCATTTAAAAAATCAGCCCGTTATTCCAGTAACCAAGCGCCTGCTCGGTCATGTGTTTGAAATGCCCGACAGCCATTGGCGCAAACTAAGTTTTGCCTGGGCCGCGTACTTTTTGGTACTAGGCGGGGTGCATTTATTTTTTGCATTTGCCATACCCCAGTATTGGCTTGATTTTAAATTGTTTGGTTCGATGGTGATTTCGTTTTTGTTCTTAATGTCCAATTTTATAGCGTTAAAAGGTCATTTTAAGCAGTCCTTACATCGATGATGTCACACTCAGTGACCAAATTAAGCTAACTGTCTGATTTTATGCCGTTTTATGACAATCGGTAGTGGTTAGTGTGCTGTAATATTGTAGAATGTGCCTGCCGTATAAATTTGTACAATTGTATTAAATTTAAGCCCCGAAAACCTAAAAGGATACTGGAATGCCTTTATTTGCTGTCATATGCCAAGATTTACCCGAAACACTGGAAAAACGTCAAGAGTTACGTGCTGCTCATTTATCGCGTTTACAGATTTTGCAAGATGAAGGGCGTGTTACTCTCGCTGGCCCCTTGCCGACAAGCCATGAGGCTCAAACGCCAAACATCAGCGGGAGTTTGTTTGTGCTTGATTTTCCCAGCATTGAGGCCTTGTCAGAATGGATGGTGCTTGAACCGTATTTAATAGGCGGCGTTTACGGGTATATCGACATTCGCCCCTTTCGTCAAACATTACCCTAGGATACGTGCGTGTTTCAGCCCCTTGTAAAGCCATCTCAGTACTTATGGCTTCTCTTGATGAGCGTATTTTTGAGTGCTTTGGGTTTTAGTACGTCGATTGCTGCTAAAACGCTTCATCATGTACTCCCCCCTGCCCAACCCGTATCGGCACCTGTTGTCCAAAAACCGCTTACACCCGATGAAGAATTGGTCAATGTTCGGGCCGAATTACAAAAACAAGCCAGCCGTTTAGCCCAGCTAGAACAAGCTAATCAACAAGAATTGACCAGTAACCAAGCCTTACAACTGGAAAATGATAATTTGAAAGTCCAGGTTAAAGTCTTGCAAGGCGAGCGCAGTGCCCAGTTGTTTTTATACGGCGCGCTTACAGCAGCCCTTGGAGCTTTATCCGGTTATATGTTTTCAACCCATTTACACCGTAAAACCCGTCGCTGGTAAACCGGCTTTAAGCCGTTAAATCATGCCCGGCCTTTTTTTCCAGGTCAATAATCTGTTGCCGAACCTCATCGGGTAACGCCGTTTTTGCAAATGTCTGACCATCGACCATAACCACTACGGCTTGTGCAAGGGCCACTACAGTTTGCTGTTGCGTGCTAAAAATCGCATAGTCCATACGAAAGCCCGATTGTCGCAGTTCGCTGACTTTAACGCCAATGTTTAGGCTGTCCGGATAATGCACCGGCTGTAAATAGCGGCAATTATTAGACGCTACCACACTTAATAACCCGGTTGCCAACATCTTGATGCGGCTTAAATAGGCAATGCGTGCACTTTCGATATAACGATAATATTGTACATTGTTCACATGACCAAAAGCGTCCATGTCGCCCCACGCCACCACTTGCTCAAAAATCAACGGATAATCTTGCAGGCTGATGTCTTTGGGAGATTGACTTTGCTCAGTTGCAGCTGTCATTTTATGTCCTTTATTCATTAAATCGTAATATAAAGTATTAAAATCAGAGAATGAACCTAATACACCTTGATTAACGTTAAACCGATTTGACCATATAACGTAGGCTGTTGTAGCGCCTGCCATAATAGCGTAAAACGCTTTGATAATGTTGTGTTGGGCCATTGCTGAAGGACGTGCTGCACAGCCTGAAGGTTGCCCTGTAATTGATGCAGTACCGCTTGCGACAATAATAAAGCAGGCTGCGCAGGATAACGGGCCATTAAATCGGACAGGCAAAAATCAAACTTAGCGAACATTGCAGCCTCGCTGTCTTGTGTGGCCTGATAATACTGCACCACCAAGCCAAGCCAGCCGCTAAGTACAGGCAACGTAAAGCGCTGTTGTAACGACTGATGCGCCAACTGTAAACCCATTGTATAAGCGGCAGGATAATGCAAAAAAATAGCCAGCCATTCTGCGGCCAGGGCGTCACGCTCGGTATCAGGCTGTGTTTCATACAAGGCTAACAGGGCTTGCAGGCTCTGTTGGGATAACCCTGCACTACAGGCCCTGTAGGCCAATTGATTAAGCCATGTTTGCAAAATCGGGCGTTCAATTGTGTGGGGCCGCCAGTCATCTTGCAAAGCCTGTTCCGGCTGCAAAAGCGCATATTGTCCCCAAGCCCATTGCACTTCACGATGAAAAGCCTCGACCACCGCCGCACTTTCACCCGGGATCGTATGAGTTAACAAGTATTTTAATTGAGGAACCGCAGTATCTACTTGGCCTTGCCTAAGCCCGCTTTTAACAGCAATCAATAACGCAATATCGCTTAAATCCGTCGGCGCTTGTAATAATTCCTTGGCAACCTGTTCGGACTGACCGGCCTGACGGGCATAATCGGCACGCAATAACGGTAAGATATCATTTTGTTCGAAACGGTCAATGGATTGTAGCGCATTATAGGCTTGTTGCGGTGCATGTAATAATTGATACAGACTGGCCAATTTAAGCGCGCGTGCACTTTGATGTTGTTGGAGGCCCCAGGCTTTCGCACGTATTCGATAAGGCAGCATGAATAACCAGATAAGCAACAAACTAAAGGCTGCCAGACCGATGACGCTTGCCAGACTTAATATAATCCAGAGACCGGCCGTCGTTTGAATTTGCCAGCCTTGCCAGATTAAGAGGGCATAGCCTGTATCTTGTAGTAAACGATTAATTAAAAAGGCCCCCGCCAGCAACAAGCTTAGAATAATCAACAAAATGACTAAAAATCGCGTATTCATGAAACGCGCTCGTAGGCTGTTGAAAGCGGATCTAACGACTGTGGGGCAGGCGTGACCATTTGCGGCGTAATGAGAGGTTGTCGAACTCTGGGCATATGAGACTTATCAGCCGCATGTGAGTCAGGTAAAGCCTGATGATTAGTTTTAGCTTTAACGTAGGCTTGAGGCACTTTAAAGGGGATATTTGTTAAAGACGAGGGCACCGGCTGGGTTAAAGTGGGTAACAATGCAGGCGTTTTTAAAGGTTCTAAAGCGGGTATAGACACCCTTAAAAGTTGCTGAGTAATGCGAGTTAACTGCTGCGCTCTGACGTCGGGTAAAGGCGCTAAAATATTGATAACGTCGGCCAATGGCTGCCGATAATCGCCCATTTGGTCCAAAACCGGATTGGCCAACATTTGTCGGGCTACTGCCACCTGCAAGCTGGCTTGTTCGCTTATGAAAGGCCTTAATAGCGGCAGTTGGTCAAGAGAGGTTGGAACACGCCGTATTTGTACCAGCGATTTT
The DNA here is from genome assembly GCA_018260315.1 of Moraxellaceae bacterium. Lineage (GTDB taxonomy): Bacteria > Pseudomonadota > Gammaproteobacteria > Pseudomonadales > Moraxellaceae > JAGLBJ01. The sequence continues at coordinate 15,084 of JAGLBJ010000021.1, read as the reverse complement.
AAGCGATTGCCTAATAGCGTAGGCTCTGGGTCTAGGGAGTTATTAGGTAAAGCTTGAGTAGCCGCATGAGGCAGGACCGGATTTTTGACTTGAGCTAATGAACTTAACGGCATTTCATAAGCCATTAAATGCAAAGCTTGTTGTAACGTCGCCAGAGCCTTATCTATAATGGGTAAAGTGGTTTTTTCAAGACTTAAACGCTGCTTTAATACGGCTCTATCATGCTCTAGTGCTTGCGACAATGCCAGTTTAACGGCCGGTGTAGTCCATGCAATACTCAACGTCAGTAAGGTTTGCTGCGCAATATACAATGTCTGTAATGCTGCTGACGTTTGGCCTTGCGTGGCTTGGGCTTGGGTTAACTGAATGAGACCTGCAATGATATAGCGGGCATCATTGGTTAAAGGCGCAGCCGTGCCGACAGGTGCATCAAGCGCATCAGGGCTCGGCTGCCTTTGATTGGTGGGGTGACCGTTATTAACGCCCAGAGTGTTGGGCACCAGATGTCGTTGTTGAGCGGCCAGTTTATCACTTAAATCGTTAATTTTTAGGGTAAGCGCTTGACGGGTCGCTTGTTGAACTTGTAAATCTTCGGTCAATCGGCTCGTTTGCCAGACACTAAATCCTCCCAACATTCCGCCGATGAGTCCACTGATTGCACCGCAGATCATAAAAATATTAAAAAAGGTGATTTTAGACTCTAAATGCACCATATCAAAGTTATCCTGTCGCTCAGGTGAGCGTATTTAGATTTTTTAAAAGGTGTTGTTGATTCATGATTCTGTTATCAAATGAATCTGTTGTAAAATCCTAATAATATCCTGCGGTTGTAAACTAGCTAAATTAACAACGCGCTGCCCTTGCGCTATAAGTTCATCAGCTAACGTTTGACCACGCACTAAAAAAATGGGCGTTTTAATCAAACAAGGCGCTAGCCTTTGCCAATATTGATAGCTTTCTGCACTTGATAATAACACGATATCCGGGGCAGCCTCATGTAAAATACGTGGTCCATTCACTTTTGTATCAAGGGGCATACCGCGAACATACCATTCAATTATGCGCATATAAACACTGCGCGCCTGCAAATCATCTGGCAGTAAGGCCCGCCCGCCTTGACCTCGCCAAATTAAAACGCGTTGACCAGCTTGCAGATGTTGCATGACAGGTAATGCCAGCACGCCCTCACTGGCTTCCTGGGCAGGAACATGCGCCATAATATTGTCACGCGCGAGTACGGCAGCAGTTGCTTGCCCGACAGCAACCCAGGTACACCGTTTAGCTGCGTCGACTAGAGCCGGCTCTAAATACTGATGTAAAAAATCAATGCCTAATCTGGCAGCTTCCGGACTGGCGACAAAAATGCAATCAGGCCAATCCATCTGCAATGCCCAGCCTGCTTGTTCAGGTGGCAGCACGCAAGGCGTATAATCCAGCAGGGGTAATTCGACAACCTTAAAGCCTGCCATCATTAAAGCATGCGTTAGAGGTGCGGCGCGATCTTTAGGACGGGTGTTGAGCACACATATTGCAGCCATGAACAGGCTCTACCTCAATATTATAAGTCTGACTTTAAGGCTCTAACTGAGCCAATAACTGTCCGGCGCCTTGAGCGAGTAAACTTTCAGCGACATAATGGCCCAATTGTACGGCTTGTTTTACAGGCGCCGTATGTACAGATTTTAATAACAAGTGACCATCTAAACTGCCCACTCGGCCCTCAAGCTGTAGGTTATTTTGATTGCTAAATTGAGCAAATCCTGCAATAGGAACCTGACAGCCGCCCATTAACCGATGATTCATAGCCCGTTCTGCCTGAACGCAGCAGGCGGTTTGTTCATCGTGTAAAGGTCGAAGTAACTCCAAAATGGCATAGTCATCGGCTCGGCACTCAATGCCTAAAGCGCCTTGTCCGACTGCTGGTAAGCATAGTTTCATATCAAGCGCATGCCGAATGCGCTCGGTTAAGCCTAACCGTTTTAACCCGGCAGATGCCAAAATAATTGCATCATACTGACCATCATCAAGCTTGTTTAGCCGCGTACCTACATTGCCGCGTAAATCCAAAATCTTTAAATCGGGGCGCATTGCCTGCAACTGACAACGCCGTCTTAAACTGGACGTACCGACCGTTGCCCCAATCGGCAACTCATTAATATGCGTAAACGTCGGGCTTACAAAGGCATCGCTGGGGTCTTCACGTTCACAAATAATCGGCAGGCTTAAACCATCGGGTAAATTCATCGGGACATCTTTCATGGAATGCACGGCAATGTCGGCACGCCGTTCAAGCAACGCATGTTCGAGCTCTTTTACAAACAGGCCCTTGCCGCCAATTTTTGCCAAAGGCACATCTAAAATTTTGTCACCCTGGGTCACAAATGTAACCAGATTGATTTGCAAATGAGGAAACAAGCTTAACAAACGGGTTTTGATATGCTCAGCCTGCCATAATGCGAGTGGACTTTGGCGTGTCGCAATATTGAGAATGTGCTTGGTAGACATACGGACGCCCTTACAATTTATAACTCAGCCGATCAATAGACTGCACACTTTGCCCGAAAAATTCAGTAAACGCAACTGCTGCCATAGAACTGCTGCCATAAAGGTGAAGTGGTTAGATGGTATGCTCAGGTTATTTAAAGGAATTTATAATCACTTTAATAGCATTTAGGATTATTCATAAATACCAAAGCATTACAAATAACAAGCCATTTAATATATTGCCGTTATACATAAGCTATGCCATAATGCACAACTCTATTGTCTATATGGCAACATTATGTCACTGGGTCATATTGAGTATGCAGGTTTAGCGGGCACGCATGTTTTTAAATTAGTCGGTGAAGTACGTGCCCAAGCGTGTTGTGGTCTTGATCATTTGTTAAATAAAATGGCTACCTTGCCCGATATTCGGGGTGTAATCGTCGATTTGAACGATGCCATTTTTATAGACAGTACCACGCTTGGTGTTATCGCAAAACTCGGTATTAAACTTAAGCAGCGTTATAACATAGTGCCTATTTTGTTATCGACCAATGCTGATTTAACCACACTGGCTAACAGTATGGGACTTGGACAGATTTTTAATGTGGTCAGTACCGGCTCCGACCAGTATGCTATGCAAACCCTACCTGACCAACCTTCTGATAATACCGAACTACTGCATACTGTCCTAGAGGCACATCGCACTTTAATGAATTTAAGCGCCAGTAACCATGCGATGTTCGAGCCGCTAGTCAAACAATTAGAACGTGAAGAGCGTCAGCAACAGCAGCAAGCGTGTCAAATGTTTAGTTTATTTTCTTCACCTCTTCAGCAGCGTTAAGCTCTTTAGCTACTTTCATCATGCAAGTTCAGGTTGCAGCCGGTCAAATGTCATCACAAGATGATATCTGGGCCAATCTTGCTATCATTAAACATCTTGCCGAGCAAGCCGCCCAAAGCGGAGTACAACTCTTAGTCTTACCTGAAAATTTTGCTTGTTTTGCCGCAGGGCAGCAGTACCAGACCGCCTTGCAGTTTAATCAAATTTGCGATTTTATCGGTGAACTTGCTGCGCGTTTCAACCTCTGGATTGTGGCAGGTTCCATTCCCTGCCTAACCCGTCCTGACGGTCAGCACGTTAGTGAGCCGCGTGTACGTTCTGCCTGTATCGTTTTTAATGCAGCCGGTCAAATAATAGCGCGTTATGATAAAATCCATTTGTTTGATGTGATAGTCAGCGATACGACAGGACACTATTTAGAATCCGCAACCTTTGAAGGCGGTACAGAAGCCGTAATTGTACCGACGCCGTTTGGCAGTTTAGGCCTTATGATTTGCTATGACGTGCGTTTTCCTCTGTTAGCGCTTCGACTAAGGCAATTAGGTGCCGATTTTTTAGTGGTTCCCGCAGCGTTTACTTTTACAACAGGACAAATGCACTGGTTATTGTTATTGCAAGCACGCGCCATTGACACACAATGTGCGGTGATTGGGGCAGCTCAGACCGGACAACACGGCACGCGGCATACATGGGGGCATAGTGCTATTGTGGCGGCTGATGGGCATATTGTGGCACAGTGTGAGCACGAGCAGCCGTACTTAGTATCGGCCATTATTGATTTAACAAAACAACATACCTTGCGCCAACAGATGCCTCTTATGACACATCAACGTTTTATATAATTAAAGTGGTTTTAGAATAAGTAAGTTCATCATCTAAAGCTAGTAGTTAAGCTATTAAATTTGTATACTTTAACGACAATTTTATAACTTGAGTCTTGTAAATGAGTCAAAATGAAATCATTCCCCAAGAAGCCGATATGGACGATTTAGCCGCCTATTTAACGGGCGTGCTGATGTTTTCTTTCCTGACCCAGGCTGATTTACAACTGATTGAAAAATATATGAGTTTTACCATCTTGCCAACGGGTTCGTTTTTATTTAGAGAAGGCGACCGGTGCGATGCGGTCTATTTTATTATTCATGGAACCGTTGAAGTGGTTAAGGCCAATCACAATGACCAGCCTATTATGATTAGTACATTAAGCAAAGGTGCAACTATTGGCGAGATGGCGCTTCTTGACCGCTTAACGCGTTCAGCCTCTATTCGCGCGGCTGAACAAACGGCTTTGGTGGAATTATCCCAGGGTAATTTCGAGCTGATTTTACGTCTGCACTCGCAAATCGGCATTAACATAATGCGTGGCATTGCGTCGATTTTATCCATGAATTTACGTAAAACATCGGAGAAACTGACGCGGTGCTTAGGGGGCTAAAATCGGCTCAATAACATCTACTTGCCCATTTCTTATGGCAAATTGACGCAATACGTTTGGTTGCTGCCCCATGGTTAAGGGCGATGTTAGATTTAACATTTTATAAGCAACTTTACCATTTTTAAAATCATGCGTTAGTATAGCGACTTCTACTTTTCTTAATACTACAATGCTATAAGGTCGCCATAACAACGTTTGCTGTAACATCGTATTATAGGCGGGTAAATGGCTATTATTGCTGGGCTCATGGGTAAACAAATAAACCAATTGCATTTCATTGCCATAAATGGGGTCTTTAGTGGCTTGAAGTAATTGAGGGGTATCGGGAGAGATTTTGCCTTGTGTCATGTTAAAAATTAAATTAAAAAGTTGCGCTTTAGGATAAATATAAACCATAACCATAACAGGCAATATTAAGCTAACATAAAATGCTTTTGAGTGAAAAATTTTTAGAGTGGGCGTAGTTTCCTGTTCATAACGATGCATTTCTAGAGGCAAATTTTTTGAGGAAAGTTGACGAGATTGCGGAATCCCCCATAATAAAATAATAAACAACGCCAAATAATGAATATTCCATAGCGCATATTCCAGCATGGAATTAAGGGCGAATACGGCAAACACCCAAGGATAAAAATAGCCGATATTCCACTGTTTGACGGGTACCAAGGATTTAATAATGCCCACCAAGCCCAATAAAATAACCATGCCACCCATCAAGCCAAACTCTGCCAAAATTTGTGCAAAAAAGTTATGCGCATGATATGGAAAATTCATAAAATCGGTAAAAATAACCCGCGAGCCCTGTAGATACTCTTCTAACCTTAACCAAACACTTTCAGCCCCAAAGCGCCCATAGCCTGCTCCAAACGCCATATACTCATTAAAAATTTCAAAGCCATGGCGCATTTCATACAATCGATATGCAAAACCGTCATTATCGCGCTCTAAAGCATTTTGACTCTGGCCGATTTTAAGCAGAGCATTTAAAGTGTAAAATAAGGGCGCACTGAACACACTTAAACCTACTATACTATAAATTGATTTTGGAATATGACGCTTAGTAGCGTGATATATTAAAGCTAGTAAAAATGCAATAAAAACCACATACGCTGTTCGCGAACCACTGCCCCAAATAAAATAACTACTTAAAAATGTCAGTAATGCAGTTGGCACAAATGACAGACTTTTCTCGCTAAATTTTTGTATGGTTAACACATAGCCCACAAATAAATAAAGACCCAGCAAATTAGCTTGTAACATAGGACCCATAATGCGTGCAGTGGGCATATTCCATAGAGTCGCTAATAGAGTAAAACTATGGGTAAAATAATGTTGTAACGTACTGGCAATAATGACACCACCCAAGCCCACCATCATTAAATTTTGTACAATTACTCTTAAACCTTTTGCTCCAATTAGACCTGTAATATTGCTTAATCCAATGGTTAACGCCAACATAGAACCCATAAAAATACAAATTTTGATTAAATCACTGGGAAATGTAGGTCCTAAAAAGGCGTTTAAGCACAATAACAGCCCCATGCTGCCTAAAACGATAACCCACGGTTGAATATATAAACGGCCACGCGTTATTACGAAGGACACTGCCAGTAATGTAAATGAGGCAAAAATTGTTAATGACTCTTCTAAAAAATTAGACATGACAATCATATGGACCGGCATAATAAACGTTAGAATTAAAATAAGCGCTAATATTCCGTAAAGTAGAGCAAACTGAGCAGACGTTAATGTTTTATTTGCAATGTCAGTAGGCATAAAGCACTCCAAAAATTAAATTATTTTGATTATTAACGGGTTATATCTACTAAACCAAGCACTTTACCGTGTTGCTGGCGGCTTACTAACGCAATAACAGGTTTAACGGGTGCCTCAACTTGTTTATACGCGTCGGCTGCTGAATAATCTTGCCGAATTTTTTGATAAATACGTGGTGTCGTGTGGTGGACTAAAGTATTAATATCATTGCTATAACGCGCAATGCTAAAGCTTGCTTGCTCAATAGGTGCATAAAGTTCTGGTCGTTCACTAAAGATAACCCCGCGTTTAATGTTATCAGTAATGAGCGCACTCATTACTTTTGAATCTTTAGGCAATGCCAAACTCACATATTTAGGACCAAACCAACCGGCATATTGGTAGGCAGCAGGGGCTTTATCAATATTCTGCTTATCGATACGGTTAGCCGTTATGACTTCAAAATGATCGATATTATGCACAATCCAAACTGGACGCACAATGAAAACACTATATAAGCCATAAAGCAACGCACAAATTTGGATTAAACCAATGACGGATAAATCAAATTTAAGACTTTTTTTATGGGGGGCAAAAACAAGAAAGGTCAAACAAGGACCTAACACTAAATCAATGGTGAGCATTAGTAAATAAATATGCGAAACGCCCATCGCTTTATCGAGGGGTGATGGGTACCAAACTAAGTAAACCCAAATTAAACTAATCATCGCCATAATGACACATAGTAAAACATGCATGCCCATGGCTTTAAGTTTTTGTTTTATTAAATGTTTAGATAAACCCGGCATCCACTCGTCCCATCGCAACCATCATGATTAATACCAAGAAAAAAGCCGAGATAAACTCGACTTTTCTTATTACACGACCAGTCAGGTGATTATCCAATTAGTTGGACTATACGACCTAACCTCTGACTTATTAGCAACCGCCTTGACCTTGTTTTAAGCCACGTTGTGCATCACAAATACTTCCAGTGGTATCCCATTTCATGTTTGCTGCGCCACTTACTAATGAAGGGGTCATAACAAACAGTAAGTTTGTACCGGTAGAATCGGTTGCACCAGACGTACCGCTAATTACACCTGCTGTAATGCTCGTTAAAGCAGTAGTATTTTTGGTTGTGGTAAAGTTAGCAATCGCAGGAATACCGTTGGTACCCGCATCACAACCGGATAATTTACCAGTATCGGCAACGCACATGTTAACAGCAGTTTTCAATGATGCAACTTCAGCCACAGTACCGGCGGCGCGAGTACGTGAAGTGTAGTTAGAATATTGAGGAATAGCGATTGCAGCCAAAATACCGATAATGGCAACAACAATCATCAATTCGATAAGTGTAAAACCTTTTTGTGCGTTCATAATAGACTCCTAAGCCATGAGAAACCAAATTTTTCTTACATCAGAATATCACTTTTTATACTCACATACTATATAACATTCTTTTCATTCATCGCTTATCGCTTATTGTTAAAATTTTTATATAAGATATCTATATCTAAACGGCCAAGCTCTGCTGTTTTAGAGAACGTGTCACGGTGCATGCAAAAGCACATTAAAAATAGACATCACATTCTACTAGATAGATTAAAACGACTTAAGGACAACCGCCTTGACCTGAACGCAAGCCCCGTTGAGCATTACAAATGTTGCCCGAAGTAGACCATTCTTGAGTAGTACCTGAAATTTGCGCTTTTAATATAAAATTGAGAGGCTGGCCACTACTGTCAGTTGCACCCGATAGTCCTTGAATACTGCCATCTTGAATACTGGTAATACTTGTTACATTTTTGGTTAATGTAAATGAACTAATAAGGGGTATACCGTCAACTCCTTCGCTACAACCCACTACTTTTTCAGTATCACTAATACAAGCCGATACAGCATTTCGAATTGAAGCTAATTCGTACATAGTCGCAGCAGCGCGAGTACGCGAGGTGTAGTCCGAATACTGAGGAATAGCAATAGCAGCTAAAATACCAATAATAGCCACTACTATCATGAGCTCTATTAAAGTAAAACCTTTTTGCGTATTCATATATTAACCCATTCATTCATTTATAACGCGTCCGTTAAGGATAAAAAAAGCCGAGATAAACTCGACTTTTCTTATTACACGTCCAGTCAGGTGATTATCCAATTAGTTGGACTATACGACCTAACCTCTGACTTATTAGCAACCGCCTTGACCTGGTTTTAAGCCACGTTGTGCATCACAAATACTTCCAGTGGTATCCCATTTCATGTTTGCTGCGCCACTTACTAATGAAGGGGTCATAACAAACAGTAAGTTTGTACCGGTAGAATCGGTTGCACCAGACGTACCGCTAATTACACCTGCTGTAATGCTCGTTAAAGCAGTGGTATTTTTGGTTGTGGTAAAGTTAGCAATCGCAGGAATACCGTTGGTACCCGCATCACAACCGGATAATTTACCAGTATCGGCAACGCACATGTTAACAGCAGTTTTCAATGATGCAACTTCAGCCACAGTACCGGCGGCGCGAGTACGTGAAGTGTAGTTAGAATATTGAGGAATAGCGATTGCAGCCAAAATACCGATAATGGCAACAACAATCATCAATTCGATAAGTGTAAAACCTTTTTGTGCGTTCATAGTGTACGTCCTTTTGTTTGAGGTTTGTCGAAACTTAATGTTTCGTCCTGTATAAAGTATTGCATGGAGCGTGCCAACTTTTAAAATTATTTTTATAACGTTGATTTATAAATATTTTTTAATTTTAATAAGATTCTAGACGTTTAAAATTTGTAATCTTTATGACAAAAAATGTCAGTTAATAGCGTTTTTGGGCAGACTGTTTTAGTCACCTTGACGCTTTTTTAACTCAAACGCCATTATTTTTATCTTTCTTGAAAATATTTTAGGTTTACCATTCAAAAAGCTATGTTTAAGTTAGAGAATAGTTTTATTTCTTTAGATTTAAGCTTATATTCTAGCTAGTTATTTAAAAATCTAAAACATAACTGCTTGATTTCTATAGTTTTATTCAGATAGGACTGCCACTTGCTGTACATAATTATGTAACGCTGCCTGTAATGGCGCTAATTCGTCTTGCGTAGCGTCCTGAGCCTGCGCCCGTTGAATACGCAACACATACTGGCGCAACGTATGACGGTCTGCCGCCGGATATTGCCGTACAAATTCCTTTAATGCGGCATCGGTTTGGTCCATTAACCGCATAATCCAACGGTCTAGCTGCGCTTGACGACGAGGCGGCTGACCCACACTCAAAGCAGCCGTTATCAGGGTTTCGTCTTCATGGCGCAACAGTTTACCAATACGCTGCACATGGCGGCGGCGGGCTTCGTGCGTGGGAATACTCTGTAATTCCAGTAAATTGCCTTTAAGTTCTTCGCCAATTTCCAGTGCCTCAATACGTGCAGGCGGTAATGCGGCCAATTGTTCGCCCAGTTGTTTTAAGCGCTCCATGGCTTTTTTTTGTTCGGTTTTACTGATGGTGTCGCTGATGTCTTCCCAATCGGCGGCCGGTTTACGGGGTGCGCGTGGCATGGTTTATCCTTATCTGGCAGATTTAAACATCAAACTAATACAGCGTTTTTTAGCTAAAATATGAGCATCAGCTTATGAAAACATTATTCGCCTTCGCCAAATTTATCGGCAAATAACGCTTCAACGGCTGCAGCAGCTTCGCTTTCATCGGGTCCATTCACCTGCAAGTGTAATGTGCTGCCCTTTGCTGCGCCTAGCATTAGCAAGGACATAATATTCTTGCCGTCGACCAATTGCCCCGCGCGCCCGATTAAAATCCGGCTGGCATAACGGCTTGTTACTTCAATCAGTTTGCCACTGGCACGCGCATGCAATCCCAACTTGTTGATAACGTTTAATTCTTTTTCAATCATGACCAATGCTTCATTTCACGGTGTAAGGTTTGAACCGGCCATTTTGCCTGAAGTAGCTGGCTAAGTCTATCGACTAAATACACAGACCGATGCTGTCCACCGGTACACCCCACCGCAATAGTTAAATAATGCCGATGATTGTCTGCAAATTCGGGCAACCAGTGTTCTAAAAAGTTTAAAATATCGTTAAACATGCGTTCAGTCATATCAGATTCGGCAAAAAACTGTTGTACATCAGTATCTAAGCCGCTCATTTCCTTTAAGTGCGGTTGCCAATGCGGATTGGGCAAAATGCGCACATCAAAAATATAATCGGCATCTTGCGGCAAGCCGTACTTAAACCCAAACGACTCAAGAACCAAGATCATACGGTCGCCCTGCCCCATGCGCACCGACAAATTATGCTGTAACGCATGAATATTGAGCGTACTGGTATCCATATGCAGCGTAGCCTGGCGCGTGATGGGCTCTAGCAAAAGACGTTCGGCCTCAAGGGCGGCATCAAGCGTGGGATAGCGGTCCGATAACGGGTGCTTACGGCGCGTGGCGGCAAACCGGGTTTTAAGCACATCATCGCGGGCATTTAAAAATACCACTTCCGGTTGGGCATATTGGCGCAATTGGTCTAAAATATCATCAAACTGCATTAAATCGGCAATCGGCGTACGAATATCCACGCCGAGCGCCAGCATATCCAAATGATTGTCGTGGGCAAGTTTAGCCACCACTTCAGGCAACATCGACAACGGCAAGTTGTCAATACAATAAAAGCCCAAATCTTCCAACACATGTAATGCGGTACTTTTGCCTGCGCCTGAACGTCCGGATACAATCACTAATTTTTTCATCTTGAGCATCCTTAAAAGCCCTTTATTGATTGACCATGCACGGTTTTATCTAATTAACAATGGATTGCAGTATAAATGAGTTCGGTTTAATTTAATGGACTGATATGACATTTTTATATCGATTAAATCTAGAGTTTTATAAAAAAAGGCAGCTAAAGCCACCGGTTTTAGTTTACCACTTTACTTTAAGTCGTTGGGTCATTAATTGAGTAACCGTTATTAACTAACAATCACATGCCAAACTTTTTATCACGTAAATCACGTCATTGTCTTTTCTAGCGCCCGCTTTGGCATTATGCGCATAACCATAGCGCGGCTTGCCCTTTAGCGTCTGCCAGAACTAAACTATTGAAATAAAGGCGCATTTAAACAGGTTAAGCTCAAGAAATGCTTGAATAAACCTGTAACACGATAACCTGTGGCAAGCCACCTGAAATAAGCGATGCCTATTGGCAATCCAGCATTTATTTTAAAAATAAGGAACGTTGTTTATCAGCTTTAGACCCGTCGAGCTGTGCTCATAACCATTTGTCTTCCATAGACCCGGTAGAGTTCACCAGTGTTACAGAAATGGTCTATTATTCAATTATTGAACTAGACCGTTCCAAACGGCGTTTATAAAACGTCAAGACATCTTTGCTAAAATCCTGCATGACCCATTTACCCCAAAAGCCTGCATAAAAATTTAAATTGGTGCTAATGCGATAGTCACCCGTAAAGGTTAGGCGGGTATGGGTAGCATCAATCGGGATAATATCGTATTGACCCAGCAGCAGTTTGAAATATTCACCATTAATGGTGACGTGGTCGTCCAGCGTACCTTTAGGCACCGAATCGGGATAAAATACAAAACGCCAACGCAACTGACGGTTAGGAATTTGCGAAATAATTGGTTCATCAAAATAAATGCCGCCATACCACTGACTTTTACGCACCCAATGCCCGTTTTGCCAAACCGTTTCGGCCGATTTTGGCGGTGGCACCTGAAGCAGTGGTAACAACCAGCTATCGGTATAAAACTGCTGCGGCGCAATGGTATCCACGTGGTTAATGGCCTGCCAAACCTGCGCGGGCGTGGCAGCTATCGTCACCTGATTCGTCACTTGATAGGTGGCATTTTGCGGCGCAATCGGTAGGCCCAAAACCACTAGTGGCAACAGCGCCACACCATGCAGCGCCTTACTCTTCCAGATAAATCGACAGAACAGGTGCATCATGGTGGCTCCCATCAACATCGCCAAAAACAAAATCGGTGCACCCATCAACAGGCAAATCACTCCTTCTTTTAAAAAAGGAATCGAAATAACGATAATCACCAGCATAATCCACAAAATATTGGAAAAGGTGCGTTTAAACATTTGTTTAAAGGTGAGCGGCTCATGGTACAAGGTGACATAGGCCAGCCACGCGCCCAGAAAAAAATGGCGTACCGATTAAAAATTGCGCTGTTAGCAAATGGTCGCGCCGACTGGCAAAGGCATAACACAATAGAAAAATAGTCAGCGCCGACACCAGTAGCGGCAACCACTTGATAAACGTTGAACGTTTAGCATACTGTGATAATGTTGGTGAAGGCCGTACAGCCGATGGTAAGTTTTTTGGTGGCTGCTGAGGTTGTGGCGTTTCGGGCAAAGTCATGGTAATAATCCTAAGTAATAATGTGAGTAAGAAAAGGGCTAAATATTTGAATATTAACCAACGCATAAGCATCACTGGATTTCATAATATTCTGTTAAAACAGAAATAAATGACGAAAAAAAATAACCCTAAACTTGCAGACTCATCAGGATTGAGAACATGGCGAGAACAGGGTCAATGCTTAACCTAAAAATCGTTGAATACCGGCACCCAATTTTAAAACGCGCGCCAACGTGGTGCTGGACAGTTTCAGCATTTCCATGACCCAGCCGGTTAACGTCGCTACAAAATGGTGGGTTTCTTTGATGCGTTGCCGAACCGCCGGATTCTCTTGAGCAAACTCGGGCGATTGCATCAGATCTTCCAAAAAGGTGACCGTTGGCGCCAGTTCACGCCGATAACGTTCCTCGATAATAATTTTGGCTAAGGTCCAAACATCGGTACCGGTGGTAAAATAGTCGCGCCTATCCCCTAAAATATGTACGGTTTGCACTAGATTTAAACTTTGCAGTTCCTTGATGCTGTTACTGACGTTTGAGCGCGCTACGCCTAATGTATCAACAATCTCATCAGCATTCATGGGCTTGCCGATTAAATACAGCAGCGCATGAATCTGGCTAACGGTGCGATTAACCCCCCACTTGGTGCCCATTTCACCCCAATGCAGCACAAATTTTTCAACGCTTGGGTTCATTTGCATGCCAATAAGCTTCCAAAAATTATTAAAATTACTTGTAAAATAAAAGAATAGAACCAGTATGCTGATTTTATTATATTCTGTCAATACAGAAATTTAAAATAAAGTAAACAATAAAATATCGGCAGCTAATCTATCTAAAACTGCCGATGGTCACAATGTATAAATCAACCGTTTACTTAATGCCCGACCACATGATTTACAAAACGATTTAGACGGTCCGGGGTCAAACCGCTCACCTTATAAAGGACATGGGTCGACAGGCCAACAGGGTTATGGATTTTGGTCATCAATAAAGGAGCGGTTGCCACCCGCCAAGCGGTCGCTGCAATAGCTTCGGCGGTCAGTTTAACGCCCATACGCCGAATAGAGCCTGCATTCATATCTTTTACCATACCCGTTTGTACAAATAACGGCATGATATCCATTACGCGAATGCCATATTTACGCCATTCCCCATCTAGGGCTTCGGTTAAGCCGCGCACAGCAAATTTGCTTGATGAATAACTGGCTAAGTTAATTTGCCCGTAAATCGCCGATGCTGACGACATATTGATAACACGCGTCCCTTTGTTTTGCCTTAAATATTTAAAGGCACTATGGCAGCCTATCAAGACGCCTTCTACATTCACACGCATGGTACGAATTTGCTCAGCAAGCGGAATACTCTCAAATTCACCCGAATATAAAATACCAGCGTTATTAAACAACACATCGAGTCGACCTGCCCAGGCCATAAAATCACTTAAAGCCATCTCCCACTGGTCGGCATCGGTCACATCAAGCGGTCCTGCCACCGTCGTATCGCCCAGCTCCTGACTTAACTCAGTGACGGCATCTAAATCGCGGTCATAAAGCCCCACGCGCCAACCTTTGGACACAAACAAACGTGCGGTAGCAGCGCCAATACCTGCACCGGCACCGGTAATAAAAATGGTTTTGGACGGCTTTGCCATAAGATAACTCCCTGTATCCCTATCTATCGTAGTTGCCCATTCCGGGTGATATTGGTTTGCTGATATGCTGAACGCTTGCGTTTACTTTTTAGGGCTGAGGGTAAGTCCGCATTCTCTATTGTCATTGGTCTGTTCCTACACCACTTTAGTCCCAAACCAGTGTAATCATTTTTATGCCAAAGGGGTAGAGGCAATACGTTTTATTTTTTTGATAAATCCGTCGGCTCTTGTAATTGTGCCAAAACCCATTGTTTAAGTTGTGCGCGCACTGGCATCAATAAACGGTCTATTTCCTGCTCTAATTGGGCTAAAAATTCAGGCTGCCTAAGCACATCGTATGCAAGTTGCGATATAACCTGCGCTGAAGCATCAGGCGATAAAGCGTGTGCCTTAATATCTTCAGGTGGATAAACGATCCTCATTTGTTGGGCATCTGTCTCTTGATTTAGCACAGTTGGGCGGCTGCTTAAAGCATTATCAGCTTCTATATTAAGTGTGGCTGGCGTATTGTGCGCATGGGT
>JAGLBJ010000020.1 GCA_018260315.1 Moraxellaceae bacterium | reverse complement strand
GAGGGAAGTGCACCCGACCCGGAATTATTGGATATTTTCTTAGATGAAGCGGGTGAACTTACTGAATTAATCGGTAAATTATTACAAGAGTGGCAACAACATCCGACTCAAGTTCAGGTATTGGCCGAATTACAGCGTCATTTGCACACGCTAAAAGGCGGTGCGCGTATGGCGGGGGTAGAATCAATCGGTGATGTTGCGCATGAAATGGAGTTTGTATTTGAAGATCTGGCCCGTACGCCTCCGGCGCAAGCAGGCTTAATCGGTCAATTGTTACTACAGTGCAACGACTGGCTGGCTGATGCGTTAAATGTACTCGATAGACAAGAGCGGCCATTATTGCCTGAAAATTTACTGGGCGCTTTAAAAGCGTATCGGGCTGCACCACAAAGTTTGACCCAATTGCCACAAATGCAGGTGGGGACTGGCTCAACGGCAGTCGCCATGCCTGGAAGAATGCCTGAGCCTACTGTTGACGGTCAGTTTATTCGCTTGCCCGACCCGACTGCTGCCAGTTTATCCGCAGATTATGTGGCACCACCACCTATGCAGGGCTTGTTTGCGGTGCAGCATAACGACCAGACCAATAATGAGATGATTCGGGTTCCTGCAAACCTGATGGAAAAAATGATTAACCTCGCAGGCGAGCAAGCCATTAACCGTGCGCGGCTTGAAATGGGTACCACGAGTTTAGGCATTACCATTGAGGAAATGGGCGCAACGATTCAGCGGTTGGCTGACCAATTACGGCGTATGGAAGGTGAACTCGAAACCCAAATCTTATCGCGGCATGAAGGTGAAATGGGCAAATATGCCGATTTTGACCCGTTAGAAATGGATGAATATTCCTCTCTAAATCAGTTGTCTAAATCATTGGCTGAATCGGCCTCGGATTTATTAGACTTTAAAACAACTTTAGTAGATAAAATCCGCGATTCTGAAAGTTTATTATTACAACAATCGCGTACCCAAACCGAGTTACAAGAAGGCTTAATGAACTCGCGTCTGGTGCCATTTTCGCGTTTATTGCCCCGTCTGCAACGGGTTGTAAGGCAAACCGCCACCGAACTTGGCAAGCAAGTTGAACTGGTCGTACAAAATGCTGAAGGCGAACTCGACCGTAATATTTTAGAGCACATCGTCGCACCCCTTGAGCATATGCTGCGTAATGCGGTTGACCATGGGATTGAGATTCCGGCAGACCGTATTAAAGTTGGTAAATCGCCAGTGGGTAAAATCGTACTGGACGTGACGCGCGAAGGGGCAGAGGTCGTTATCGCACTGGCCGATGATGGTCATGGAATTGACGTACGTGCGGTACGTAAAAAAGCGATTGAACGTGGCCTAATCAGCAGCGAAACCTTAATGGCTGGACGCGATATTATTCAGTTTATTTTCCATGCCGGTTTAAGTACGGCTAGTCAGGTGACACAGATTTCGGGTCGTGGCGTCGGCATGGACGTGGTACAAAATGAAGTGCGGCAACTCGGCGGCAACGTCAGCGTAAGCTCGGTTATGCAGCAGGGTACACGTTTTGAAATGCGTGTGCCGTTATCGGTGGCCTTGACTGATGCCTTGATGGTGGGGTTAGGCGAGCGCAATTTTGCGATACCGTTGCCGCAAATTGACCGTATTATTCGTGTCATGCCTAAAGATTTAATGGCAGCTTATAACAGTCCAAGTTCCTTGTTACGTGTTGGACACGAAAATATCCAGGTTCGTTATTTAGGGGAATTTTTACAAAACCAGCGTGTACCTGCTTTAAATGAACAAAGTCATACTGCGTTACCGGTTTTATTGGTTCGCTATGCAGGTCAGCCGGTTGCATTCCAGGTCGACCGATTGGTCGGTTCACGGGTTGAAATGGTGGTTAAACCGGTTGGGGCACAGCTTGCGGGGATAACAGAAATTTCAGGTGCGACTATTCTGGGGAATGGGTCGGTTGCGTTAATTTTAGATTTTATAGCCATGGCGCGCCAGGCGATTGCACGGGCACCACAAGATATCTTTGTGAATGTGCCGGCTGAAGTAGTTAAAGTGGCTGCCAAGGAGAAGTATACCATTATGGTGGTCGATGACTCGGTTACGGTACGTAAAGTAACCAGCCGTTTCTTGGAGCGTCATGGCTTTGAAGTTCTGACTGCAAAAGATGGCATGGATGCGGTGACCAAGCTTGAGGACGTGCGTCCCGATTTAATGTTGCTCGATATTGAAATGCCGCGCATGGACGGGTTTGAAGTGGCCACGCGGGTACGGCATAATCCGAAACTTAGTACCTTGCCTATTATCATGATTACCTCGCGGACGGGTGAAAAACATCGGGAACGCGCCTTTCAGATTGGGGTAAATGGCTATATGGGTAAACCGTTCCAAGAGGCAGAACTGCTGCAAAATATTCAGGAAATTTTAAACAGTGCGCAAGCTTAGTCACTTGATGAGCGCGTTAATGGCTAGTATGGATTGAGGCCTAAGCCGCAGTTTTAAAGGTTGTTGCTTTCATATAGGTTGTGTTAGTGCCCGATTCAAAGGATAATCCACCGACTGCGCCCCGTATTGGAATTATCGCCGATATTCCACGGCATCGTTTAGCGCTTAAAGACCTCATCGTCCAGCATGGCTATACGTTGGTGGCTGCGGTCATGCCTGAACATATCGGGCAGATTAAGCCGCTGGTAGCCGATTTATGGTTAATTGATGTGGTTGATTTTGACCATATTATTGACGAGGTACTGGCGCTTGACCAGCCTATTTTTGTAGGCTTGCCCGCAACACCTGATTTTGCGCACCGCCAGGCCTATGAGCGCTGGATGCGGATTGTGGTTCGTAAAATTGAACAACATGTCGGTAATTTGACTATTCCCTCGCTCCAAGCCTCTACGCTTATTCCTGAGCATAAAGTTAGACCATTAGCAGGTTTGAATCCGGTTATTGCTGAACTAAATATAACGTTAGAGCCCGCTCAAGCTGATTTTAATCCCACGGACGCAACACACGCGATTATTCACCAGGCAAAAGAGGTCATTAATCAGACGCTAACGACACAGCACATGCTTAATTCTGAGCATATTCATGAGGATTTTATCAATCGAGAGGCGATTGATGAGCATGTTTTACATTTAGAAGAAAAAACCAAATCAATCATAGAACAGGCGCAGGAATCCAAAGCGCGGCATTTGCTCCGTATTAAACAGCGCGACAACAATAGCCGCAAAAAATTATTTAAAGAACACCACGAGCAAAAAGTGAGGCCGATGGTATTTTTAGATCCCAAAACTCACCAAGCTGCCCTTGATGAAGTAACTTTGGGTCAAGAGATTTCTACCCAAAGTCCGACGATTTTAGCGCCGAGTCAACCAGATGCTGGCGCCAAAAGTCACACGACGATGCCTTCTGTTTTTAAAAAATTCAAAATTAAAGCGCCCGTGCAGCCTACACAAATTGTAAATGTAAATAATGCAATAAAGATTGCAGAACAACCGAAGCCTACGCTTGAAAAAAAATCTGACTTGACAGCACCATGGCGTTATTTGTGTATTCTAGGCGCCTCCATGGGCGGACCTGCGGCTTTAAAATTATTTTTTGATAAGTTACCGCCTGATTTGCCCATTGCAGTAGTGATCGTACAACATATGCCCGAAACCTTACAAATTCATTTACCGCATTTACTTACTCGTCATAATCAGTGGAATTGTAGCGTTTTAACCCAAAGTCAGCCATTAAAACCGGGTGAGGCAATTTTAGTCCCTGCGTTATATCAAGTCGATTTTGATACAGAACGGCAGATTATTTTACAATCCGAGGTATGGGCCGGCATGTATCGGCCTTGCATTAGTGATGTACTTGAGCGTGCTGTGAATGCCTATGGTCAACGGGTCATCGGCATTATGTTTAGCGGCATGGGGGATGATGGCAGTTCAGTGGCTATGCATGTTACGGCACAAGGGGGCCGGTTATGGGCGCAAGATGCAACTACCTGTAGCGCACCAAGTCAGCCAGATCATGTACGCGAAACGGGCCAGGTTGAATTTTCGGGTAGCCCCCAAGCGTTGGCGCGGCATTTAATTGACTTTTTAAACGTTCAATAAAGCTTATAATCATAAAGCGATATTTTTGTACGGTTATGTTAGCATATGACAGATTGCCTTTAAAATGAGGATAGAACCGATGACGCAGCCTAATAATGCGCCGACTACCCAACATGGCTTAACCGTCAATTTATTAACGGCTATGACTGGTGTCGTCGATATTTATAACTTAACGATTGTAGGCCAGTATCCCTGGTTATTGCCCAGTGGTTTAGTCATTGAGCAATTGCAAGTGCCTAAAACCTCTTCTAACACGATTCTATGGCGTGACCAGACCTTACCTGTGTATATCGCTGGAGATATGCCACAAACGTCGTTACCTTATTTATTGGTCATTGAAGGTGAAAACTCTGAACGCATGGGGCTGTTAATAGCGCGTCCGCCCGAATTGATACAAACTAAAATTGCCAGTTTACGCGATGCAACACCGGAATTAGACCGAATCGACCCAAAGCAAGTCAGTGAATTTTGCTACGAGGTCGTGATTTGGGCTGAAGAAAAATATCAAGTGCCTGATATTAGAAAACTGTTTAATCATGTCACTTCAAAAATTTAAACCTTGTTGAATTAAGCGTTGCCTGTTAAGAAGCTGCTGAAGGATCATTCTATGGATACAATACAACGTTGGCCGATTTGGGTTCGGGTTTTTCACTGGGGCACGGTGCTATTGATGATTGCGCTTTGGCTGTCGGTAAGCCTGCATGGCTGGGTTGATGACCGTAGTTCATTTTATATCGGGCTGCATAAATCGTTGGGTGTGCTGTTTTTTTTATGGATTTTAAGCCGTTTTACCAATCGCTTGATGCATCGTTCGGTTAGTCCTGCATCTGTGGCAGGTCCGCGCTGGCAGATGGTGGCTGCAAGTTTAACGCATGGTCTGCTTTATGGGCTGCTACTGCTGATGCCACTGGCCGGTATTATTTATAGTCAGGCGGGTGGGCGTCCGGTCAGTTTTTTTGGTCTGTTTAATGTGCCTACCCTGGTATTGCCTGATCCTGATATACGCGATGGCTTTCGTAGTTTACATAAAGATATTTTATGGCTCAGCATTTTGGGGTTAACGGGATTACATATTGCTGGAGCCCTCTATCACCAGTTTGTGTTAAAGGATAAATTAATTAATCGGATGCGTTAATCCTCTGGTTAAGTGACCTGCTTAAACTAACTAACGCCTTTGCTAAAGGAATAGACCACCAGCCTTATGCTTTGGCGGTTTTTTCATTATCAATTAAAATATTATGTTTAATCCATTAAACCGTTAGCAATTGCTCTAGAATTTTTGTATAGATTTGCGTTAAAGGTTCAAGGTCGGCTATGTCGATATGTTCATTAACTTGGTGAATGGTCGCGTTTTTGACCCCTAACTCAAGCACTTGCGCGCCAGTCGGTGCAATAAATCGTCCATCTGAGGTGCCGCCACTGGTAGAAAGCATGGCTTGTGTGCCGGTCACAGCTTGCAGGGCATGTTGCGCTGCGTCTACCAATGCACCCGCCGGGGTTAAAAACGCTTCACCGGATAAATTCCAGCTTAAATCGTAGGTTAATTGATGCAAATCAAGTAAGGCCTGCACACGTTGCTTTAATTGGTCGGCGGTGACTGCCGTTGAAAATCTAAAATTAAAAATCACCTCAATCTCAGGAGGAATGACGTTGTTGGCGCCCGTGCCCGCTTTTATCGAAGAAATTTGTAGACTGGTTGCCGGAAAAAATTCATTGCCCTTATCCCAAACTTCGGTGGTTAAAGCCACTAAAGCCGGTGCTATACGATGAATGGGATTATCGGCTAGATGCGGGTAGGCGACGTGGCCCTGTTTACCCTTGACAGTTAAAATCCCGTTGAGAGAACCACGCCGCCCGTTTTTGATGATATCGCCCAAGCGGTCGGTACTGGACGGTTCACCCACCAGGCACCACGTGATTTTTTCGTGGCGCGCTTCCAGGGCGGCAATGACTTCGCGCGTACCATGAATCGAAGGGCCTTCTTCATCGCTGGTTAATAAAAATGCGATAGAACCTAAAGGGTTGGAATGCCGATTTAAAAAACGTTCACAAGCCACGACCATGGCTGCCAGACCACTTTTCATGTCAGCAGCGCCACGGCCATATAATTGCCCGTTGTGTTCGGTCGGAGTAAATGGGTCAAAGCACCAATCCGTACGGTTCCCAACCGGCACAACATCGGTATGTCCGGCAAAACAAAATACCGGTGCCTCAGTACCACGCCGCGCCCATAAATTTTTGACCTCACCAAAATTCAGATATTCCAGGGTAAATCCAAGGGCCTCCAGCCGTTTGCCAATAATCGTCAGGCAGCCTGCATCATCAGGGGTAACCGATGCACAGCGAATAAGGTCTTTGGTGAGAGTGAGTGTTGCAGTGGGCTCAAATGCTGGGTTAGTATCAGTTTGCACAAGGGTCTCTAAATATCAATCAGTTTAAAAAGGGCAGAAAAAAACCCGCACTTAGGCAGGTTTTTTTATAAAACAACGTTTAAAACGCTAAATTATAGTTTTTGTTGAGTTGTAACCGCAGCTTGTTGAACTTTTTCGCCACCTGCTTGTACATCTTTACCTAAACCTTTAAAGGTATTGCAGCCGGTTAAAACAACAGCAGCCAATACAGCAGTAGCGATTACCTTATTCATAGTCGTTCTCCAAAAAGAGGGGTTGGGTTTTGCAGGCTTCATTAAACGGTTTTTTACATGATTTTGCAATAACGGCAGGCTAAAATTTACATTTATTACAATATCTTTACATGTTCTTTACAAAATAAAGTCAGAGGTCTTTAGAATAAAAAGCACAAGCTAAAGCACGGATTTTTACTGATGCATCACACCGCCGAATCAAGCAGGATACCAGAGTTCCCGATGACAAGACAACCTTTACTGTGGAAAAATGGAGAAGCGTCGGAAACGGCGTATCCGGACGAGCGGGTTACATTTGAACGAGCCTTTAATTATGGCGATGGTTTTTTTAGTACGGCGCGGGTTATAGAGGGGCAGGTGCAATTTTGGGAGCAGCATCAGGTTCGTAACAGACACGGTTTAAGGGCATTAAGGTTAACGTTGCCTGATGAAACTTTGAGTCAATGGATTATAAACGCTGCCCATGCGCTGCAAAATGGACGGGTTAAATGGCTGGTCAGTCGTGGCCTCGGTGAACCCGGCTATGTACCTCCAAGGCAGCCGGCACGGGTCGACTTGATGGGTTGGCCTGAAGTTAAAATTCATCAGGCTTTACATGCCATTAGGCTATCGGCCGGTATTCATACCGGCCATTTAACTCAAGTCTTAGGATTGCCCATGCCGGCACTTGTTGGTTTAAAAACCCTCAATCGCTTAGAACAAGTGCTTTTAAGTCAAGAATTGGCAGATAGGCGGTTATCTGAAGCGCTCGTCACCGACTTGAATGGCATTGTCGTCGAAGGGGTAAGCAGTAATTGTTTTTTTAAACGCCACGGTCAATGGCAAACCCCCGATTTAAGTCAGGCCGGTATTCATGGTGTGATGCGGGCTGAAATTTTGACCCGATGCGCACAACACGGCATACTATGTGAACCCGTTCGCCTGACGCTTAAGCAATTTTCCGAGGGCCTGGAGGCCTTGTTTTTTTGTAACAGTCTAAAGGGTATGCAGCCTGTCAACCAGTATAACGATACGATACTCGACTTTAAGGCTGTACAACACTTGCATTCTCTTTTATGCTAATGACAATTTTTTAGGTTTAACCGCTTATGACTTCTTCAAAACGCGCGCAGAATAATCAACCCCGTAAACGAGGGGGCTGGGGTCGACTTTTAGCGACACTGTTAACAATTGCATTGCTGGTAGGGGCTGCGTTGGCATGGCTGATGTGGAGTCGTTTAAATGAGCCTTTGCAGCACATACCGGCGGGTGGTCAATTATTACAGGTTAAAAATGGTGAAACGTTTGGCGGCCTGATTGCTGAATTGGCGGCTAAAAAACAGATTTCATCACCTTTTGCAGCCAAATTATATCAACGTTATTTCATTCATAAAAATTTAAAAGCAGGCTTTTATCAGTTGCCAGCCGGCATTACCGTTAAACAATTATTGCAAAAATTGTCAAGCGGCGAACTGGGCCAAATGGTCAGGTTAACGGTGGTTGAAGGCACAACTTTTAAGCAATTAAAACAACGTCTGGCTGAAAAACAAGGCATTACCCATGATTTGGTAAACATAACTATGCCTGACATTTCCAAAAAACTAGGCATTACTCAGGCGAATCCTGAAGGCTGGTTTGCACCTGATACCTATTATTTTGCCAATGGAACCAGCGAAACGGATATTTTGAAACATTTATACACAGCGCAAGATAAAGTACTAAAAACGGAGTGGGCAAGCCGTGCGCCTGATTTACCCTATGCCTCGCCCTATGAGGCGCTGATTATGGCCTCTATCGTTGAAAAGGAAACCGGCTTGAAAACCGAGCGTCCTGAAGTGGCGGCCGTATTTGTTAATCGGTTAAAAAAACATATGCGCCTGCAAACAGACCCAACCATTATTTATGGCATGGGCGATGCATACACGGGTAAGCTGCATCATGAGGACGTCATCACTAAAACCGCTTATAATACTTATCAAATTGATGGTTTGCCGCCCACCCCGATTGCCTTGCCCGGTAAAGCCTCCATTCAGGCAGCGCTACATCCGGCTGCCAGCGATGCCTTATACTTTGTAGCGACGGGTCATGGCGGGCATAATTTTAGTGGTACCTTGGCCGAACATAACGCTAACTTGAATAAATACGTTAACGTGCTGCATGCTAAAAAACAGCAAGCCAAAACGCATAATCAGCCTGAAACTGACATAACGGCACCTGCTACCGCAATAACTGATAAGGCAACGTCAGGCGCTACCACGATTCCGGGTAACAGCCCTGTAACGGCCGGTCGTTAAATGAGTGCAGGCACGGTGGTAGACTCTAGCCAGTATGCACGATTTATTAGTTTTGAGGGAACCGAAGGGGCCGGCAAAAGTAGTTTGATTGTCGCATTGGCCGACTATTTGCGCGCACGGGGCGAGGCTGTAACGGTAACGCGTGAACCGGGGGGTACGCCTCTAGCTGAAAGTATTCGGGCATTATTGCTGTCGGCGGGAGCTCAGGAAGCGATCACTCCCCAGACCGAACTGTTATTAATGTTTGCAGCTCGTGCTCAACATGTCGCTCAAGTTATTTTACCGGCGCTGGAACGTGGCGATTGGGTACTGTGTGACCGTTTTACGGACAGCAGTCTAGCCTATCAAGGGGCAGGGCGCGGTGTAGATGCAGTATTTATTCAACAGTTGATTGCGCAAGTACCCATAGTACCCAATCTGACCTTTTGGCTTGATTTGCCTGTAGAATTAGGCATGCAACGAGCTCAAAAACGTAGTCACCTTGACCGATTTGAACAGGAAAAAACCGAATTTTTTGAACGCGTTCGCCAACAATACGCAAGGCTTGCAAAGCAGTATTCAGACCGTATCAAACCCGTTGATGCCACTCAAACGCCAGAACAGGTATTGTCTCAAGTGCTTGATTATATAAACCTTTAACGAACGCTAGCGAAGTTTTATTCAGCATCTAGCCCGTTTTAAGCATTGGGTTTAAGGGGGCAGTACCGATGAATTATTGTGATAAAAAATCGGGTGGAATTAAGATCGAATCTTCGGGATTATCGTTTAATGCAGGAAAATCAATCGTATAATGCAGCCCGCGCGATTCTTTACGCAGCAAGGCACAGCGCACAATCATTTCGGACACTAACACCAGGTTACGCAACTCAATCAAATTTTTGGAAATCAAATAATCGGTGTAATATTCTTCAATTTCATTTTTAAGCATCTGTATGCGATTTAAGGCGCGCTGCAAGCGTTTGGTGCTACGCACGATACCGACATAATTCCACATAAAATGACGCAATTCGTCCCAGTTTTGCAAAATCACGACATCTTCATCAGGGTGTTGGGCGCGTGCATCGTCCCATAACGGTACATCGTTTACGGGTGGGGCTAACGGCAGCTGTTGGGTTATATGTTTGGCTGCGCTCATGCCATAGACAAAACATTCCAGTAACGAATTACTGGCCATGCGGTTAGCGCCATGCAGACCGGTAAAGGACGTTTCGCCAATGGCATATAAGCCCGGTACATCGGTTGCACTGTGTTCGTCGACTATGACCCCGCCACAGGTATAATGCGCGGCAGGCACCACCGGAATCATATCTTTGGTGATATCGATGCCAAGTTCCAACAAGCGGCTATACAGCATGGGGAAATGGTCCTTCACAAAGGCAGCTGGTTTATGCGTAATATCGAGCCAAACATGACGTACGCCCAGACGTTTCATTTCAAAATCGATGGCACGCGCTACCACATCACGCGGCGCAAGTTCAGCCCGTTCATCAAACCTCGGCATAAAGCGCTCACCATCAGGCAAACGCAAATAAGCCCCTTCACCGCGCATGGCTTCCGTAATTAAAAACGAACGGGCTTGCGGATGATATAAACAGGTCGGGTGGAACTGATTAAATTCTAAATTGGCCACACGGCAGCCCGCGCGCCATGCCATGGCAATGCCGTCACCGGTCGCAATGTCCGGATTAGACGTATATAGATAGGCTTTACTTGCCCCGCCGCATGCTAATGCTACAAAGGGTGCGCGCAAAGTTAATACATCTTCAGTGGTTAAATCGAGAGCATATACACCTGCTACCCGCGATGTTGCAGTGGCTTGCTTGGTTAAAATAACATCAATCGCGGCTATGTTTTCGAGCAATGTGACGTTTGGGCATTCACGCACCCGTTTCACTAATGTGGTAGAGATAGCCATACCGGTGGCGTCAGCAGCGTGAATAATTCGCCGGTGTGAGTGGCCACCTTCCCGGGTTAAATGCAAATGCTCGTCATCATCGAGGGTAAAACGCACGCCTTGTGCCAGCAAAAACTTGACTGCATCGCCACCGTGTTCGACTGTAAATGTTACGGCATCAAGATGGCATAACCCGGCTCCGGCTACCAAGGTATCCTGTATATGATTATCGGTTGAATCGGTTTCATCGAGCACCGCCGCCACGCCGCCTTGGGCATAGTACGTGCTGGCATCGGTTAGGACAGACTTTGCCAGTATGGCAACCCGCACATGGCTGGGTAGCGATAACGCTAACGTTAAGCCGGCTGCACCACTTCCCACAATAATGACATCATACAAGCCCGGCTGACTGTCCGGTGTTGAAGAATGGGTGGTTTGACTTAAGCTTGGGTCACCAGAGATCGGCGTTGTAGAAGTGGGAGGCAATGACATGCAAAACGTATCCAAAAAATGTAAATAAACGAAAATCTTACAGCAATCATTTTCAATTGCCCAGATAATTTTTTAAGAGGTCATAACATCAGCATCTTAAACGGTGTCTTTAAACTTGGTTAAATTCAGTATTTTAAGTGCAATTTAAGCTAAAATTTTAATAATTAACAAAGTTCTGCATGATTTTAGGGGTTTATTTACACATTACCGGTGTACAGCGCCCCAGGGTTTGCGGCATGCTGATGCTATAAAGGGTTTATTCTAGGCAGTTTATAGGCTAAGCATATTGATGATCAAGAAACCATAAGAGGACGACAATGACCCATTTTTTAACATCAGGATTACGGCAGATCCTGCGCCATGGCAGCCAGCCGAAACTAAAGCAAGGTTTGCGCGCAGCCTTGATCGGTACAGCAGTCTTTGGAGCCAGTGTGCCCATGGTTACTGCCGGGCTTTTGATACCGCAGGCCGCAAGTGCCAGCTTACCGATTGATTTTTCGGGCTTGGTGCAACAGGTGACGCCGTCGGTGGTGCGTGTCAATGTTATTAAAAAGCTGAGTCAGGAAGAAATTTTACAACAGCAATTGCCCGAACTGTTAAAACGTTTTTTTGGCAATAGCATTCAAATTCCCGAACGCAAAAATACGGGTGAAGACCATGCATACGGAAGCGGATTTTTTGTGACATCGGACGGTTATCTCTTAACCAATAATCACGTCATTGCCGATGCGCGCAGCATTACCGTAACATTAAACGACCGCCGCGAACTTGATGCCGAACTGGTGGGAACCGATGAACGCACCGATGTTGCCGTATTAAAAATCAAGGGAAACAATTTTCCGGCGCTCAATATCGGCAATTCGGTGACCCTAAAGGTGGGTGAGCCCGTACTGGCGATTGGTTCGCCGTTCGGGTTTGATTATACGGCTTCAGCCGGCATTGTCAGTGCCAAGGCGCGCACCATGTTTAACGAAAATGCCGTGCCGTTTATCCAGTCGGACGTGGCATTAAATCCGGGTAATTCGGGCGGGCCGCTATTTAATCAACGTGGTGAAGTCATCGGTATTAATTCGCGGATTTTTAGCGGTACAGGCGGCTATATGGGCCTGTCGTTTTCTATCCCCATTGATGTTGCGATGGACGTCTTTAATCAAATTAAAACCAGTGGCAAGGTAACGCGCGTTTATTTGGGCATTATTCCGCAAGATATTGACCGCAATTTGGCTGAAGTCTATCATTTACCCAAACCTGAAGGGGCGTTGATTACCCAGGTTAAAGACGATACGCCGGCCAGTCGTGCAGGTCTGATGGCTAACGATATCGTGTTAAATTACGACGGTCAGGCGATTGAGCGTTCAACCGATTTAATTAATTTAATCAATCGTACCCGTCCCAATACCCATGTGCCGATTGTGGTACAACGCGATGGCAAGCTTAAAACGTTGGACGCTTATTTGACTGCTGCGCCTGATAACACACCGGCTGTTAACAAGGGGACTTCGAGCACTAATAATGGACCAGTGCTGGGTTTGAGAGTGCGCGATTTATTGCCTGAAGAAAAGGTCAAACTGGCCACACGATTAGCCATGACGCGTGCCGGTTCAAGCCAGCATACGCAAGGAGTTGTTGTTGATTTGGTGCAGGCCTACGGACTGGCTGAGCGTGCAGGGCTGCAAGAGGGTGATATCATCACACGTTTAAATAATCAACCCACGCCGATCATCGATGCCTTTGGTCCCATTTTAAAAAGCTTGCCCAAAACCGGTGTAGTGGCGGTCAATGTACTGCGCGATGGCGTGCCGCGTGTGTTTGGCATGCGTATCGAACCTTTGGATAATGGCTTAAACAAATAGTCTCAGTTGTAGGTTGAGTTCATTTTTTAATATTGATTTAAGGGCTTAAACCCCTGATATTAAGCCCTTATTTGACTTAAAGATTACGACAGGACGAACTGGTTTTTTAGGCTGGCGACCTGAATGCTGCGTTATTAACTCGAATGATGATTGAGTTTGACCGTAGCGCTGCAAAATACGCTAGAATAGGCGCAGTATTCCTTTTTTAAGATGTCATCGTGACCGAACTCAGCCATATCCGTAATTTTTCAATTATTGCCCATATTGACCATGGTAAATCGACGTTAGCCGACCGTTTTATTCAAAAATGTGGCGGCCTTGAAGCCCGCGAAATGCAGGCGCAAGTCCTTGATTCCATGGACCTGGAACGTGAACGCGGCATTACCATCAAGGCACATTCGGTCACGCTGTACTATAAACATCCGTCGGGCGAAACCTATCAGCTTAATTTTATTGATACGCCGGGTCACGTCGATTTTTCCTATGAAGTGTCGCGCTCGCTGTTTGCCTGTGAAGGGGCGCTGCTCGTCGTAGATGCTGCGCAAGGCGTTGAGGCGCAATCGGTAGCCAATTGTTATACCGCGCTTGACCAGGGTCTTGAAGTTTTGCCGGTGCTTAACAAAATTGATTTGCCGCAAGTTGAACCTGAGCGCGTGATTCATGAAATTGAAGAGATTATTGGTATTGAAGCTGAAGATGCGCCGCGTGTATCTGCCAAAACTGGCCTGGGCATTGATGAGTTGCTCGTGGCTTTGGTGGAACGTATTCCGGCACCCGTGGGCGACCGTGACGCACCGTTACAGGCCCTGATTATCGATTCATGGTTTGACAATTATCTGGGCGTGGTGTCGCTGGTGCGGGTCAAACAGGGCCGCATCAAAAAAGGCGATAAAATGCTGGTCAAATCAACCGGTATTTCTCACCCCGTATCGTCCGTCGGCGTATTTACCCCAAAACATACCGAAACGCCGATTTTGCAGGCGGGCGAAGTGGGGTTTGTGATTGCGGGTATTAAAGATATTTTCGGGGCACCGGTCGGCGATACCATTACGTTGCAAGGTACCCCAGATGTTGAGTCATTACCCGGCTTTAAACAGGTTAAACCGCAAGTCTATGCCGGATTGTTTCCGGTCGAATCCAGCGATTTTGAGGCGTTTCGTGAGGCACTACAAAAACTGAAAATTAACGATTCGGCGCTGTTTTTTGAACCTGAAACCTCGGACGCGTTGGGCTTTGGCTTTCGGTGCGGATTTTTGGGCATGCTGCATATGGAAATCGTGCAGGAACGGCTGGAGCGCGAATATAATTTGGATTTAATCACTACGGCGCCGACAGTGATTTATGAAGCCATGCAAAAAAATGGCGATTTGACCTATGTCGATAATCCCTCCAAAATGCCTGATGCCAGCAGTGTGCAAGAGTTGCGCGAACCCATTGCCGAATGTCATATTCTGGTGCCGCAGGAGTATTTGGGCAACGTTATGACGTTGTGTGTTGAGCGTCGCGGTGTGCAAAAGGAAATGAAGTTTTTAGGCAAGCAGGTATCGCTGACCTTTGATATTCCGATGGGTGAAGTGGTACTGGATTTTTTTGACCGGTTAAAATCATCATCGCGCGGGTTTGCTTCACTGGATTATAATTTTGTACGCTTTCAAACGGCCAAACTGGTTAAAGTCGATGTGTTAATCAATGGTGAAAAAGTTGATGCCCTGGCCATGATTGTGCACGTAGAAAATGCGCGCTATCGCGGGAATGCTCTGGTTGAAAAAATGAAGGAACTGATTCCGCGTCAGATGTTTGACGTGGCGATTCAGGCGGCAATGGGCAGTCAGATTATTGCACGCAGTACCGTTAAGGCGATGCGTAAGGACGTGTTGGCTAAATGTTATGGCGGTGATGTATCGCGCAAGAAAAAACTGTTGTCGAAACAAAAAGAAGGTAAAAAACGCATGAAACAGGTAGGCCGCGTGGAAATTCCGCAAGAGGCATTTTTGGCGGTACTGCAAGTCGATAAATAAACGGCGTGATGGTTCAACCTGATGGTAAATTGTAAAAGGAAGGCGCATGGATTTTGATTTTAATTTGATACTGGTGCCTGCTACCCTTATTTTATTGCTTATTTGGCTGCTTGATAAACTGGTTTTTAAGCAACGAGCGACACGCGGCAAAGGTCAGGAGGCCTGGTGGATAAGCTGGGCCTATGATTTTTGGCCCGTGCTGGCTCTGGTGCTGGTAGTGCGTTCGTTTTTGGTGGAACCGTTTAATATTCCGTCCGAGTCGATGGTGCCGACGTTGCAGATAGGCGATTTTATTTTGGTCAATAAATTTAACTATGGCGTGCGTCTGCCGCTTGTAAACACTAAAATTTTAGATAGCGGTCACCCCAAAGCGGGCGAAGTGGTGGTGTTTCGCTATCCTGAAAATCCCAAAATTAATTTTATTAAGCGAATTATTGGTGTTCCGGGTGATTCGATTGTGTATCATGATGGGCTACTCACCATCAACGGGCGAGCGATTCCGCATGTGGCTAAAATGCAAGGTTCACCGGAGTTTGAACATTTTTATACCGAAACTTTAGGCAGTCATGCGCATACCATTCGAGAGTTAGACGGGGTATTTAGCGGTAATCAGGCGCCCTTTGTAAGCTCCCTTAATAATGGCGAATATTTGGGCCGTGCAGGGCATGACTGGGCGGTTAAAGTGCCGGCCGAGTCTTATTTTGTAATGGGCGATAATCGCGACCAAAGTGCTGACAGCCGTTGGTGGGGCTTTGTGCCCGATAGTAACCTTGCAGGCCGGGCTTTTTACATTTGGATGCATAAGGAACCAGGCTTGCATTTACCCACGTTTAGCCGTAATGGGCCCTTGTAAGTGCAACTTTAAATCATTGCTTTAACCACCCCTTAAACAACAATAAGGAGTATCGACCATGCAGAGTTTAGCAGTACAACGCGGTATGTCTTACTGGAGTTTCTTTTTTGGCGCAATGTTGCTGGCCATCGCAGTGCAGGTCGGTGTAGCCACTATTCCCTCTTACATTGATGATACTTCAATTAATAAAGCCATTGAGGCTCGTCTGCAAAGTCAAGCTAAAGATGGTGGCGTACAAGAGTTTATACAGGGCGTAGACCAACAATTAAGTTTAAACGGTATTCGCGATTACAAAGCCAAAGATATTTTAACGGTAACCAATGATAATGGCTTGGTGATTCATAAACAATATACCGTTAAAAAACAATTGTTTGGTAATCTATCCTTGGTCATGGAATTTGATAAAACCTTCGATCAAAAAACGATGAGTGTA
Source organism: Moraxellaceae bacterium (assembly GCA_018260315.1). Classification (GTDB taxonomy): domain Bacteria; phylum Pseudomonadota; class Gammaproteobacteria; order Pseudomonadales; family Moraxellaceae; genus JAGLBJ01. The sequence goes on along the minus strand of JAGLBJ010000020.1, from coordinate 8,377 downwards.
CATGGTGCTTAATTGTTGCGGTATGTACGATGGCTAAGGCAGTCAGCTTGAGTTTAGGGCGCCAGCAGCTTGAACGCCGCATGGGTTATCATTATCAAAATCCTGCGTTACTGGTTCAGGCGCTAACGCATCGCTCTGCAAGTCAGACGCATAATTACGAGCGGCTGGAATTTTTAGGTGATGCGCTGCTAGGCCTCATTATAGCGCGTGCCCTGTATGATCGTTTTCCTCAACAAGATGAAGGTCGTTTAACCCGTATGCGGGCTACCTTGGTACGTCAGGAAACATTGGCGCTCGTGGCGAAAGACTTGCAGCTAGGCGCACAATTGATTTTGTCCACAGGTGAACTTAAAAGTGGTGGTCATCACCGCGAATCGATTTTAGCTGATGTGGTTGAGGCATTAATTGGCGCCATGTTTTTAGATGGCGCGCTCCTTGATGATATTGGCCCGATTGTTTTAACCTGGTTTAAGCGTTATTTAACAGATCTGATTCCCGGTGATGCCCTAAAAGACCCCAAAACCCGTCTGCAAGAGTGGCTGCAAGGGCGTAAATTACCCTTGCCTGATTACCAGGTGTTACGTATAGACGGCGATGCGCCAAACCAAAGCTTTTATGTGTCTTGTCGGGTGTTTAATCAGCCCGAAGCCCGCGCTCAGGCCGCCAGCCGCCGTTATGCCGAGCAGGCTGCGGCACAGATGATATTAAATCAATTGGATAATGAATATGACCCAGCCTCCAAATAGTTTACCGGCCGACCAAGCTGCGCCTGAAGCGGTGACGTCTGAAAATCACGAGCCCCATGACGTCATCGATGCCTTTTTTAAACAGTCTAATACGGCTGTGGGCTTTGATGAAATTGATATTACGGCTAAAGACTGGCGCTGTGGTTTTGTGTCGATTGTGGGCCGGCCTAATGTGGGTAAATCGACATTGATGAACCATTTGCTTGGGCAAAAATTATCAATTACCTCGCGCAAGCCCCAAACCACACGGCATAAAATCGTGGGGATTGATACGCGCGGCCATGTCCAAGCTATCTTTGTCGATACCCCCGGTATGCACAAAAAGGAAGTACGCGCAATCAATAAAATGATGAACCGCGCGGCTAATTCGGCGCTGCGTGATGTTAATGTGATTTTATTTGTGGTTGATGCGCTAAAATGGTTACCAGATGATGAAATGGTGCTGGAAAAACTGCAATATGTCAGCGCGCCGGTCATTTTAATCATCAATAAAGTCGATACGATTGAGCAAAAAAGTAAACTGCTGCCGTATATGCAAAGTTTAGGCGAGCGCTTTAAATTTAGCCAAATCGTACCCGTTTCTGCGCTTAAAGACCAGGATTTTAGCAGTCTGCATGAAGTTATAGCTGCGCATTTACCCTATGCGCCGCCGTTGTATGGGCCTGACCAGATTACTGACCGCTCGGAGCGTTTTTTGGCCAGTGAAATTATTCGTGAAAAAATTATGCGCCAATTGGGTGAAGAATTGCCGTATGATTTAACCGTGCAGATTGAAGGGTTTAAGACCGAACCGCCTGTGACCATGCCAAATGGTAAAGAAAAACCGGCAGTCACCTATATCGATGCCACCATTTTTGTAGAACGACCCGGACAAAAAGCCATCGTAATTGGTGACCATGGACAGAAAATCAAGCAAATCGGTATCGATGCGCGGCTAGACATGGAAGCGATGTTTGAGCAAAAAATTATGCTAACGTTATGGGTGAAAGTTAAAGGCGGCTGGTCAGATGATGAGCGCGCTCTTAAAAGTTTGGGCTATGGAGATATTTAAATGCCTTATGTGTCTCCTCAAGTGCCTCAAACGGCCCTTAAATTCCTGTTCATATTGACGTTTTTAGTCGGATTAAATGGCTGCGGTGTACAAAAAATAGTGACCGTTCCCGTAAAAGTAGCCTATACCACCACCAAATATGCCGTTAAGGGCACCACTGCTGTGGTTAAAGCAGTGATTCCGGACAGTCACGACAAGAACAAAGACCAGGACAAATAAGATTAATCTGTTCCGGCATGGCTTATGGCCTAAAGGATAAAATCAACCCATGCGCCAGCAACTTTTACATGGTTATGTCCTGCACCAGCGCCCTTATCGTGAAAACAGCCACCTGGTGCATTTTTTCTCGCTCGAATTGGGCCGCGTTGATGGCGTGCTGCGTAAACAGGCGCCAGCGCTCTATCAATCCGTGCTTTGTTATGCCTCCGGTAAAACCGGCTTAAAGCAACTGACGCGTCTTGAAACTGTGGGAAAAAGTACGTTATTGCAGGGGCAGGGATTATTTGCAGGCTTTTATTTAAATGAGTTGTTGATTCGGTTATTGCCTGTAGAAGAGGCCTATCCGTTTGTTTTTGCGCAATATGTGCAGGCCTTGCAGGATTTACAAAATTTATCGAAACAGCCCAATCCGGCGCTACAGTTATTATTTATTTTGCGGCAATTTGAAGGCATATTGCTTAAAAATCTGGGCTATGAGGTAAATTTTACCAAAGATGCGGCAGGCGAGCCTATTGAAGCTTTAGCGCACTATGAATTTATAGCAGGGCAGGGGTTTAAATATCTATCTCATGCCGACCATCAATCAAGGCCGGGTTACGCAGGCTATGTGCTGCTGTCGCTGCAAACTGATCATGTATCGTATGGGCAATTATTTCAGAGCTTGAACAAAAGTGTGCAGGGTCCCTTGGTTCAGACCGCTTCTCCAGATACAGATTTAACCGCTTATCCTGAGCATATGGAGCAGACTATAACGCCACCTGCTAAAACAATTAAGACACCGCTAACTGTGACTCCTATTGAAGTTCTTAATCTGCTAAAACGTGTTTATACTCAACAGTTAGCTGTATTGTTAGGTGAAAAACCGTTAAAGAGCCGCGAGTTATGGCGTGCAACCTTTACGCAATAGAGCTTGATGGATTGAACAGCGAGCTTAATCTTTAGCCATTTGCTTAGCTTAGATATATTAAAAAGGATAATGATGAGCATTTTATTAGGCGTAAATATCGATCATGTGGCAACCTTACGGCAGGCACGCGGCACTGTATACCCTGATCCCGTGCGGGCAGCCTTGCTCTGTGAGCAGGCGGGCGCCGATGGTATCACGTTGCATTTACGCGAAGATAGACGGCATATTCAGCCCGATGACGTTAAACGAATGCGCACGGCCTTAACCACACGCATGAATCTGGAACTGGCAGTAACGCCTGCCATGCTTGATTTTGCCGAATACATTAAACCGCAGCATGTTTGTTTGGTGCCCGAAAAACGTGCCGAACTGACCACTGAAGGCGGCCTTGACGTTGTTACGCATTTTGCACAGGTCAAGGCAGCTACCAAACGTTTAACGGCGGCAGGGTGTGAGGTGTCGTTGTTTATTGATGCTAATCCACAACAAATCGATGCTGCCATTGCCTGCGGCGCTCCGGTAATAGAAATTCATACTGGGGCGTATGCGGACGCGGCGGGAAGCGGGCAGCAGACTGAGCTTGAGCGCATTCGTCAAGCGATTTCGTATGTAAATGGTCGATTCATTGTCAATGCGGGTCATGGCTTGAATCTGGATAATGTCGAGGCGATTGCAGCCTTAAAAGGGATTTATGAGTTAAATATTGGCCATGCCATTATTGCCGATAGTATTTTTTATGGATTGCCCGAAGCAGTCCGAATGATGCGGCAAGCTATGGAGGCGGCTAATCATTGATTTGGGAGGCTTGGGATTAACCAGAGCAGTAGTTTAAATTTTAGACGAATAACCTTGTTTTGCTGCACAGGTTCTGCTAGTTTGGACAAATAATATGAAACGTTAACCTTAAGGATAATAGGTTATGATTATAACAATCCGGTTGTTTAACCTCATAAAGTTGGCATCGGTGATTGCAAGTATATTGACAGCGCCTGTGGTTTATGCTCAGGCTAATGCTCAGGCCGTCACATCAAGCACAAATGCAGCTAAAGTCGATGATGTCAATAGTGATGCTGCCAAGATTGAACAAATGCGTCAGTTATTGGCCACCCCGACCGTGACCAACCAACAGGAACCAACGCGCGTACTACTCGACTGGGTCAACCTGCAACCCAACAGGTTAGCAGTCGAAACGTTGAATGCAGTATCTGCCAATCGTTTGGGGTCTGAGCCGATGAGTTATTTTTGGCGTGGCAATGAAGAGGCCATTGTCGATTTAAATAAGATTCGTATTATTGAATATGCGCCTAATTCCAACAACAATCAACTAGAAATCACCGGTATACGCAACCTGCCGGTTATTACCGTAGTGCATTGATCTACAAGCTCTTGATAAGGACTTGGCAAGTTGTTAAGAACCGCTATTTTAAATGCCGCAGTGCCCATGCTTGGTGAATATTGGCATGGCGTTTGAAATCAAATCCAATGGTTTGCGGAGTAATGTCCTGAATGTCAAACCGTTCGAACAGATCATCATCGAAGGCGAAGCGTTTAAAATTGTTTGAAAAATAGAGCACACCCTCTGGTGCCAAACGATTCATGGCACGTTTAAGCAGGGACGCATGGTCGCGCTGCACATCAAACGTTCCAAAGAACTTCTTGGAATTGGAAAACGTCGGCGGGTCAATAAAAATTAAATCGTATTGCTCGCTGCCTTCTTTTAGCCATTCAAACACATCACCGGCAAAAAACTGGTGCTGCTCATCGGAATGGTCAACCGTCAAACCATTTAAAGCAAAATTATTTTTGCCCCAGTCCAGATAGGTATTGGATAAATCAACACTGGTCGTACTGGCCGCTCCCCCTAGGGCCGCATGCACGCTGACAGTACAGGTGTAGGCATATAAATTTAAAAAATGTTTGCCGCGCGCTTCTTTAGCAATGCGTTCGCGCATGGGCCGATGGTCCAAAAACAGGCCAGTATCCAGATAATCGGTTAGATTGATATAAAAATCGGCTGCCCCTTCATGCACAATAAACCGTTTACCCGTATCGCCTTTTTTCTCGTATTGCTCAGAGCCTTTCTGGCGGGCACGGGTTTTAATAAACACCTGTTCACGCTGCACGTTAAGCACCTGGCGGATAATATGCAGCGCCGTATTAAACCGTTGCTTGGCCTTTTCGGGATCGATGGTTTTAGGCGGTGCGTATTCCTGTACATGCACACGCGAGCCGTATAAATCAATCGCTAAATTATAATCAGGCAAATCGGCGTCATAAATACGCAGATTACTGACCTGTTCACGCAGGGCAATTTTTTTTAAATTAAGCAGATTTTTTTGCAACCGATTGGCAAAATCTTGCGCCAAACTGTCGATAACGGGCTGAGGCGTCCACTGTTGCAAAAAACTCATCGGCAACTCGGCAAGCGCCAGTACCGTGCCAGCACGTACATAAATCGGTAAATTACCATTCATTAAGCGTGTGGTTTGCGTATCGGCCAATGGCAAAACGTCGGCTTGCTCAATTTGTGCAGCAATGACCGCCGCACGCTGACCACTCAAGGCTTTTTGTAACTGCCTGCCTAAACCCTGATACAATGCACGCGAAGTGGCTTTATCGCCCAGCCGTTCGCCATACGGAGGATTGGTAACAAGCAGCGCCTGCATGGGTTCAGGAGGCGTTTTAGATAAATCATCGGTCTCAAGCGTGCGCATTTTGGCCGATTCCTGCGCAAAGTTACACCAATCGGCCAGCGTCCGCTCTTCCAGGCGAATGGAGGTTAAATAATCGGCCAGACCCGCCGCAATTAAATTATGCCGCGTGGCCTGTAAAGCACGCCAATCGGCATCAAAGGCAAAGACGGCCAGGCGTGGGCGTGCTAAACCTGCGGCAAAACGTTGCTCTGCTTCGAGGTGTAACCGGTTCCAAAGCGTTGCATCATGCCCCGACCAGCCCATAAAGCCGAAATTACGATTTAATCCTGCTGCACAATCGGTATACATCAATAAGGCTTCAATAATCAGCGTTCCCGAACCACACATCGGGTCAATTAATGTATTAAACGGCTGATTGTTCTGGGCAAGCTGCATAATGGCCGCCGCCAGATTTTCCTTTAAAGGGGCATCGGTCATCAGTTGTCGGTAGCCGCGCCGGTGTAAACTGTCGCCCGATAAATCCAGGCTATAAACGTGTTGCTCTAGGCCTGCAAACGCGGTTAACGTAATTTCAGGCTGGTGCGTATCAATGCTCGGCCTACGCCCCTGACTGTCCATAAACGCATCTACTATGCCATCTTTCACCCGTAACGTCGCAAACTGGGTATTTACCCGTATATCGCGCTCGGTATGCAGGCGTACGGCAAACGTTGCGCCTGTGCTAAATACCAGTGACCAATCAAAATTGACTGCGCCTTCATACAGTTCTTCGGCAATATCGCGCACGACATGTTCATTTTTGACATCGGGAGTAAAATAATGAATCGGTAGCAGAACGCGCGAGGCCAAACGCGACCATAAACAGGTATGATAGGCTATTTCCAGCGTGTTTTCAATGAGGATACGCCCCGGCTGACGGCTGACGATATGCGCGCCAAATCCTTGCAGTTCATTGACCAGTAAAGTTTCCAGCCCATCGGCACAGGTAATCCAAAATGTATGTAAACGTTCGCTTGGCATGGGGTATCCACTAATCGACAAAAACGGCATCACGCGATGAAGGCCCTTAGTATAGCGCAAATTCCTTGTCGTTTTAGCGCATTAAACGATTAACGGATTAAGCTTTTGGAATTAAAAAATTTAAGCCCCACGGCAAAGCTTCATGGTATCGTACAAAGCATCTTATATAAGTTTAAACCGAATCTGTGATGTCTGAATTGATTTATCCTAAAAGGCTGCAAGGTGTCTATTTAATAACCAATAATGACCCTTGGTCGCTCGTTTTTGCCAAATTACAAGCCGCTATTACAGCCGGTGTGCGCATTGTGCAATACCGCCGTAAACAGGTGCCCTTAACTGAACAATGGGCCGAATTAACGCAGTTATTTGAATATTGCCAGGGATTTAAGGTTCAATTAATCATCAACGACCAGCTTGAACAGGCCGCGCATTTTGGGTGTGGTTTACATTTAGGCCAAAGTGATGGCAGTTTAATCGAGGCGCGTGCTGTGCTGGGCGACCAAGCGATTATTGGGCGGACGTGTCACAACTCATTAGGGTTAGCAGAGCGGGCCGTGGCAGAAGGTGCCTCGTATGTAGCCTTTGGGGCGGTCTATCCTTCGCGATATAAACCTAACGCTGTGCGGGTTGAATTGGAGACGCTAAAACAGGCCCTTCAACAATTTGGTACAAATACACCGATTTGTGCGATTGGCGGTTTAACCGTTGAGAACAGTGTACCGTTAGTTAATAGCGGTATAAGGTTGTTGGCAATCGTTGGCGATATCATGGATTGCCCGCCTGAAAATATTGGGCCGCGCGTTACGGCATGGTTAAATCTACTGACCGCTCGTGGGACTATCCTTGAAGATTTCGAGAGCCGCTAATCAATTTATCAAGCTGCTTGTTTAAGACTTAAGAGGATACATCATGACTTTAACCCTTCAAAGTATGCGTGCACAAGTCGCCGATATTTGCACATTACCCGTCGATGCGATTGTCAATGCAGCCAATACGTCGTTATTGGGTGGTGGGGGTGTGGACGGTGCAATTCATCGCGCGGCCGGCCCCGATTTACTTAAGGAATGTCGTACCCTGCACGGCTGCAAAACCGGTTTTGCCAAGATTACGCAAGGCTATCGCTTGCCTGCAAAACACGTTATTCATGCCGTGGGCCCTGTGTGGCATGGCGGCAGGTCGGGCGAACCTGAGGCGCTGGCGGGCTGTTATCGGCACAGTCTGGATTTACTGGCGGCCCATCAACTGCACTCAATTGCTTTTTCCAATATTAGTACCGGCGTTTATGGGTATCCGGTTGAGCTGGCGGCGCACATTGCCGTACAGACAGTTAATCAGTGGTTTAATGAACATTACGATTATCCGTTAGAGGTTATATTTTGCTGTTTTTCGGATAAGGCACTCAAGGTATATAACCAAGTTTTAGGAAGATAAAACGCATTGGGTTAGGGTTAACAAGAATATTCTAAAAACGATGAATGTGGTAAAAACAATGAATAAAATTCATCAAAGCGTCATATTGATTCTTTAATCTAACCAGTAAGGTCGTTATCCATTAGTTTATTACTCGCCTTATTAGGCATTTTAGGGAAGTACTATGCACACATTTTCTGGCTTTAAACGGTCCGCGCTGATGCTTGGTTTAGTCGCAACAGGTTTATTGAATGGCTGTAGCGATGGCACCAGCAGCCCTGTTATTACGTCAACTCCAACAACAGCTGCGGTAGTGACGCCAGATAACAACACCAAAACCCCGATTAAGCATGTGGTTATTATTTTCCAG
>JAGLBJ010000001.1 GCA_018260315.1 Moraxellaceae bacterium | reverse complement strand
TAAGGGGTCGGTATTGTAACGGATTTTAGAGGGAAAAGCTAGGGCATTATAATGATAAGCTTGTAGATAATTTTTGTTAATTTAATCAATATAATATTCTATTTTCTAGATGTAAGCCACCTAACTAGAGGTGTAATACTCCATTTTAGGTTTATGTTTAATCAGGAGTATTGATTAAGATGAGCTTGTTATCCGGAAATTTTAGTTTATTTTAAAATTTTAGACATGACCTGCCATAGGCAATAAGCCGCATGAATATACAACTAAGCACGGCATTGTTTTGGTAGATTTACCGGGGTGTTCAAGAAAAATTTTCCTTTTGAGACCTACTCTGACATTATGCAGTTAGCAAGTTTTGATACCATCATCTTAGTTACCGTTAATCGTTTTTATGAAGCTGTTAAATCGGTTATCGAAATATTAAAGACCTTTGCAATCTGCTCCAATTTATTGACACATAATTTACTTTCGCCGCGTTCAAGTTTGGTATAACTGTTTAACGACATATGCAACTTAACCGCCATATCCTCCTGCGTCCAGTGGTTTAACTCGCGCATCAGGCGTATTTTTTAGTTAATGTTTATCATGGTTTGCCTTACTTTGCCGTTGTTGTAATCCGTTATGCGCTACTCGCTCACACCAAAAAACCCCACCAAAATAGCAGGGTTTTCTTATTTATTCCAACGTGTTAAACGTTATTTTTTCTTTTTGGGGCCTAGCAACATGCCAATCTGACGACCTTCAAGTTTTGGCGATTGCTCAATGGTGGCAAGGTCTTGCAAATCGCTTTCGATACGTTGCAACTGCTTTAAACCAATTTCTTGATGGGCCATTTCACGTCCGCGAAAACGTAAGGTAATCTTAACTTTATCGCCTTCTTCCAAAAAGCGCAAAATCGAGCGCATTTTAACCTGATAATCGGCTTCTTCAGTGCCTGGACGCAGCTTAATTTCTTTAATCTGGACTTGATGCTGCTTTTTACGCGCATCTTTAGACTTCTGTTTTATATCAAACAGATGCTTGTTATAATCCATAATTTTACACACGGGTGGCTCGGCATTGGCAACAATTTCGACCAAATCAAGTTCAGCCTCTTCAGCCGCTTTTAAGGCTTCAGCCAGGCTTACAATGCCTTTTTGCTCGCCGTGTTCGTCCACTAAACGCACGTCGGTTGCGCGGATTTCTTCATTAATAGCAGGACGGTTGGCTTTTGCCACGCCCGGCTCTTTACGTTCAGGTTGTTTAATCGCTCTTACTCCAAAATATACCGGCCACGTTCGGCTACGGCAGACTGAACAAGACTTACAAATGATTCTGTCGTCATTGTCCCCAAATTTTTACCCGTACGCGTGCGAACGTTCACCAAACCGTCTTCCACTTCACGATCACCTAACACAATCATGTACGGTACGCGTGCCAAGGTATGTTCCCGTATTTTAAACCCAATTTTCTCGTTTCTCAAATCGGTGGTTACACGTAAACTGCAGTCATCAAGTTTTTGCGCCAACGCCTGACACGCTGCGGCCTGATTGTCGGTAATGTTCATCACGCACACTTGAACCGGAGCCAGCCAGGGTGGCAGTAATCCTGCATAATGCTCAATCAATATACCGATAAATCGCTCAAAACTGCCCAAAATGGCGCGGTGCAGCATTATAGGACGCTGGCGGCTATTGTCTTCAGCCACATAAGCCGCGTCCAGCCGTTCGGGCATGTTGGGGTCGCATTGAATGGTACCACATTGCCAAATGCGCCCCAAAGAATCCGTTAAACTAAACTCAATTTTAGGACCGTAAAACGCTCCTTCGCCGTGTTGGTATTCCCACGGCAAACCTGCCGTATCCAGCGCATCAGCCAGGGCTTTTTCAGAAAAATCCCACATGGCTTCATCACCGACGCGCTTTTCGGGCCGTGTCGATAACTTCATTTTAACATGGTCGAAGCCAAAATCACGATAAACCGCCAAAGTCAGGGCAATAAAATCGGCCGTTTCTTTTTGTAGCTGCTCTTGGGTACAAAAAATATGCGCATCATCTTGGGTAAAGCCGCGAACACGCATAATACCATGTAACGAGCCTGAAGGTTCATTGCGATGACACGAGCCAAATTCGGCCAAACGCAACGGCAAATCACGATATGATTTTAATCCCTGATTGAATACCTGCACATGGCACGGACAGTTCATCGGTTTAATGGCATACACGCGGCTTTCACTTTGCGTGGTAAACATATTCTCGGCATAGTTTTCGGCATGGCCGGATTTTTCCCACAACGAAATATCGACCACTTGTGGCGTTTTGATTTCCTGATAGCCGTTTTTGTCTAAAATATTGCGCACGTATTGCTCAAGGGTGCGATAAATCGTCCAGCCCTTCGGGTGCCAAAATACCATGCCGGGGGCTTCTTCCTGCATATGAAATAAGTCGAGCGCCTTGCCAATTTTTCGATGGTCGCGTTTTTCGGCTTCTTCAATACGCAACATGTACGCATCAAGTTGCTTTTTATCGGGCCATGCGGTGCCGTAAATACGCTGTAACTGTTCATTTTTCGCATCGCCGCGCCAGTAAGCCCCCGAAATTTTGGTAAGTTTAAAGGCCTTTAAAAATCGTGTATTGGGCACATGCGGGCCACGACACATATCGACATATTCTTGGTGATAATACAGACCCATGCTGGTTTCGTCCGGCATGTCCTCAATCAAGCGCAATTTATAATCTTCACCGCGCTGTTTAAAGGTTTCAATCACCTCGGCGCGCGGCGTTATTTTTTTAATGACATCATATTCGGTATCAATTAACTGTTTCATGCGCGCTTCAACGGCGGCCATATCGTCCAGGGTAAACGGGCGGGCACTGTGCATGTCATAATAAAACCCGTCGTCAATAACCGGCCCGATGACCATTTTGACGTCCGGATACAGTTGTTTAACCGCGTGGCCCAGCAAATGGGCGCACGAGTGGCGAATAATGGCCACACCTTCATCGTCCTTGGCGGTGATGATTTGCAGGGCGGCATCTTCGGTGATTAAATCGCACGCGTCATGCAGTACGCCGTTTACGCGACCTGCAATGGTGGCTTTAGCAAGACCTGCGCCAATACTTTTGGCCACGTCCATAATACTGACAGGTTGGTCGAAGTTTTTTTGGTCGCCCGAAGGTAAGGTGATAATAGGCATTAGAAAAATCCTTGAGGAGTGATGACCCATACCAAGAGTCATATCACCGCGAGATGAACAAACTATGTGCCTAACAGGGGCGACATAAACGAAAAATAGCCGTTATCTTAATGATAAACGGGCATAAACTTTAGCATTTTTAAGAAACTGTTTCAATGTAAAATGGTTTTAAACGGTAAAATCAAGTGACTAAAGGAGGGTAAGCAGGGTTGGAACATAGGGCAGGCTAAAATTTTGTGACTAAAGGTTAAATCTGCTATGCTCATTTTTTTGTAAATAATCTAAGGCCCCTGTCACTAAACTGCTTTTAAAGGTAATGATAAATGCAAATAAATTTAAAGCAAAGGCTTATAAGCCTGATTATAGGCGGCTTAAGTGTTGCGCAGGCTCAGGCCGGTACGACTCTAAGCAACAAAGATGCGGCCAAATATGAATCGGGCTATGGTAATTTAAACGTTTCAACCATTAATAATGGTTCAGTAAGTAGCTACGGCACGGCACAAAATAATGATAACGCACAACGCGGTTATACAGGCAGGGTTGGATTTAACAGTCGTAGCGGTGCCCCGATGAATGCCCGCACTGAAGACCCGGTCGAAATGGACGATAATGCAATAAGGCCGACGCGTGGTATGGTGGGCGAACGGCCCTATTCGGCGCAATGTGTAAATTATTCTCCAGAAGCATTGAGCGTAGGGATTATTCATCGGCAATATAAAAATGCCAATCCGGCCGATTTGGTGACGATTGACGGTGCAGGGCATAAATTGCATCGCGACGCAGCCGAAGGCTTAAAACATTTACTTGGTGCGGCACTGCACGATGGCGTTACCTTAACGGTAGGCTCGGCGTTTCGGTCTACCGACTATCAACAGGGGATTATCAGCCGTAAACGGGCGGCGGGTAAATCAACCAAAGACATTTATTATTTATCGGCACCTGTAGGGTATTCTGAACATCATACAGGGTTTGCCTTGGATTTTCTGCCGATTGAATACAGCTTTGAGCGCTCGGCTGGTTATGCGTGGCTGCGTCAACATGGAGCACAATACGGCTGGGAACAATCCTTTGTAAAGGGTAATAAAGAGCACGTATCCTATGAGCCCTGGCACTGGAAATTTACAGGTTCACCCGCTGCCCAGGCCATTTTTGGTCGTCCTGCGTGTAAATAATGGTCATTTAGCATAATTTTAACGCACTTGCTAAAGCCTGATGAATTGGGTACAGTGCAAAAGGCTTGACCGTTAAGCCGCCGATAAAAATAATCGCGTTTTTAAGGGTATTTTTCAGGTCGTATCAACCTTTTGATTAAACAACCACCCTTTTTAAGGATACCGTTATGAGCTTGCATAGTATTCCGCTGAATAAAGCCATTAGTACCTTAAACCTTGCAGACGTTAAGCGTTTATTGGCCGATGGTGCTGATGTTAATTTTATCGACCCTGAACTCGGTCCGCCGATTACCCAGATTTGTGACCAGTTGTTTGACTGGTGGCAGGCCATTATGGACGGTTACGAGCACAACATGCCGTTGCGTGATGCCGAAAAAACTGCGCGTTTGCAGCCTTATCTCGATATTATTAACGTATTGATTGAACATGGTGCCAACCTGCATTTATGGGATGCCGAAGAGTTTTTTGGGCCATTATGGGATGCGGCCAGTGCGGCCTGCGTGCCTGTCGTGCAGTTATTGCTTGATAAAGGCGTCAAAACCGATACCTTAGACGATGACAATATGACTATTTTAAGTTCCATCAGTCATTTATGGTTTGATGTTGATTTTGATGAGATTGATTGGGCCGATGCCCTGCCTGAAGAAGAGGCAACGTTAAAAGCCTTGCGCGTGCATGGTGCCAAAATGACGAAAGAGTTGGCCACTTCGGCGAGTTAACTGTCAAGGTTAAGCCTGTCAGGTTTTAAGATGTTAAAAGGCTCCTCGTTAATACTGTTATTTATTTTAGATAACGGCTTTTAACGAGGATTTTTTATGCTCATAGGTTTATCAACCGCTAAAATGTGCGGTATGCGGCGCGTCAAAACTTGTCGCATAACATTATAAAACACTAAAATAACCGTCGGCAAGCATGGGCAAACGTTGTAAAAAAGCCTATCATGCAAGCCATTTCAAACGGAAATCGGGACGGCTGCCATGACCCAACAAGTCCATTCAAGTGTAAGTGAAAACCGTTCGGTGGCCGAATTTACCGAACAAGCCTACTTAAATTATGCCATGTACGTCATTATGGACCGTGCTTTGCCGCATATTGCCGACGGTTTAAAACCGGTACAGCGTCGTATCGTGTTTGCCATGAGTGAACTTGGGCTCAAATCAACCGGCAAACCTAAAAAGTCGGCGCGGACGGTGGGCGATGTGCTGGGTAAATATCACCCGCATGGTGATTCAGCCTGTTATGAGGCTATGGTGTTGATGGCCCAGCCGTTCAGCTATCGGTATCCGTTGGTGGAAGGCCAAGGCAACTGGGGCTCGCCCGATGACCCCAAGTCGTTTGCTGCCATGCGTTACACCGAGGCCAAACTGTCGGCGTACAGCGATACGTTATTGCGCGAACTTGAACAGGGCAGCGTTGATTGGCAGGATAATTTTGATGGCAGTTTGCAGGAACCCGTAGTGCTGCCGTCGCGCTTGCCAAATATCGTTTTAAATGGAACCACGGGCATTGCGGTCGGCATGGCCACCGATATTCCGCCGCATAATCTGCGTGAGGTCGTCAAAGGCTGTATTGCACTGCTGAAAAATCCTGATTTATCTGATGAAAAGCTGGCAGCGATTATTCCCGGGCCCGATTTGCCGACGTGTGCCGAAATCATCACGCCTGCCGATGAACTGCTCAAAATCCAAATGAACGGGCGTGGCAGTTACCGTATGCGGGCGGTCTATCATATTGAACATAAAGAAGAAATTGTGATTGATGCACTGCCGTATCAGGTATCGGGTAATAAAGTGGTCAGCCAGATTGCTGAACAGATGACCGCTAAAAAATTGCCGCTCGTGGTTGATGTGCGTGATGAGTCGAACCATGAACAGCCGACACGTATAGTGCTGGTGTTGCGTTCGGCACGGGTCGACATGGAGGCGCTGATGGGACATTTATTTGCCACAACCGACCTTGAAAGCAGTTATCGGATTAATTTGAACATGATTGGTGTTGACAATAAACCCCATGTTAAATCGCTTAAAACGATTTTGACCGAGTGGCTGGGTGTGCGGCAAAGTGTGGTGCGGCGGCGGCTGCAAAATCGTCTGGGGCAAATCGAGCGGCGGCTGCATTTGTTGGCGGGTCTGTTAATTGCCTATTTAAACGTTGATGAAGTGATTCGGATTATCCGCATCGAAGATCAGCCCAAACCGGTCTTGATGACGCGTTTTGCATTAGATGCGGTTCAGGCCGACGCGATTTTAGATTTAAAATTACGCCATTTGGCTAAACTTGAAGAGGTTGAGCTACGCACCGAAGCCGACCGATTGAGCCTTGAACAGTTGGGTATTTTGGAATCGCTTAATCACCCTGAACAACTTAATAAGCTGATTATCGACGAATTGACGCAAGATGCTAAAATTCATGGTGACGACCGCCGTTCGCCGTTAGTCGTGCGAGCCGAAGCGCAAATTTTAAAGGAAACCGATTTACAGCCTGCCGAACATGTAACCGTTGTTTTATCGCAGGCCGGCTGGATTCGGGCGGCAAAAGGTCAGGTTGACCCGGCGAGTTTAAGCTATAAGACGGGTGATGCGTATTTGACCCATGTTTATGGCAAAACCAATCAGCGTGCGTATATTTTGGACTCTACTGGGCGTAGCTATGGATTAAGTATTGCCAGTTTGCCGTCAGCGCGCGGTCAGGGAGAACCCTTAAATAGCCGGTTGAGCGCTCCCGCAGGTAGCCGATTTTTGCAGGTTTTAACCGGTGATGATGCGCAAGCGATTATACTCGCCAGTCAAACAGGCTATGGCTTTAAAACGCAATTGGGACAATTGGACTCGACAGCCAAAGCCGGTAAAAACGTGCTTACGTTGTCGGACGATGGCTTGCCCTTGCCGGTTTTAATGGTTAATGAGGCGGCCACATGGTTGGCGGTTTTATCGTCTATTGGGCGATTATTGATTTTTAATTTAGCCGATGTACCCAGTTTAAACAAAGGTAAAGGCAATAAATTTATGCAACTGGAAGGTCAGGAAACCATTGCGGCACTGGCGGCATTACAGCCAAATCAGGCGTTACAGTTAACGGCGGGCGCTCGTTCGTTAACCCTTAAGCCGGGTGATTTAACACATTATCAGGGCAAACGGGCTGCACGGGGTCATTTGTTACCGCGTGGTTTTCAAAAGGCCGATACGATGCGCGGCGTTGATATGCCAAGCGCGGCGTTATCACCCGTGACCACTGTAGAACAGCATGTCAAGCCTGACGAAGCCATGATTTTAACCCAAACGCCAATCAGCGATTTGTTTGATTAAGCGTGAAAAAAGCTGATTATCCAATGCCAGCCCAAATGCCTGATTGCTCAAAAAGACTCGAGAACGGACCTTATGCCGCAACGTGATTTAATCCATGCCCCTGTTGCCAGAACCCTGTTTTTGTTTTGCTTGCCGGTCCTGGGCAGCAATATTTTACAGTCTTTAAACGGGTCGATTAATGCCATTTGGGTCGGGCGATATTTAGGAGAGGCCGCTTTAACGGCAACGGCTAACGCCAATATGTTGATGTTTGTTCTATTGGCTATCGTGTTTGGCATCAGCAGTGCTACCAGTGTGTTGGTCGGGCAGGCCATTGGACGCAAGGATACCTTATTGCTTAAACAAACAATTGGAACGAGCGCCACGTTTTTTGTCATGTTATCCATTTTTGCAGCAGGAGTCGGCTATATTTTCACGCCAAATATTTTGGCGTTGATGGGCACACCTATGGCGTCCATGCAAATGGCGATTGATTATTTACATATTATTACCATTGCATTGCCGTTTATGTATTTTTATAACTACGTGATGATGGCGCTGCGTGGCTCGGGCGATGCAAATACTTCGTTTCGTTTTATGCTGGCATCGGCCGGGCTGGATATTACTTTAAATCCGGTGTTTATTTTTGGCTGGGGCCCGTTGCCTAAAATGGGCGTGGCGGGTTCGGCGCTTGCAACACTGTTTGCTCAGTCGTTAACGTTATTTGCGCTGTTGTGGCATTTATACAAACGTCAGGATAAATTATGGCTTAATCGGTCAGAAATGCATTATTTCAGATTCCATAAAAGCTTACTTAAGGTATTAGTTAACAAGGGATTACCGCTTGGCCTGCAAATGTTGATTATTTCATCAAGTGCATTAGGGTTATTAAGTTTGGTTAATCAATATGGAACCTTAACGGCGGCGGCGTTTGGCGCATTAAACCAAGTGTGGGCGTATGTACAGATGCCGGCGCTGGCAATCATGGTTGCCGTGTCGGCAATGGCAGCGCAAAACATTGGGGCAAATCGATGGGACCGCGTGCGTAAAATCACGCAAACCGGCTTGCTGTTCAACCTGCTGTTGACCGGAACTATGGTCGGCATTATTTATCTGTTTGAACAGCCCGTGTTGGGGTTATTTTTGCCCAAAACCGGCGGCTCAATTGAAATGGCCATGCACATTAACGGGATTGTGCTTTGGAGTTTTATTTTGTTCGGCATGGTAACGGTATTGCTGGGCACCATTCGCGCGTCGGGAACGGTCTGGCCACCCCTGTTGATTTTATTTTTATCGTTATGGGTGTTCCGCTTGCCCTTTGCCAAATACGCACAACACTGGCTCCAGTTAGGCGCTGATGCGATTTGGTGGAGCTTTGTGTGGGGGACGGTATTATCGCTGTTGATGGGCTTTTTATACTATTGGTTTGGCAGTTGGCGCAATGTTAAATTAGTTAAAGAAGCAAAAGCCAGCATCAAATAATGAGGCCTAATACAGCGCTATCCACACTGCTTGCGTAGTTTAAACAGGGTCTGCCATGCGCCAATATAACTGGTAGCGGCCGGCAATACTTCATCAAGCATTATGGTATGCACAGGCTGCAAACGACTTGGCACGCCCATAGTACCCGGCAGCCACAAACATATGCCGGCTGTGGGCCTGTGCGTGCGTAACCATTCAATTTGACCAACAGTCGGCGCTAATTCGGGGTCTTGCGTTAAACTCCCGCTATAGGTTAATTTTAATGTAGGTTCAAGGTATTGATAGGCATCATGATATGACCAATACGGTATTGGACTGGCAATGATCTGTTGCTTTAAAACGCTTTGCAACGACTGACCAAACGCCGCTGCATTTTTTTGATACGCTGTGGCATGTTGAGGTTGTTGTTTACCCCGAACACTGGCCACCATATAGGCAATGCGAATCGCATTTTGCGGGTCTAGCCAGATATGCGGGTCAATGCTGTGGGCAATCGGCGCTCCGTTTAGGCTACGCATGGGTCTGCGTACGATGGACGGTACGTTTAACAAGGCTAAACTATTGAGTTTTTGCGTCAAAAAGGCGGCTAAAGGCGCTTCATAACTTGGCCCGACCCATAACACCAAATCAGCCTGTTGCAAGTCGCGACGATTGGCTGGCGTTAACTGGATATGATGGCCGTCCTGTCCCGCAGGAATCAATAAATGCGGCGTTTCAATGCCTTGAGTAACCGCCGCCGCAATTAAATAAAGCGGATAAATACTGGTTAAAATATCACCTGCCTGTGCAGTGCCCGAGCTCAATATGCAAAGCGCCCCAACCAACATAACTGCGTTAAAGGGACAAGGTGCCTGTAGTTTGGAAGGGGTTTGCTTGGTAAAACGCGGCATAACGCACTCAAATCAATTTTAAAGACAGTTTTATGTTATAATATATCACATTTATACTGCTCTTTGAATTTTATTGCATGTACCGAGGGCAAAATGACCCATATTTGTGGCGGGCACGATTCTGCCAAAAATCGTCAACAGGCGGCGCTAGGTGTATTTGAAACTCATTGCCGCGAGAATTCGGTTCGGTTGACGCCCATTCGACGGCAAGTCTATGCGTTTATTTTAAAATCGGCCAAGCCAGTCGGCGCCTATGATATTCTGGCCAGTTTGACCATTGAGCAACAAAAATGCATTGCTCCGCCAACTGTTTACCGCGCGCTTGAGTTTTTACTAGAACAGGGCGCAATTCATCGGGTGGCCAGCCTAAACGCCTATATGGCATGCTGTCATTTGCGCGCGAGCCATCATGCCGTGTTATTAATCTGCCAGACCTGTGAACATGTCCAAGAAAGTGAGCTTGAAGTCATTGCGCAGGCATTAACGGGTTTAACACAGGAAACAGGGTTTTTAATTGACCAAACGTTGCTTGAAATACAAGGCATATGCAGACAATGTCAGCTTCATGCGACGACAGCATAACGCATGCACAAACGGTTTAAGTATTCTGTTGTGTCGGCCTTTTATCCTTAGAGACTGATTGATGAGAGAGTGATTTATGTTTGCATCAGGTACGCCGTTGGTCGGGTTGCAACAGGTCGGTTTACGGTATGCCGAGCGTATCATTTTAAACCATATTGATTTTAGCTTACATGCCGGCGAAGCGGTGGCGCTCATTGGACCTAATGGAGCGGGCAAATCATCGTTTATTAAAATTTTGCTGGGCTTGCAGGCGCCTACCGCAGGCAAACGTTGGCAGGCTCATGGAGTGCGGTTTGGTTATGTGCCGCAAAGCTTGCAATTGCCCAATAGTTTACCGTTACGAGTTGGCGATTTATTAGGGTTACAACAGGCTAAAGTAGCCTATTATCAAAAGATTATTGCTGACATGAATTTAAACCCCTTATTAAAGCAGGATATGCAGCATTTATCAGGGGGCGAACGGCAACGGGTGCTGTTGGCGCGGGCACTGTTGCATGAACCGCATTGCCTGATTTTAGATGAACCGATGCAGGGTTTGGATACCGGTGCCGAACAGCATTTTTATGATTACATCGATGGTTTACCTGAGCAACTGGGCTGTGCCGTATTAACCATTTCGCATGATTTACATTGGGTGATGCAGGGAACGCAGCGTGTTATTTGTTTAAACCAGCATATTTGTTGTACCGGAACGCCTGCGCAGATTCAAACCTTGCCCGAATTTCAGCGTTTGTTTGGGTATAGTCGCCTATTTTATGAACATCAACATACCCACTGCCAGCATGATGCAGTCTTAGAGCGCTCGTCGCTATGAATGTGATGTATTGGCTCGGTATTTTAGGCCCGGCCTGGGCAGCAGGCGCTATCTTGGCTTGTTTAAGCGCGCCTTTGGGCTGCCTGATGTTATGGCGGCGCATGGCTTTTTTTGCCGATACCCTGGCACATGGCAGCTTGTTGGGGGTGGCATTGGCGGCTGTTTGGGGTCTACCTTTATGGGTTGGCGTTTTAGGTCTGGCGGGTGTAATCGTGGCAGTCCTGTGGGTCATGCACGATAAACGTTTGCCTATGGATGCCGTGCTGGCCTTTTGTGCGTCGTCGTTATTGTGTGGCGGTTTATTGATTATTAACCAATTGCCGCAATTACGCGCGCAACTGCTGGGCTATTTGTTTGGCGATTTGATGGCTTTAGAATGGCAAAATATCCCAATGTTATTGGGCTTAACCGTGTTGGGCTGTTTGATTTTATACAAAACGTGGCGTGCGCAGTTACGTTTAGCCATTCATGCCGATATTGCCATTACTGAAGGCGTTAAAGCCGGTCTGCAACGTCTGTTGTTTATGGCGTTGTTGGCATTATTTACCTTGCTGGCCTTACGCATTGTGGGCACGCTCTTGATGGGAGCTTTGCTGGTTATTCCTGCTTTGACGGCGCGATTACTGGCACAATCGCCTAAACAAATGGTGATTATTGCGTGTGTCTTGGCACAGCTTGGGTTAAGCGCGGGGTTGTGGGGCAGTGTTTGGCTTGATGTATCATCGGGTCCTGCGATTGTACTGACCATGTCGCTGGGATTTATGATGGTATGGGGCAGTCAGCGGGTTTTAAAATCTAACTCATTATTTTTATAAACAATTGATGATATCGATATTTTTAAGCATAACTGATCATTATAAAATAAGCTGGTCTTTTCTGGCGTGTAACGATTCCATGACTGATCCCTTTGGAATAAAACCATCTTAAAATTAAGACGTTAGATGACACCTTGCATGGTTTATGGTAAAGTTTTACTTTCCAGCAGCTCGATTTAATGACCATGAATACCGCGATACAGCACGTTTTAACCACAGCGCTAACCACCTTGCAGCAGCAGGGCGTTATACCGGCAGATTTTAACAATACCAGTGGTTTAACGCGCACCCGTGACCGTAAACATGGCGATTTTGCCAGTAATATAGCGATGCTGGCCGCTAAACCGGCTGGCTTAAAGCCGCGTGATTTAGCCGAAAAAATCGTGGCCGTATTGCCGCATCATTCTGATATTTTGAAGGTGGATATTGCGGGCGCGGGATTTATTAATTTCTTCTTGAATGAAGATAGCCGCTTTAAAGTATTAGATGACATTGCCCAACAGGCCGACCGGTTTGGCGAAACGACCTGGTATGCAGGCCAAACCGTGCAAGTCGAGTTTGTATCGGCGAACCCGACCAGCGCGCTACATGTGGGGCATGGGCGCGGCGCAGCCTATGGCATGACGGTCGCGCGTTTGCTTGAAGCAGTTGGTTATACGGTATCGCGTGAATATTACGTTAACGATGCAGGTCGTCAAATGGATATTTTGGCCACCAGTACCTATTTACGTTATTTGGAATTACTACAGCCATTGGAAGGGCTGGTTTTTCCAAGCAATGGCTACCAAGGCGATTATGTAAAAGAAATCGCGCAGCAGATTATTTATCAACATGGTAAGGCGTATCAAAAAAGCCTGGCCGATGTATTTGCCGATGTCCCTGCCGATGCGGTATACGACGTGCTGGACAATGGTGACAAAGGGCCTGAAAAGGTACTTAAATCGGGCAATAAAGAAAAACATATCGACGGCTTAATTAAAAATACGCAAAGCCTGTTAGGCCCCGAAGGCTATGCCGTGTTTCATGATGCGGCGCTGTCATCAATCTTGGACAATATCAAACAGGATTTAATCGAGTTTGGCGTGCAGTTTGACTGTTGGTTTAGTGAGGCCGGTTTGGGCGCTAAAGTTGAGGAAGCCTTGCAATTATTGCACCAAAAAGGCTTTTTATATGAAAAAGATGGCAATATCTGGTTTAAATCGACTGAATTTGGCGATGAAAAAGACCGCGTGGTCAAGCGCGCTAATGGTCAGACCACATATTTTGCGTCCGATATTGCCTATCATTTAGATAAGTATCAACGGGGTTTTGATAAAATTGTCGATATCTGGGGCTCGGACCATCATGGTTATATTGCGCGGGTTAAAGCTGCGATTACGGCCATGGGCTATGATGCCACCAAATTAACCGTGTTATTGGTGCAGTTTGTAACCTTGTGGCGCGGCGGTGAGATGGTGCAGATGTCGTCACGGTCAGGACAGTTTGTCGAATTGCGCGAGCTGCGTAAAGAAGTTGGCAACGATGCGGCGCGTTTTTATTACGTGATGCGTAAAAGTGAGCAACATATCGATTTTGATCTGGATTTGGCGGTGTCGCAAAAACGCGATAACGTCATTTATTATATTCAGTATGCCTATGCGCGCGTTTGTAGCGTGCTGCGTAAACTGGCCGAACAACAGGGTCGGCTTGATGAAACGGCAGGTCGTCAAGCCGTAACACAATTGGTTGAACCGATTGAAACAGAAATTTTGGCCAAACTGGCCGCTTACCCTGAAACGGTGCTGCGTGCTGCCGAAAGCTACGAGCCGCATTTGGTCGGGTATTATTTAAAAGAGTTAGCCGCGTTATTTCATGGCTGGTACAATGAACATAAAGTGTTGAGCGACGAGGCTTCGTTAACCCAGGCGCGTTTGTTGCTGTCGGTACGGGTCGCGCAAGTGCTTAAAAATGGACTCTTGTTATTGGGGGTATCGGCCCCAGAGAGTATGTAAGGTAGGCTGACTATCGGTTTGTAAGCGCGCTTAAAACAACAAGGAACCTGTATGGCCTTAGGCAATAAACCTCGTGGAGCAACCCCGCGCCCTATGCCCCAGGTATCGCGCAAATCGTTTATTCCGTTATGGTTATGGGGTTTTTTTTGTTCGGCGCTTTTGGTGTTTTTGGCCATCATGTTGTATTTATGGCAACCGTGGCGCCCGGTGACTGTAGCAGATACTCATTCAGCGCAAACCGCTAAATCTGTTAAATCTAAAAAATCCGATTATCAATTTTATGATTTATTGCCCAAACAACAAGTGCTGCCGGTGCCTGCCGATGCGTTACCGAGCTCTACCGAATCGGTTAAACCCCTATCTACAGACCCGACATTGACAAATGCACAAGAACGCGATACTCCACAAAACGAAAACACCCAAAATAGTGCGTCTGACAGCCCGAATTTAACCATTGAAGAGCATGTACGCGAACGTCGGCCGCAGTATATCTTGCAGATTAAAAGTTTTGATAATGCCGATGATGCCGACCGTCAACGTGGCGAAATTTTGTTGACTGGACAAAGTGCAGATATTCGGCAAACCCAGGACCGTGAAGGTGTAACATGGTATCGTGTGGTTTCCGGGCCGTATTTGAACCGTGCGGCGGCAGTTGAGGCCCAAAAAATTCTGGAAAATAACGGCATTGATTCGATTGTAGTCGAGCAGCCTTAATACACGTTTTTGACTCGGAGGCGCAATAATACAGCCCAACAATGATACTGCACAGGGCTACGACCGTTATCGCTTATCAAAAGGATAAAAACGGCTATTATCTGCTTCAGGCAAGGATTGATAATGAGCTGGTAAATCAGTATGAGTTTGATTTGTCAAATTGCGAATAGGTTGATTTTGTGCCAGCCAATTATCTTAACTCGACTCATTCCGAGTCCATCTTTGTACAAAAATTACTGATTATTTTGCACACGGGCTTAGGTCGCAAAGTATTGTTTGGCGATAGTTTTAAAGGGTATTCTAAAGGTGCCCTGGTTCAAGAGTATAAAATGGAGCCGGACAATCTGAAAAAAATCTTGAGCAGCTATTTGGCCTGAAAAATACACCTGCCCTAGTCATGTAACGGGTTACAAAATCCGTTCGCTTGGAAAAACCGCCGTAAACGTTGAACCTTTGCCCACCGTTGACGTAATGCTTAAATATGCATCGTGTTGTAGTAACACATGTTTGACAATGGCAAGGCCCAGCCCAGTACCGCCACTTTCCCGGCTGCGGCCACTGTCGACACGGTAAAATCGTTCGGTCAGTCGCGGAATGTGGCTTTGTTCGATACCGATGCCGCTGTCGGTGACACTAAAATAACCCCCCTGTTCGTCAGTCCACCATCTTAAATTGATACTGCCGTGTTTGGGCGTGTATTTGATGGCATTAGTGATAAGATTGCCAAATGCACTGGCGATTTCCTGTTCTGAGCCGATTAAATGCGACAGACTATCGATATCCAAATGCAGTTGATGACCGTAATCGGCATTGTAGGCCTCGGCATCGGCAAATAGTTGCCCCATCAGGGCGGGCATGTTGATTTCCTGTTTGACCAAATTGGCGCCGGTTCGTTCAAGCCGCGACAACATCAGCAAGTCGTTAACCAGATTAGTCATGCGGCGTGTCTGTTGCTGCATTTGACTAAAACCGCGTCGCCATCTGGGGTTTAAATCGTCCTGGTCCAAATAAGTTTCCAAATAGCCTGCCAACACCGTTAGCGGCGTGCGTAATTCATGCGATACATTGGCAATAAAGTCTTTACGAACCTGCTCTAGGTGATGCAAACGGGTTATATCATAGGCAATCAGTAAACGCTCATTTTTACCAAAACGCGTGATTTCACATTGAATAAATTGATTTTCATTGACCCAGGAGGCTAGCTTAATGCCGTCGTGCGGGGTGTCCGATTGCGGCTTACGCTGAAAGTATTCATGAAACTCAGGATTGCGAATGACATTTAAAATACTGCGGCCTTGGTCACCGGGTTGCAAGCCTAAAATGCGCTCGGCTGCCGGATTCCACCACGCGGCTAAACTATCATGGTCTAATAGCACAAACGCTTCATCTAAGGCCGCCAAAGAGGCCCGGCCGCGCTCGACAATACTGACTAGATTTTCCCGGGCCAGGCGCTCGCTGGTTTGCAGGCGGTAAATGGTGTAAACCACAGAGGCCCAGATACCCCGTAGATTAGGCGGAGGTTCGTGTGAATTGAACCGAAGCCATGTATATAGTAAATACATGGCGCGCCATTGCAACAGTAGCGTTATCACCAAAGCACCGACAAAGCCCCAGAGTGCCTGACCCCAAAGGGCACCCAGCAGCATCAGCGCTCCGGCTAAGCTTAAAAATTTAATCAGTTCTTTATTAAAAAAACGCCATAATGTCAAGAATTGGGGCATTAGATGGCGCGATTATCCAAACGTGTGGAAAATCGATAACCGGTACCGCGCACCGTTTGAATAAATCCGTCAAACCCAAACGGTTCAAGCACTTTACGCAACCGCCGAATGTGTACATCAATCGTTCTATCTTCCACATAGACGCTGCCGCCCCATACTTGGTCAAGCATTTGCGTACGAGTATAAGCGCGTTCGGGATGGGTCATAAAAAAGGCCAATAAACGATATTCAGTCGGGCCCATTTCAACAATATGCTCACCTGTACTAACGCGCTGACTAACCGGGTCCAATACCAAACCCTCCGCCTCAATAGGCCGCTCACCTGACAACGCACTAGAGCGCCGCAGCACCGCCTTAATGCGCGATACCAGTTCACGCGTTGAAAAGGGCTTAGTCATGTAATCGTCAGCACCTGCATCTAAACCTTGCACCTTATTGTCTTCTTCGCCGCGCGCCGTCAACATGATAACGGGAATTTCCGACAACGTTTCATCGCGCTTAAGACGCCGACATAGTTCTATGCCGCTAATACCGCCCGGCATCATCCAATCAAGCAATACTAACGCGGGCCGCTGGTCAACGATAATATGATGCGCATCGCGTGCGTTTTCTGCTTCTAGGCAAGTGTAGCCGGCTAAGTCGAGGGCAGTATGAATCATTTCTCGAATGGGCATTTCATCATCGACTATTAACACGAGTTCACTTTTCATACTGTAATCCGCCAAAATTTAACCCCAAAACCTGCCTAAAATCGCCTGTAAGCGTGCAAGTTGCCGTTCTAACGTTAAGACCGAAGCCAACAACACTTCTTTCGTTTAAACCAACCCCAAGCCGAATAAAAGCTTGGGATATGACAAGGATATTACAATGGGAAATTGTGACAGTTTTATGTCAGAAATTACTTAAATACTACTTAAAGCAGTATTAACGTAAAATAATTAAACAATACGGCGCGCTTAAGGCTCAAAGTGTTCAAGATTTTTCAACCAATGCAGGCTCTGCGGCGTTGAATGTGTCGGAATATATTCTGCACTGCAAACGATAGGCTCATTATAGTCTGAATTGCTTAAATTTAAGCGTTTTAAGGCCTGAAAAATATCATCAAAATGCAGCAGACCGCTAGAGGGCTCATGCCGGTTCGGACAGTCCGCAAACTGAATATGACCTATATCCTGTAAATGCGCGGTCAAATCATCAAGCACTCGCCGGGTTAATGCTTTAGAGGTTAAATGAGGGTAGGCGGTTAAATGAATTTTAGCGATATGATAAATATCAAACTGCAATTTTAAGGGTACCGTGGCAGATTGCAGTACTGCGCAGGCTTGCGTTAAGTCGGGTAGGGCAAAGCGCGGCATGTCCACCGGATTGATGACTTCAATTAACGGCATCATGCCATGGTCGTAAAAACATTGTGCTGCATAAACAATACGCGCTATTAAACGATTGCGTTCGGCGCTTTGCAAGGTTGCATCAGTCATCGCCCGTTTGGAAAAACGACCTGCCAAAATATTAACGCGTTTAACCTGTAAATGTCGGGCATAGTCCAGAGCCGTTGCAATCGCGCGTAAAAAGTCGGCGTCGGTATGCGGACTCGTCAACAAACCGTCGCCGCCTTGCATAAAATCACCGGCTGGTATATTGATTAATGCCAGTTGCAACTGATGTTTATTGAGTTCGGTTAAAATGGCCTCTTTGGAAAATTCATACGGAAACTGAATTTCAACCCACTTAAAACCGGCTTGTTTAGCCTGTGCAAAGCGGTCTAAGAATGGATATTCAGTAAATAATAACGATAAATTAGCCGCAACATTAAACCCTAAGTTAAGCACCAGATGATTCCTTAAACGATAAAATCCCACTAAAAATACAACGAACCGTTGTCCGAAAGTAGCGTAAAATGAAGCCGATGTTGAGTTACGATGTTAGCTTACCAAAGACATAAAAATAGGATGCTCACCGATGATAACCGAACCTTTAACGTCACGTAAATTATTAAGCCGTACCAAATGGGCTACGGCAGCATCATCAGACCTTTTACAGCCGTTATCAGATACCCCATTAAAACAACGGCGGGTTAGCCGCATATTGGCAGTCTGTGCTTTAACGGTTATGTGTTTAGGATTAAGCCGCGCTGCTGCTGCCGATGCCAATATTGACGTAGGCAGCCTGACCTGTACCGATTTTGGTAAAATGCTTGACAGCAAGAGCTCAACCACAGCGTTAATGTTTTGGCTAGACGGTTATTTGTCGGGCGTGTCGGGTGATACGACGTTAAGAAGCAGTGTGATTGGCACCTTTACCGAAAATTTAACCGATGTCTGTGCCAAAGCGCCCTATGCTAATTTACTGACCATGGCAAAACAAATTGGGCTGCGTCACCCACCGGCAGTCGATGTTTTGCCTGTACCCGTTCCCGTGCCTGTGCCGGAACATGTCGATGCTGTACCTTCCGTACCGATTGGACCTGCAGGTCGTCGGGTAAATTTTTAAATGGCCTAAACATAGCGGCTTAATATTGACTTCATCGATTCAGACAAGGATTAAAAGATGCTGACCCTGCGAAAATGGCGTTTTTCGGCATTGTCTACTAAGCCTGTTGCAAAAATAACAGTCACTTTACCGACTGCGCAGCATTTAGCTTTAACGTTGCGTGACCACGTATTAATTGTGAGTTTAAACCGGCCCGCTAAAAAAAATGCCATGAGTTTTGCATTGTTGCGCGAGCTTATTGTAGTTGCCAGCTATGTTAAACAACAACCTGTGATAAGGGCCGTTGTGCTACAAGGAGAAGGGTCGGCATTTAGTACGGGCATTGATTTAACCGATTTAAACAATCCCAAACATAGTGCACTGGCCGCGTGGGAACTGCTCAAACCGGCCCCAAGTTTATTTCAAGAGGCCTTTATTATTTGGCAAAGTGTGCCGGTCCCTGTGCTGGCGGTACTCCATGGTTATTGCTTAGGTGCGGGCATGCAGTTAGCACTGGCGGCAGATATACGCATCTGTACGACCGATTGCCAGCTTGCTATTATGGAAAGTCGTTGGGGCCTGGTGCCGGATATGGGCTTGTCGCAGACGTTGCGGGGCTTGGTAGGGCTTGATACGGCCAAAGAATTGACCTTTAGTGCTCGCATGTTTACGGGTCAACAAGCGCAGCAGTATGGGTTAGTGACGCATGTTGCACAAAGCCTTGATGAAGCCAAACAACATGCCGCCGATTTAACCGCCGAATTTTTAACCCGCTCACCCGATGCTCTAGCCGCCGCAAAAGCCGTATTAAATGCCCTGCATACTGAGCCGCCTGTCGCAAGTTTACGTTTGGAAAAACGATGGCAACTTAAATTGCTGAGGGGTAAAAATAGCCGTATTGCGCGTGCCAAAGCCAAACAGCCTGATTTAGAATTTTTACCACGTCAATTTGATTAAAAACTAGTGGCTGTTTAATGGGCCTGGATAAGGTTTTGGACTATTTAACTGATTATGGATTAAAGCCTGATGCACCGATTGCCTTTTTAGGCATGGGCCTGATGGGTCGACGAATGGCCAAACGCCTGCATGATGCAGGTTTTAACGTGGCTGTATGGAATCGAACTGCTGCTGCCATGCCTATGCAAACAGAGGGCTTAAGCGTCTTTAACGATTTAAAAACGTTGCAGCATAACTTTAGACCCCAGTTAATTGCGTTATGTTTAGCCGATGATGAAGCTGTCCAAACGGTCATTCAACAGCTTGTGCCCTTTTTGCAGCCTAATCAACTCATTGTAGATTTTTCGAGTATTTCGCCAAAACTTACCCGAACGCTGGCCCGGCAAGTTGCCGCGTATCAGGTCGTCTGGATTGATGCACCTGTGTCGGGAGGAACCATCGGCGCCGAAACTGGTTCTTTGGTGGTGTTTGCGGGCGGTGTCGAGGTTATTATTACTCAGCACTTGCCGACATTTTTTAAACCGTTGTCGCAAAAAGTAACGTATATGGGCGCGGTTGGCAGTGGACAAGTGACTAAACTTTGTAATCAACTTATCGTCGCTGCGAACAGCCAGCTCATTGCAGAGGCCGTTCATTTGGCAGGGCAGGCGGGCGTTAATGTACAACAGTTGGCGGGCGCGCTGGCGGGTGGTTTTGCCGATTCCAAGCCGTTGCAAATCTTGGCACCGCGCATGGCTACAGGTCAGTTAGAGCCGGTACAATGGAAAGTGGCTACCTTGACCAAAGATTTAAACAACGCCGTACAGTTAGCACAAAGCGTAAACGCTTTAGTCCCTTTGGCACAGCATGCAGCTCAATTGTTAGGCCGTCATGCACAGCAAGGCTATGCGGCGTCCGATTTATCAAGTTTACTGTTAGCTCTTCAAAACGATTAAACCACAGCAAACGCTTTAGGGTTTACGTTTCCCTCACGTGCAGGATACACCATGGCGCAGTTTCACCCAAAACACTGGCTTCATTTACTTGGGGCAACGCGCGCCTATACCCAGCTCATCGCCCTTATTTTTATTCCGGTAGCCTTTATGGCGGCTATCGGGGCGTATTTGGTGCTGCATGAAACCGGCCGCGCGGCCCAAACCGAACAACGCAATGTGGCGCAAGCTATTTTGGCCCGTTATGAACCGGCTGCGCAAAAGCTGACCGAGTTGCTCAATAAACCCGGCGGTATGGCGCAAAGTCATCAGATTTTACAGGCCATATTAAGTGAGCATACCCTGCAACGTGCGGCGCTCATTGACCGCGATATGCGGCCACGTGTCAGTGTCGGCTATAACGCGAATTTAACGTGGCCTGAATTTGCCGTAACGCGCGAATTTATTGGGCCGCTTAAATCGGATATCGGCACCGTTTATGGTAAGCGGGTCGGTTTTAGTTCCGATAGCCCCATTTGGCTGGTGATTGATTTGGACAATGCACCGGTGACTATCGCGCGCTATCATGTGTGGCTAGTGCTGGGCATGACCGGTATGTTTACCTTGATGCTGCTGCTGATTTGCCTTAATTTTTATTCGCGTCGCTGGATTGCGCCAATGTACGAGATGCGTCTGCAATTGCAGCGCATGGATGCCGACCATTTAAATGTTCCGTTTAATTTTAATGCAACCGGTGAGCTTGGATTGTTGCAACAAGATATCGATCATATGGTACAGCGCCTGCATCTGAGCATTGAAGATTTAAAAAGTTACAGCGCACAAGTGGAAGATGATTTACAACGTGTGGTTGATAAACTTGAAATGCAAAATATCAGTTATCGGCAAGCGCGCGATGCTGCGCTCAGTGCCAGTCAGGCCAAATCAATGTTTTTGGCCAATATCAGCCATGAACTGCGCACGCCGCTTAATAGTATCGATGGATTTGTCAATTTATTGTTGCGCCGTGAGGATTTAACCGGTGAGCAGCAAATGTACGTGCAAACCATTCGTAAATCTGCCTCGCATTTGTTGGCGTTGATTAACGATGTACTCGATTTTTCGAAGATAGAAGCCGGTAAACTGGTGCTGGAACACGTTCCTTTCAATATAGAAGATGCCGTATTTGACGTGATGGATATGTTGTCACCGCTTGCCTGTGAAAAGGGCCTGCATATGGTGGTGTATTATTACGCCGATGTGCCGTGTCAAGCGATTGGCGATGGGCTGCGCTTTAAGCAGATTTTAACCAATCTGGTATCAAACGCCATTAAATTCACATTGGAAGGTGAAATTATTGTCCGCGTAGAACTTAACGACGACGAGCACCCGACCCAGTCAGCGCCCGCACAGCATGCCTTTAAGATTTCTGTACAGGATAGCGGCATTGGGGTTACGCCAGAAACGCGTATCCAATTATTTCAAACCTTTGGTCAGGCCGATGCGTCGGTTACACGGCAATATGGCGGCACGGGGCTGGGGCTGGTCATTTCACGGCGCCTGGTACGCATGATGCAGGGCGATATTAGCTTTGAAGATAATGCCGAACGCGATGGGCAAGGCAAGGGCTCAACCTTTTGGTTTGACGTAAAATTAGGGATATTACCTGATGATGCACAGCAATGGCCCGATTTTAGCGACTGGCGGGTCATTACCTTTTTAAATCACGGGGCCGCGCGTAATGTATTGCGCGGATATCTACAAAACATGCGGGCCACTGTGGAGGAGGCCAGTTCCTTGGCCAACCTATTGGGGCGTTTGTCGGATATTTCTGCCAAACACTTGGCCAAAACCTGGGTCATTATCAGCCAGGACCAGGACCCGACGGCACTGCTGCGCGAAATCAGAATGCGTTATAAAGGATTGCTGGCGCTCTACGGGTATCAGATGCAGTTACCCTATGCCGTGCTGCACCGTCAACAGGCGCGGGCGTTATACGAACCCCTGAGCCGTAAGGGATTGATACGGTTGTTGCAGGATACGCCGCAGCTTATCAACAGTGTACGCGATTTTTCCGATGCGCAATTACATGTGTTGGCAGTCGATGACCATACGCCTAATTTGTTGGTGCTTGAAGCATTATTACAAGAACTGGGCGTGCAGGTCAGCCTTGCGACGAGTGGGCCTGAGTGCTTAAGCATTATTGAACAACGCCACGCGCAGGGTTTAGCGCCGTTTCACTTGATTTTTATGGATATTCAGATGCCGCGTATGTCGGGTCTTGAGGCATCGCAACGGATTCGGCTGCTGGAAAATAGTTGGTCAAGCCCTGTTCACATGCCCATTATTGCCTTGACTGCACATGCTTTAGCCGATGAACGTGAACACCTGCTAGCGCAAGGGCTAGACGATTATATGAGCAAACCCATTCAGCTAGAGCAGCTGGAACACGTGCTTGAACACTGGGCGCTCAATACGCCTGCGATCTCTTTCGATCGGTTGCAAACTTCAAACAATCAGTCTGTAACTAATGAAAACAGCCCACACAGTCAAGCGCGTTTGCAACTTGAAGCTACCCCCGACCTGCCGTTGGTTGATTGGTCGGAAAGTTTGCGCTTGGTGGCAGGTAAGTATTCATTGGCCAATGATTTGATTCATATGTTGCTGACGCAATTGCCCGATGATAAAGAGACCTTGCAAACGGCCTTTGACACACAGGATTGGCCAACGTTTCAGCAGCGTATTCATCGATTACAGGGCGCAACCCGCTATGTAGGTTTGCCTTTACTGCGCGCAACCAGCATGGCGCTTGAACATTATATGTTGCATCAACAAATTTGCGCACGTCCGCACTTAAAAGCCGAACACATAATTCAATTGAAGCGCCTGTGGCGGTCTGTTCTAACCGTTATAGAGGCGTTATTGGCACCTGGATTTGATATTAACGATTGGATTGATACGGATTTATCCACTTAATGTATCAATTTCACCAGTTAACAACTGTTAAGCATTTTTCTAAATAACGCAAAGATAACCCTAATGAAGCATAATTTTTGAAGTATTTTTGTTAATTATGGAGATTATTACAAATAATTACAAAAAAGCCGCATTTTAAAAATACGGCTGTTTTTAGATAGATTCTTTAAAAGGGGCTGTTCAATTTAAGCCTTGAAGCATCGTAGATCAGAGTAATTCAATGGCGACCGCAGTTGCTTCACCCCCGCCAATGCAAAGCGCTGCCACTCCTTTATGGCCGCCCGTACGTTTTAGGGCATGAATTAACGTTAAAATAATGCGTGAACCGGTTGAACCAACAGGGTGACCTAATGCACAGGCACCGCCGTGAATATTGACTTTAGCAGTATCCAGTTTCAATTGGTCTGTTGCTACCATCGTCACCATGGCAAAAGCTTCGTTGATTTCCCATAAATCGACATCGCCGGCTTGCCAATCGGCCTTTTTCAGGACCTTTTCAATTGCGCCAATCGGAGCTACGGTAAACTCGCTCGGATGCTGCGAATGCGTGGCGGTGGCAATAATGCGGGCCAAGGGTTTTAGACCTTTTGCGGCAGCATCTGACTCGCGCATTAAGACCAGCGCCGAAGCACCGTCACTGATTGAACTGGCATTTGCTGCGGTAATGGTACCGTCTTTGGCAAAGGCTGGTTTTAAGGTCGGAATTTTATCAACTTTGGCATTGCCCGGCTGTTCGTCTTTATCTACAACGACATCGCCACCACGGCCTGATACGGTAACCGGGGTAATTTCATCGGCAAAATAGCCTTGTTCAATGGCCGTTTGAGCACGTTTTAACGACTCTATGGCAAACGCGTCCATTTGTTCGCGCGTATAACCCAGTTTATTAGCCGTATCTTGAGCAAATGACCCCATTAAACGACCTGTTTCAGCATCTTCCAAACCGTCCAAAAACATATGGTCTTTAATTTCGCCATGACCCATGCGAAAGCCGCCACGTGCTTTGGGCAATACATAGGGGGCATTGGTCATCGATTCCATACCGCCTGCAACCACAATGTCTGCATTGCCGGCTTTTAGGCTGTCGGTGGCTTGAATAACGGCCTGCATACCTGAGCCGCATAATTTATTGACCGTAACCGCCCCTGTACTATCGGGTAAACCCGCCTGACGCATGGCTTGACGCGCAGGCCCCTGTTTTAGACCGGCTGGCAGCACGCAGCCCATCACGACCTGCTGTATATCGGTCGGGGCCAAACCTGCCCGGCTCACCGCTGCACTAATGACGCTTGCGCCGAGTTGAGTGGCTGTACTGCTGGCTAAACTTCCTTGAAAGCCACCCATTGCAGTACGCGCGCCGCCTACAATCACGATTGATTCTGATGAATGTTGCATCTGTTGCTCCTTAACGGGTTGATTAAATCTGTTCTGGCGTTTTAGAACGGGTCTGGAACCGCCGTATTAATATTGGTAGGCTGTTCGGCCCCGGTGTTTGCATTATCGGTGTTTTCTTTGCGTGGCTTACGCTGCTGTTTAACGGGCTTAGCGGTATCGTTGCTGTCATCGGGTGGCGCCGTTGCCTTTTTATGGGTTGGCTTTTTAGTCTTTTCAGCGTGGTTGACATGGCTGGCATGGCTGCTGTCTGTCTGACCTTGCGTTAATTTGGCTAAGGCCCGTTCATGTTCTGCACGTTTGGCCATTTGCAGTTTAAAAATATCAATTTGCGACGCCTGTTTATGAGCGGCACGCGCTTTTGTATCGGCTTTATGCGCAGTATCCTGATGCGGTTCTGGTTTAGCTAAAATGTTTGTTGCCTTACGCTGCGGTTTTTCTTCTTTAGGTTGACTGACTGGTTTGGGCGCCGGTTTAATCACAGGTTGAGCATGAATCGGTTGCACCGCGGGGGGCGCAGGTGGCACACGTTTTGCTGGCAATGGAGCTGCTTTGAGGGCTGCTGCTGCAACGACAGCCACTCCTGCAACCGCAGCACCTGCCAGAACGGGCGAAGGCGCAGGCGGCGGCGGAGCAATCGGACGAGGCACAACGGTCGGTAAAGGCGGCGCTTTGGCAATTGCATCGGCTTTTGCACGTTCGGCTTCCCGTTTATCGCGTTTGTTTTGCTCTTCAGTGCTTAACGGAATTTTTTGTAACCGGCCATCGCGCGCGACCCACTGTTTAGGCGTGTCTTCCAGTGCTTTTTCCATGTAACCGGCCCAAATCGGTAAAGCCGCAATGCCGCCAAATTCTGAACGTCCAAGCCCGGCGGGCTGGTCATAGCCGACCCATGCCACCGCTACCAAAGTTGGATGAAAGCCCGAAAACCAAGCATCTTTAGCATCGTTGGTGGTTCCTGTTTTACCCCCAATATCATTACGTCCAATTTTTAAGGCTGCGCGTCCCGTTCCTTTTTGAACCACATCACGTAAAATACTGGCCATATCATAGGCCGCATTGGGTTTCATGATACGTGGCGCTTGCTTGAATGGTTTATCGCCTGCCGTGTCCTGGACCGGAAGCCTGCCGTTATCGTCAACCGGCTTTGCAGTAATGGCATTACCTTGCGCATCAGCCTGAACCGGCTCAATTAACGGTTTGGCATTGGCCGCATTGTGTTCTTCAACCAGGGTACTGCTGCCACACGAATAACACACCCGCGCAGGGTCGGCCTTAAACATCTGTTTGCCGTTGTAATCATTGATATGGTCAATAAAATACGGCTGAATGCGAAAACCCCCGTTTGCAAAGGCTGAATAACCGGTCGCAATCTGCAAGGGAACCACCTGGGCCGTACCCAATGCCAATGAAAGCGTCGGCGGCAATTCACTTTTAACCAAACCAAAATGACTGATATAGGTTCGGGCATTTTCAACACCGACTGCCTGTAGCAAGTGAATCGATACCATGTTGCGTGATAGATACAGGGCACGGCGCAACGGAATAGGCCCTAAAAACCGTCCGTCGGAATTTTGCGGCTCCCACGAACCTACATGAATGGGCGTGTCCATGACTGTACTGTTGGGACTATAACCTCGTTCCAATGCCAGCGAATAAATAAACGGCTTGATGGTTGAGCCCGGTTGACGCCACCCCTGAATAGACCGGTTAAATTTACTGCCGCTAAAGTCGTAACCTCCGACCACCGCCTGTAACGCGCCATCTTGCGGGTCAAGCGATACAAGCTGCCCTTGAACCCTTGGCACCTGACCTAGCACCCAGGTAACGTCCTGAGTAATCACTTCCTGTTCTGGCACAGCCGGGGTCGTAATATTACCTTTGGCATCTTTTTTGGCTTTTTGGGCCTTGATGATTTTGGACGTTGTTTTAATAATCGGTTTTGCACGAATAATATCGCCCACTTTAACCAGTTGTGCAGCATTACTCGGCGCGCCCCCTGTCCGGTCGACATCTTTAAACTTGCGTGCCCACGACAAACCGCTCCATTCAATCGGTACAATGCGCCCATCTTGTAATTGGACTTCGATTCGGCGTGCCTGAACTTTAGTCACTTGTGCGGGATACATGCTGCCAATCGGATAAAAACTGGCCAGCGTTTGCTTGGGTTTAAGCTCTTCTGGACCATACCAGCCATGCCGATGGTCATACGCTTCAAGGCCTGCCTTGACTGCTTCATCAGCAGCTTTTTGGCGTATGCTGCTTACGGTGGTGTAGACTTTCCAGCCCGAATTTAAAATATTATCGCCAAATTTTTCAACCATCTCGGAGCGGGCCATTTCGGCTAGGTACGGCGCATTCATATCGAGTTGATGTTCATAAGGGTGCAGCCCTATGGGTGCATGAACGGCGGTATCGTATTGATTTTTATTGATAAAACCAAGCTGTAGCATACGTCCGATAATCCAGTTGCGCCGTTCAAGCGCCCGTTCAGGGTTAACCACGGGATTATATTTTGAAGGGGCTTTAGGCAAACCTGCAATCATCGCCATTTCGGCAATAGTTAAATCGCTTAGCGGCTTGTTGTAGTAAACCCGTGCTGCGGCTGCAATGCCATAGGCATGTTGACCCAGAAAGATTTTATTGACATACAGCGTTAAAATTTCGGGCTTGGTTAAATTTTGCTCAATTTCACGCGCCAAAAAGATTTCGGTTAATTTGCGTTTTAAGGTACGTTCCGGTGAAAGATAAAAGTTTTTTGCCACCTGCATGGTAATGGTCGAGCCGCCTGTTTGGGCCCCGCCACCTTGCACCGCTTCAGCAACCGCACGGCCCAGCCCTTTAAAGCTAATGCCGCTATGCGTAAAAAAGGACGCATCTTCAGCCGCCAAAAACGCATGCACCATATTTAATGGAATCTGGTTATAAGTCACGGGAATGGACAGTTTTTCGCCAAATTCACCGATGAGCTTGCCATCTTTGGTATAGACCTGCATCGGCGTTTCAATCGGCGAGCTTTTAAGCAGCTCGGTATTGGGCAGCGTCGGCGCAAGGTATAAATAAATCCCGTAAAATCCAACCGGCACCGCCAGCAGCAACGATAGGATAACAGCAACGATGGGGTGTATGAGTCCAGCTTGCGATAGTTTTTTAGATGGCTTTTTCATAACAATTAAGGTTTAATACCAAACAGGAAGGGACGATAGTTGACAGTATAACGCCAAGAATTGATTCTGTCAGATGATAAAAGAGTCTTGCGCGCAAAAGCGACTTCAGGCAAACTGCAACTTGGGGCCCCATTATTGGGTTTAGAACTATAAAAGGGAAATAAATATAGTGCTTTCCTTTGGGCGTAAAAACAGAAAAAACTTGCTTGGTCTTGACATTAGCTCATCGTCGGTCAAACTGATTGAACTAAGTCTTCAAAATGGGCGTTATTGCATCGAACATTATGGTAGTGAACCACTACCGCCTAATGCTGTGGCAGAGAAAAATATTGTCAGTGCAGAGGGAGTTGGCGATGCGATTGAAAAATTAATACGTCGTGTCCGGCCCGGTACTGCTTTGGCAGCTGTCGCCGTGTCGGGGTCTACAGTCATTACCAAGGTAATTGACATGGACACCAACATGACCGATGACGAGCGCGAAAATCAAATTCGCCTTGACGCCGATGCGCACATTCCATATCCGCTATCTGAAGTTAATCTAGACTTTGATGTTATCGGTAAATCTCTGACCGATCCCAATCGCGTGCGTGTGTTAATTGCCGCTTCACGTTCTGAAAACATTGAGCAGCGTGTTGAGGCTTTAGGCTATGCCGGGCTTGAGGTTAAAGTCGTCGACATCGAGGCTCATGCGGTCGAACGTGCTTTTGGACTCATTGAAGCGGCGGTGCCTGACTTGGGCAATATGGTTGCTATTTTTGACATTGGTCATAGCATTACCACGCTGTATGTGCTGCAAAACGGCAATATGATCTATAACCGTGAACAAACGTTTGGCGGTAAAGTCCTCACTGATAATATCCAAAGACGTTATGGGCTGACCGAAGAAGACGCCATGCGTGCCAAAAAGAGTGGCGGCTTACCCGACGATTATGCCAGCGAAATTTTAGCACCCTTCATGGATTCCATTGTGCAAGAAGCGGCGCGCGCTTTGCAGGTTTTTTACAGTGCCAGTCAATTTAACGATGTGGACCATATCCTCCTAGCAGGGGGTACGGCGGTCTTGCCGGGCCTGCCCTATATGGTGCAAAGCAAACTCGGCAATGTAACGTCGGTGGCTGATCCCTTTGTCAATATGCAAGTGGCGCCCAATGTTGACCGTGCAGCGTTACAAGAAGATGCACCCCGTTTAATGGTTGCATGTGGTTTGGCATTACGGAGTTTTGACTAAATGGCTAAAATTAATCTCCTGCCATGGCGTGAAGAACTCCGTGAGCAGCGTAAAAAAGAATTTATTACCTTAGGTATTGCCACTTTATTGTTATCGGCGTTGTTGTCGGGCTTGTTATGGATGTTTTTAAATAATCGTCTGCATGAACAGGAAAGTGCCAATAAAATTGTAACCGATGCCAATGGAAAACTCGATACCGAACTTGCATCGTTAAAAGACCTGCAAAAACATCGGGACGAAATTATTGCCCGCATGAAAGTCATTCAAGATTTACAGGGCAAACGACCTGTCTCTGTACGTATTTTTGATGAAGTGCCGCGCATGGTTCCGCCAAATGTGTATTTGACACGTTTTGCGCGAACGGGCGATAAATTCACCATTGAAGGAAAGGCTGACAGTCCAAACGATGTTTCTACCTTAATTCGTAATCTAGAGGCCTCGCCCTGGTTTAGAAATGTCTTTATGAATTCGTTTCAAGCTGCGCCTCCACCAACGACCACGCCCGCAGCAGGGGGAGTCTTGCCAAGACCTGAGCAAAATTATGGCCAGTTTATTTTATCCCTTGACTTAGAAGACCCTGAAGAAAACGCTGGCAAGCAAGTTCAAGCCGGTACAGGCCTCCGTACTCCGCCTAGCGTTACTCCTGCGGCCATAACCGGCATGCCTATAAGCCCACCCCCGGTCGTAAATGCCGGTCATGTAACGCCGCGTCCTGCGACAGTGCCGACCACCGTTATTCCGAACCCTCCGGTCAGCGTGGCAACGACAGCAACGACAGTCAATACAATTAAAGTGACCTCGGCACCCGTAAGCCCTGCGCCTGTGGTTCATGCCAATTTGCCTCCTGTCAACGCCGCACCCGCAGCCACCAATACCACCACAACGACGACCGTTATTACTGCACCCGCCGTTTCTGGTACAACGGGAGGTAAAACCCCATGAAATTAGGCCGTTTATCCCTTAATAAAGCCTCAGAACCGGCCTTGGTATCTACGAACGATGTCCCTAAACCTGTCAAAAAACCGTTTAATTTTCAGGAGTTTGTCAGTAGCTTTAACTCGCTTGACCCACAAAATATGGGTAGCTGGCCCATGCCGGTTAAAATTACGTTATTGTTGTTTACGGCGTTTTTGGTCTTGGCACTGGCTTATTTTTTATTGTTAAAACCGATGCTAGATTCGATTGACCGGGCCCATGCACAAGAAGAAGTATTGCTAAAGGATTATGAAGAAAAAGATTCCAAGCTGCGTAATTTGCAAAAGTATCAGGAGCAAATTAACCAGATGGAACAAACCTTCGGTCAGTTGCTTCAGCAGTTGCCTAAAGAACATGAAATCCCCAGTTTGATTCAGGACATTAACTTCACCGGAGTCGGCAGCGGCCTTAAATTTCAAGATATTAAGGTAGAATCTGAGGTCACTCGCGAATTTTTTATCGAACTGCCGATTACGATTGTAGGGCAGGGTGATTATCATGCGTTTGGTGGCTTTATCAGTGGCCTGGCGGCCTTGCCGCGCATTATTACCGTTCACGACTTTGATATTGCGCCGCAGGCCAAAACCGGCGTTAATGCAAAAAGTGAAGTCCCGGTCCTGGCAATGACGTTGCACGCCAAAACCTATCGCTATAATGATAAACTCGCTGAAGACAAGAAAGCAGCAGACCAGGCGACTAAGGATAAAGACGCTAAGAATAAGGATGCTAAAAAATGATGCGAGGATATGAAAAAAATACCCTTGTCCTTGCCATTTGTGCATTGACGCTGGCCGGTTGTGACTCGCGGGTTGCTGAAGTCAATACGCGCATGCAGCAGATTCACAGTAAGCCTGCTTTGCCTGTACCGCCACCGCCCGTTTTTTTGCCGGTGCCTAGCTTTAACTATGCAGCCCAGCAGCTACGCAGCCCTTTTTTGCCTGGTAGCCTGGCACAAGAATTAACCTCTATTGCAGCTCACCGTGTGATGCCTGATACCACTCGGCCGCCACAGTTTTTGGAAACGTTTGAATTAGAAGATTTAAAAATGCGGGGCACGATACAAAGTCCGGGCGGCCCCCTCAATGCACTGATTGAATCTCCGAAAGGGGGCATTATGCGCATTCAGGTGGGTAACTATATGGGCAAAAATTATGGTCGTGTGGTCAGTATCAAACCAACTGAAATTGGACTCATCGAAATTGTGCCAGATGGTCGTGAGGGCTTTATTGAACGGCCGCGTACTCTCGTCTTGACACAAGTGGGCACTTAAAAAATGGGGAATAATATGCAAAATCCATTAAAACGTGCATTAGCACAAGAAATAAAGTCGTCAGGACGGCACCTTGCAGGGAATACTTATATGTCTAAATTTGTCTGGGTGGCGTTAAGTGTTGCCAGTGTACAAAGTGCCTATGCAGCCCAGGTTAATTTGGTCGATGTGATTCCGGTTGCGTTGGACCGTGGTCAAACCGAACTGCGCCTTAAATTTGATGCTGCGCCACCGGCCCCTCAAGCCTATCAGATTGAAAAGCCGGCGCGTCTCGTGCTCGATTTACCCGAAACGCACAGTTTGGTAGATCATCGTTATCAAAATATTGACCAAGGCCGAACGCGTAATCTTACCGTGTTAGATAATAATAAGCTGACCCGGTTGGTTATCAATTTAACCGAGCAAGGCGGCTATACGACTCGGGTTGAAGGCCATACGCTAGTGCTTAAAATTGGTGCACCTGGTTTAATTCCAGCCGCTCAGCCTTCTGCTGCATTGCGTTCGCAACGCGGTAATGTGCAAGTAAATCGCGTTGATTTTAAGCGCGCCGCCAATAACGAAGGTCAGGTGATTGTCAGTCTGGGCGATGCTAACATACCGGTCGATGTGCAGCAGCAAGGCAATCGTTTGATTGCACGATTTGCAAGTACTAAAATAGCGCAAAGTATGGTTCGCCGGTTAAATGTTGGCGATAGTGGCACCATGATTAAAACGGTTGATGCCTATAATGAGGGCAATACAGGTGTAGTGGTGATTGAGCCTAATGGTCCGTTTGAATTTCAATCGTATCAAACTGACCGTAAATTAATCATTAGTGTTAAGCCGCCTGCGCGCGAAGAGCAGAAAAAAGCGGAACAAATCACCTATACTGGACAAAAATTATCCTTAAATTTTCAGGATATTGAAGTGCGTTCAGTCTTGCAGTTAATTGCAGACTTTACCGGCTTTAACCTGGTCGCAAGTGATACGGTGAATGGCCGGATTACGATTCGTCTGCAAAATGTACCCTGGGACCAAGCCCTTGATATTATTTTACGTACCAAAGGCTTAGATAAACGCCGTAATGGCAATGTGATTTTAATTGCCCCGGCGGATGAACTAGCTGCTCGTGAAAAGCAAGAAGCAGAAGGTAAAAAACAGCTTGAGCAGCTTGAGCAACTACGCACCGAATACATTCGGTTAAGCTATGCCAAAGTGGCTGATATTGAAACGTTAATTACTTCGGGACGTAATACGACCAGTATTAGCAGTAATAATACCGACGCGACGGTGGGCAGTTTGCTATCGCCTCGGGGTACGGTATCAAAGGACGTGCGAACAAATACGTTAATTATTCATGATGTGACACGTAAAATTGATGAAATTCGTTCTTTAATCGAAAAACTTGATGTGCCAGTACGTCAAGTCATGATTGAAGCACGCATTGTGCGTGCGACCGACAGTTTTAGCAAAGAGCTCGGGGTAAAATGGGGCGTACTTAGTAAAGGCATCGCCAATAATCGCAATTTATTGGTCGGTGGCAGCACGACGACGTTAATGGATTTAAGAAATCCAGCGGCGGCAAGCTATGGTAGTGGTGCTAAGTATACTATTACGACACCGCAAAATTTAAGTGTCGATATGGGCGCAACCGGTACCGGTGCAAGTCGCATCGCATTTGGTTTACTGTCGATGTCTAATTTAATGTTGGATTTGGAGTTATCGGCTCTACAGGCAGACGGCAAAGGTGAAGTCGTTGCGACCCCTAAAGTATTAACCACAGATAAGCAAAAGGCGCGCATTGCAGCAGGTACCCAAATTCCTTATCAGGCTGCGACCTCAAGCGGTGCAACATCGGTACAGTTTATCAATGCTGAGCTCAGCTTGGAGGTAACCCCCAGCATCACGCCAGATGGCCGGATTGGTATGGAATTGTTCGTTAACAGCGATACACCGGGCGAAATTCAGCCCACCGGTATTAGGGCGATTGATACTAACCGGGTGTCGACCAATGTCTTAATCAATGACGGACAAACGGTGGTATTAGGCGGTATTTTTCAAAATCAAATTACCAATAGTGTGACCAAAACGCCATTTCTAGGTGATTTGCCCTATGTCGGTCGTCTGTTTCAACATAATGTAAAAAGCAATGACAAACAGGAATTGCTGATTTTTGTAACGCCGCGTTTGGTTAGCGAAAAAGGAACCAGCGGAACGCCTTAATGCAGTTATTTACCTCAGCGAAGGCATTACCCAGCTTGTTTTTGGTTGGACCTATGGGGGCCGGTAAAACGACGGTGGGCAAGCATCTGGCTGACTTACTGGAACGCCCTTTTTTAGACAGCGATGCTGAAATAGAAACGCGTACCGGTGCCAGTATTCCCTGGATTTTTGAGAAAGAAGGGGAGGCTGGCTTTCGTTTGCGTGAAGAAAATACGATAGCACAACTGACTCAATTACCAAATATTGTATTGGCAACGGGCGGCGGTGCAGTGCTGTCAGCGGCGAATCGGCATTATTTGCATAATCGCGGTTACGTAATTTATTTATATACACCCGTTGAAATGCAGGTGCAGCGTACGGCACGTGACCGTTCTCGGCCTTTATTGCAAACGGACAATCCGCAGGCGCGTTTGCAAGCCTTGCTGGAGGTGCGTGACCCACTTTACAGACAAACCGCGCATAGCGTTATTCCAACGTATGAAGGCTCGGCGCGTGAATTGGCACAAAAAATAATTCAATTTGTCAGCATAAACCCGTTAAACTAGATATTATTTTTGGTCGATGTTTAACGTGTTATGAAACATTCTTATATAACGCTTCAAGTGGCGCTTGGCGAACGCAGTTATCCGATTTACATTGGCGCGCAGTTACCGGCTGAACCGTTGTTGCTGCAACATTTGAGCGGCCGTCAGGTACTTATTGTAACCAATACCACCGTTGCGCCGCTTTATCTGGTTCGTTATCAAGAGGCCTTGAAAGATTATCACGTGGCCAGTTGTTTATTGCCCGATGGCGAAGTCCACAAAGATTTAACCCATTTAAATTTAATTTTTGATGCCTTGATGCAAGCGCGGTTTAATCGAGACTGTACCGTTATTGCCTTGGGGGGCGGCGTCGTTGGCGATATGGCCGGCTTTGCAGCAGCAAGTTTTCAGCGTGGGGTTAATTTTATTCAAATTCCTACAACTTTACTGGCTCAGGTCGATTCCAGTGTAGGCGGTAAAACGGGTATTAATCATGCCCTTGGTAAAAACATGATTGGTGCCTTTAAACAGCCAAGCGCCGTTTTGGCCGATATAAGCCATTTAAATACTTTGCCAGCGCGCGAATTATCGGCAGGCCTGGCGGAAGTCATTAAATATGCTTTGCTGTGCGATGCCGAATTTTTAACGTGGCTTGAAATCAATATGCCCAAGCTGCTAGCCCAAGAACCTGAAGCCTTGATGTA
The DNA here is from genome assembly GCA_018260315.1 of Moraxellaceae bacterium. GTDB lineage: Bacteria > Pseudomonadota > Gammaproteobacteria > Pseudomonadales > Moraxellaceae > JAGLBJ01. Next base: position 95,408 of record JAGLBJ010000001.1, on the reverse strand, counting down.
TGCTGTAGAGCGGTGCTGTCAGCATAAAGCGCGTATTGTGGCGGCCGATGAACATGAACAGGGCGCGCGCGCGTTGTTGAATTTAGGCCATACATTTGGCCATGCGATAGAAACGCATATGGGCTATGGTCAGTGGCTGCATGGTGAAGCAGTGGCGGTGGGCATGCTGCAAGCGGCCGATTTGTCGTATCGTTTAGGCTGGTTAAGTTTGGCGGATGTGGCTCGCGTCCGGGCAATTTTGCAGCAGGCCAATTTACCCGTTGATCCACCGGCTATGTCTGCTGATGAATTTAAATCGTTGATGTTACAGGATAAAAAAGTTTTAGCAGGACAGTTGCGCCTGATTTTATTAAAACGTTTAGGCGAAGCGGTGATTGTAAAAGGAGTCGATGATACTGACTTAACCGCCACATTAACGCAGCGACACTTTGGAGTATTGGCATGACCACAACAGCAATGGCGCCTCAGCCTCAAGGGCGCGCTTGGATTTGGTTAGTTCTAGGTATCAGTTTATTAGTCAGTTGCGTCGCCACCTGGTTCTGGATTCAGCAGCATACCCGCGTTGTCAAGCCGGTTGCGCCTCAAGAAGACACCGAAACATTAGTCGATACGCTAAAAGACGCATCAGAAGGCTTTAGTCAACATTTGGGCGAGCTTACGCAAGCCGTGCCACTGCTGGATTTAACCACTAAGCAAGCCATTAGCGGTAAGCATAGCCCGGAGTTTCGAGGTTCGACGTTTGTTAGTACGCAAGCGCAGGCTTGGACGCTACAGGTTATGAATGTTACAGAAGAGGCCGTGATTACCGATTATCTATCACACCGAAGTGACCGCAGCCAGTTTTACTATATGCGACTTAACAATAAGAAAAAGGAAAGTTTCGTGCTGGTGTATGGGTTGTTTAACACGGTACAAACGGCCATGGGCGCGCTACAAACCGTCAATTTTGATTTGCCGGCCAGCGTTAAAGCCTTCCCTGAGCGTTTTTCGAGTTATAAAGATTTAGTGTCCGATGAAGGTGCTGAAGTTAAAACCACGGGTTTAATGGATACCGTACCGCGCGTTAATTTACGTAAGGTTGAAGTCGATGCAGGTTTGCCGCCAGCAGCCATGCCCGCGCCGGTACGACATCATGAGGCCCGTACGAGTGAGCAGGCTAATGGTTCGAGTGAAAAAATCACGCATCACGCCGCGCCGGTTCGTTATCATGAAGATAAGAGCAACGATATGCCAGCATCGGTTCATCACACCAGAACTGTCAGTACAGAGCCCCGTTTTGGTGCATTACCGTCAGACCAAATTGAGCGGCCGCTCCCCGTTCAGACAGTGCCTGCTGCTCGCTTTAGTGAAGGTTTGCATAATGAGGATTCGGGCACGACTAAAGGCGACACTGTGCCCGACACTGCTCAATAAGCACTGAATTTTGGCCTATATTTTGCAACATTTAGGCTCATACTTGAGCCTGATACCGTATAAATTGTCATCGTTTTAACAGGGCTTAGTGTCATCTACACCTGTTACAGCACTGCTTGTCGTAATATGTTGTAGGGCTTATTTAAACTCAGTATCGTTCGGTCATTGAGAAATGTTCAAGTTTTCTATAGAATAACACACCATTTTACGCGCTTTTTTATCATAAGAAGCGCTTGCCTTATTTGTTCAAGATTCGTTCAAGGGTACGCCATGCATATGCCGCACACTGCTCAACCTGCACCTTCTCAAGCACTCGGCCTGTATCAACCGGACGAATTTAAGGATAACTGTGGCTTTGGCATGATTGCCCACATGCAGGGGCAGGCGAGCCATGATTTGCTTGAAACGGCCATTTACAGCCTCGGGCACATGACCCATCGTGGCGGCATTGCAGCCGACGGCAAAACGGGTGACGGGTGCGGCTTGTTACTGGCGATGCCCAAGGCATTTTTTCGTCAAGAAGCCGAACAATCAGGCTTTAAACTAAGCCCGATTTTTGCAGTCGGTACTGTGTTTTTAAGTCTGGATACGGCAGTTGCCAAAGCAGCCAAATTGATTTTAAATCAGGAAATCGAGAAGGTGGGACTTACGGTTGCGGGCTGGCGTGTGGTTCCGGTTGCGCCTGAGGTATTGGGTGAAATTGCCTTACGCACGTTGCCGCATTTAGAACAAATTATGGTATCCGCCCCAGAAGGCATGAGCGAGGTTGAATTTAACCGCCAGTTATTTTTAGCGCGCCGCCGTGCCGAGCAAGCCTTACAGCATGATTCAATGTTTTATGTAACCACCTTGGCCAGTACGGTCATCAGCTATAAAGGCTTGATGATGCCGGAAGTCTTAAAGCAGTTTTATGCCGATTTACGTAACCCTGCGATGACGACACATATTTGTGTGTTTCATCAAAGGTTTTCGACTAATACGTTGCCACGCTGGCCCTTGGCGCAGCCGTTCCGGTACTTGGCACATAATGGCGAAATCAATACGATTATGGGCAACCGTAACTGGTCAGTTGCGCGTACCCCTAAAATGGATAATCCGTTATTGCCCGGACTGCTTGATCTAAAACCGTTAATCAACCGTACGGGTTCCGATTCGTCAAGTCTTGATAACATGCTGGAAATTTTGGTCGGCGGCGGTATGGATTTATTCCGTGCGTTGCGTATGTTGGTTCCACCGGCCTGGCAAAATGTCGATACCATGGACGCCGATTTACGCGCCTTTTATGAATTTAACGCCAAACACATGGAAGCCTGGGACGGCCCGGCCGGTCTGGTAATTCAGGACGGCCGTCATGCGGTGTGTATGCTGGACCGTAACGGTTTGCGGCCTGCGCGTTGGGTCATCACTAAAAACGGTTATATTACTTTGGCGTCCGAAATTGGCGTATGGAATTATGCGGCTGAAGACGTGGTTGCCAAAGGGCGCGTCGGGCCGGGTCAAATTCTGGTCATTGATACCCAGACCGGTGAACGTTTAGATACCGATGATATTGATGCGCGGTTAAAAACGGCGTATCCCTACAAGCAGTGGCTGCGTGAACGTGCACTGCGGATTCTGGACGATGAAGCGGCTGAAGAACAGTTGTTAAAGCAGTCATTAACCGATGATACGTTGCTGACAGCGCAAAAAATGTTTCATGTAACCTTTGAGGAACGTGACCAGATCATTCGTCCGTTGGCTGAAAGTGGTCAGGAAGCTGTCGGTTCAATGGGTGATGATACTCCGATGGCGGTTTTGTCACATAAAATTCGTCATGTGGCTGATTATTTCCGCCAACAGTTTGCCCAGGTGACCAATCCGCCGATTGACCCGTTGCGCGAATCGATTGTGATGTCGCTTGAAACCTCGCTTGGCCGTGAGCAAAACGTATTTGAGCAAAGCCCTGAACATGCCGACCGTGTAATTATTTCGAGTCCCGTGCTTAGTGCCAGCAAAATGCAGCAGTTACGCGCCATCAAGCGGCCCGGTTATGCGCTTTATATCCTCGATTTAAATTATGCCCAAACCGAAGGCTTGGAAGCGGCCCTTAAACGCATTTGTGCGGAGGCTGAGCAAGCGGTTCGCGATGGTGCGACCCTACTGTTATTGTCTGATAAAGCCATTCGGCCCGGTTATTTGCCAGCCAGTGCAATTTTAGCCACGGGTGCCATTCACCATTATTTATCGGAAGTGGGCTTGCGTACTGATGCCAATATTCTGGTTGAAACCGGCCTGGCACGTGACCCGCATCAGTTTGCCGTACTGATTGGTTTTGGTGCGTCGGCGGTGTATCCGTATTTGGCTTATGATGTTATTAACGATTTGGTGGCGCGTGGGGAATTGTTGGGCGACCCGTTGGAAGCGCAGGCTTATTATCGTAAAGGCATTGATAAGGGCCTGCTGAAAATTTTGTCGAAAATGGGGATTTCAACGGTTGCCTCGTACCGTGCAGGACAATTGTTTGAAGCCATTGGGCTGGCTTCTGAAGTGGTACAGTGTTGTTTTAAAGGCGTACCAAGCCGTATCGAAGGGGCGCGTTTTGTTGATTTAGAGCATGACCAGGCTTTATTGGCGGCGCATGCCTGGAAAAAACGTCAACCGATTGATGCGGGTGGTTTGTTAAAGTATATTTATCAAAAAGAGTACCATGCCTTTAATCCCGACGTGATAAACACGTTGCATGATGCGGTTCGGTCGGGCGATTATGAAGATTATCGGCGCTATGCAGATTTGGTGAATAATCGACCTGTGGCTACGTTGCGTGATTTATTGACCTTAAATACCGAACAGCGTATCGATATTGCCGAGGTAGAATCAGTCGAAGAGATTTTGCCGAGGTTTGATTCGGCTGGTATGTCGCTTGGAGCATTGTCGCCTGAAGCGCATGAGTCGATCGCCATTGCCATGAATACGATTGGCGGGCGCTCAAATTCGGGTGAAGGTGGTGAAGACCCGGCACGTTACGGTACGCTCAAAAATTCAAAAATCAAGCAAATTGCTTCAGGTCGTTTTGGTGTTACACCGGCTTATTTGGCATCGGCTGAAGTGTTGCAGATTAAAGTAGCGCAAGGGGCCAAGCCGGGTGAAGGCGGGCAATTACCGGGCGGCAAGGTTAACGGACTCATTGCACGCTTACGTTATTCGGTGCCCGGCGTAACCTTGATTTCACCACCACCGCATCATGATATTTATTCGATTGAAGATTTATCGCAGTTGATTTTTGACTTAAAACAGGTTAATCCGCGTGCGATGGTTTCAGTCAAACTGGTTGCCGAGCCCGGAGTAGGAACCATTGCTGCCGGTGTAGCTAAAGCCTATGCCGATTTTATCACCATTTCAGGCTATGACGGCGGAACGGCAGCAAGTCCGTTATCGTCGATTCATTATGCCGGTTCGCCTTGGGAACTGGGCCTGTCGGAAGCGCATCAGGCATTACGCATCAACGGGTTGCGCGGCAAGGTGCGTGTTCAGACCGATGGCGGTTTAAAAACCGGTTTAGATGTCGTGAAAGCGGCGATTTTGGGCGCTGAAAGTTTTGGATTCGGTTCTACGCCGATGATTGCGCTGGGTTGTAAATACCTGCGCATCTGTCACTTAAATAACTGTGCAACCGGTGTGGCTACACAACAAGACGTATTGCGTAAACAGCATTATATCGGCGAGCCTGACATGCTGATCAATTTCTTCCGGTTTGTGGCAGAAGAAACGCGGCAATGGCTGGCGTTATTGGGCGTGCGGTCGTTGCGTGACCTCATTGGCCGGACCGATTTACTCAGCATGATTGAAGGAACTACCGACAAACAGCGCAATATTGATTTAAAACCGCTATTGACGATTCATGCCAGTGCTGAAGGTGCGCCGCAATATTGCACTGAAGGCCGCAACGAGCCGCATGACAAGGGCGAACTGGCCGAGCAAATGGTACAGGATATTCTACCTGCGATTGAGCAAAAATCGGGTGGCACATTTACCTATACGGTGCATAATCGTGACCGGTCGCTGGGGGCGCGTTTGTCGGGTGAAATTGCGCAACGTTACGGCAATCTAGGCATGACCGATGCACCGATTACCCTGCATTTAAGCGGTACGGCTGGGCAATCGTTGGGTGTCTGGAATGCGGGCGGCCTGCATATTCGCCTGGAAGGTGATTCCAACGACTATGTCGGCAAAGGCATGGCGGGTGGTTCGATTGCCATTTATCCGCCGAAAGGGTCGCCATTTGCCAGTCAGGAAACGGCTATTATCGGCAATACATGTTTATATGGCGCAACGGGTGGCAAACTTTTTGCAGCCGGTACAGCAGGCGAGCGCTTTGCCGTGCGTAATTCGGGCGCGCATGCCGTCATTGAAGGCGCGGGCGACCATTGCTGTGAATATATGACCGGCGGTTTGGTCACAGTTTTAGGGCGTACTGGCCTGAATTTTGGTGCCGGAATGACCGGTGGTTTTGCATATGTGCTGGATATGGAAGGAGATTTCTTTGACCGGTGCAACCATGAACTTATCGATTTAAATCGTATTTCAACCGAATCAACCGAGCATTATCGCCATCATTTACGCAGTGTGCTTGAAGAATATGTGCAGGAAACCGGCAGTGCGTGGGGTCAAACTATTTTAAATGCCTTTGATGAATATGTGCGCAAGTTCTATCTGGTTAAACCGAAGGCGGCCAATTTATTGACGCTGTTAAAAACCACTCAAGCCGACCCTCAATAAGGCGCAATCGTTACTGGAGTAAGTCTCATGGCAGAACGCCAACACAATGATTTTCAGTTTTTGGATGTGCCGCGCCAAGATCCAGATAAAAAAGACGATTATACGCGCCAGCATTCGTTTGTTGAAATTTACCAGCCGTTGCAGCAAACCCAGGTGGCCGAGCAATCCGACCGTTGTCTGGCGTGCGGTAATCCATACTGTGAATGGAAATGCCCGGTGCATAATTATATTCCCAATTGGTTAAAACTGGTGCGCGAAGGCCAGTTGTTTGCCGCGGCTGAGTTGTGCCATCAAACCAACACCTTGCCCGAAGTCTGTGGCCGTGTTTGTCCGCAAGACCGCCTGTGTGAAGGCGCGTGCACCTTAAACGATGGCTTTGGCGCAGTCACGATTGGCAATACCGAAAAATATATTACCGATACAGCATTTGCACTGGGCTGGCGTCCCGATATGTCCAAGGTGGTCTGGACCAATAAAAAAGTAGCGATTATCGGTGCTGGACCTGCCGGTTTGGGTTGTGCTGATGTATTGGTGCGTAATGGGGTTAAACCGGTTGTTTTTGATAAAAATCCTGAAATTGGCGGTTTATTAACCTTTGGCATTCCAGAATTTAAAATGGAAAAATCGGTGATGATTCGCCGTCGTGGTATTTTTGAGGCGATGGGGATTGAGTTTCGTTTAAATACGCAGGTCGGTACCGATGTTACCATGGAGCAATTGCTGGCCGAGTATGATGCGGTATTTATGGGCATGGGCACTTATACCTATATGAAAGGCGGCTTTGCGGGTGAAGAGTTGGACGGGGTATATGATGCGCTGGATTTCTTGATTGCCAACGTCAATCGCTGTCAGGGCTGGGAAAAAAATCCGTCAGATTATATCGATTTACATGGCAAACGCGTTGTGGTTTTAGGCGGTGGTGATACCGCTATGGATTGCAATCGGACATCAATTCGGCAAGGTGCGGCTAACGTATCCTGTGCCTATCGGCGTGATGAAGCCAATATGCCGGGCAGCGCGCGCGAAGTAAAAAATGCCCGTGAAGAAGGGGTTAAGTTTTTATTTAACCGTCAACCGATTGAAATTGTGGGCGAAAACGGCAAGGTAACCGGCGTTAAAGTGTTAACGACGCAGCTCGGTGCGCCTGATGCACGGGGTCGCCGAAGCCCGGAACCGGTGCCTCATTCTGAAGAAATTTTGCCGGCCGATGCGGTTATTCTGGCGTTTGGTTTTCGGCCCAGCCCGCCTGAGTGGTTAGAACAGCATCATATCGGTGTGGACGGTAGCGGACGAATTCGGGCACCTGAACACCAAACCTTTGCCTTTCAAACCAGCCAGCCCAAAGTATTTGCCGGTGGCGACATGGTGCGCGGTTCAGATCTGGTGGTTACTGCTATTTGGGAGGGGCGGGAAGCCGCGAAGGGCATTCTAGATTTTTTAGAGGTTTAAGTTTTTTTGCATGGCGTATTGGTTTTAAGTTAAATTTAAGGCTCGTTAAGTTAATCGGTGAAATTAAAACAGGCTCAATCTGGCAATGGTGTCGGATTGGGCTTTATTTTTGGTACGCCTGGGTTTAAATAAGTACGGCTAGTGAGTGTGGTTATGCAGTATCAATGTCCCCTTTGTCAGGCGCCTTTGCGAACTGCATCTAAAACATGGACGTGCCAAAACGGTCATGGCTTTGATGTGGCGCGTGAAGGCTATGTTCATCTATTGCCGGTTCAACATAAAAAAAGTCTGAATCCCGGTGATACGCTTCAAGCCGTTGCTGCGCGTCGAGCCTTTTTGGACGGCGGCTATTATGAACCGTTGCGCCGGGCGTTCTTACAAAAACTGGCTCAATTGTCGCTTACCAATGTGGTCGATATCGGCTGTGGTGAAGGGTACTATACGTCCGTTTTACCTAACATTTCAGCAGACGTTATGGGCTTTGATATTGCCAAGCCCGCAGTACAGGCGGCGGCTAAACGCTATAAAACCGATATTCAGTGGCTGGTTGCGAGTGCTGCCCATATTCCGGTGGCGCCTGCTAGTGTTGATGCCGTAACCAGTTTATTTAGTCCTATTCCAGTGGCTGAAATCATGCGTATTTTAACGCCCCAAGGTCATGTCGTGGTAGCCGTTCCAGCATCTAATCATGTGCACAGCCTGCGGGCCGCCCTGTTTGAACAGGTTAGACCGCATGAACCCGAGCGTGTTCTGGCGCCTTTATTGGCCCATTTTCAATGTATGGAACGGCAAACGATTATGGCACCAATGACCTTAAATCAGGTGGCCGTTAGCCAATTAGTCGGTATGACGCCCTATGCATGGAAGGCTAACCGTGAGCGTCGCATAGCGCTTGAAGCCCAACCTGAGCTGCAAACCGAGGCGCAATTTGAGCTGTGGCACTTACAGCGTATAGCAGGCGATTAATGGCAGCAACGCAGCTTATTTCCTTAATTAATTTACATTACTATTAGGCGTTGAGGGCTGAGCGACGAAGTTGGAGTTAATCTGTCCAATTTCGAGATATCAACATCGCTCTTTTTTATAAAATAGAAATAATTCTAAGAAAATGAGTTTACAATAGACCTCTTTCATAACTCAAAAATTGTGCAATAAACTGGATTTAAAATAAAGGTACTTACAGCATAAGATATGAGGAAGTTTTATGAAGAATACAGAGTCGGTAAGAACAAGCGGACTCATTAAATTAATAGGTGGGGGCTTTTTTTCGTTTATTATTTTAACCTAGATAATGAGTGGTCATGCCCCTTCAGCAAGTGGTGGAGTCTTCAAGTTAATTCTCTTAGCTATGCCACTGGTTGCTGCCCTAATGGGTTTATTAGAATTTTTAAGTGATAGACCCTTTAGCCAATTTAGCAATGCATGGGATCATCTAGCGGGCTGGCAAGGAGGCATATTGGGTATAATTATCATCATTTTTGCGATTGTTTTAATGATGGCTTTGGTTGTATTGTTTGCATAATCAGAAGATAAAATGAATAGATTTTTAATAATAGCAATAGCTCTTGCTGTATTGGGGGGCGTTATTAAATACTTAAATGATCGTGGCGATAAGCAGGTACAAGAGCAGTTAATTGAAAATGCCAGGAAAGCAGTCGATTATTCCGTCAAAAATACGCAATTACCAAGCCTAAGTGTCATACAAACCGAATACGCAGGAACCCAAATCATTAAAATGGCCAAAGTGAATGATTTGACATTGAGTCAGACTTTGCAGCTCTCAAACGGTTATGATAATCTGAGCGAAAAAGATACAAATAAAATGCAAAAATATTTTACTGACTATACTGTTTCAGTTTTATGTGCCAAACCCGATATCAAGGATTTTATACGGGTTGGCATGGTCAATTTGGTGACTTATGAATTTGCAAATGGCAAGAAAATTACCGATATAAGAGTTGATAAGGCGAGCTGTGAACCTTATTGGAAAGCAGCATAAACAACAAGCAGAAGAATATTAGACCTCTTTCATGCATCAAGATTTAACCCATCAGATTGATTGATAAACTCTGTAAGCGCATATCATGAGGCAAATTGATCAATGATTAGAACATAAACGAAAGGCAATTCATGTAAGAGGTCTAATCATAAACTTCATTTTAAATCGTTTAAAAAAAGGTCGATATTAAACCGACCCCTCATGTTATACATGGCTGAATCTTAAATCAGGCCTTTAAACGATGAATCCTTGAAAATAAATCGATATAGCGCATTACCGGAATGGCCGTAATACCGTGAATGACCGACGACATAATCAAGGCGGTTAAGACGATTGCCCACATTTGCGGCGCTTCGGTAAAACTTGCAGCCGATGTGGCATACGCCAAATAATACACAGACCCCAAGCCCCGTATGCCATAAAACGAGACGACTGCCCGTTCCGGATAGGTGTAATTGCTGCCTATTAAACCAATCCAGCCTGCCAAAGGTCGCACGACTAAAATCAACAGTGTGACGACCACCAGTATGGGCATCGTAATCCATTTCCAGACATTAATCCATAATCCGCCCAGAAAAAACAACGTAACGGCGGTTAATCCGTGCTCCAGATTTTCGGTAAATTCAAACATGGTGTGATTATAACTGTGTTCAAACGATGACCGCCGCACCATAACTGCGCCAATAAATGCAGCCACAAAACCATAGCCCCCAACCAGTTCTGTTGCCCCATACACTACAAAAAATAAACACAGTGCCATGACGCCCATGCTGGATTCGGCAATGGGGTTGTTCTTGGGAAAACGATAAAGCAAAAAGGCCAACGTTTTTCCTACCAGCCAGCCCATAAAAACGCCCATGACCAAACGATAAATTAAATCACGCACAAACCATGTGCCAATCCAATCACCCATATGCGCCGTACCCAGTGACGCCAAACCAATCGCCAAATACACAAACGGAAAAGATGCCCCATCGTTTAAACCCGCTTCACTGGTCAACGCAAAACGCACGCGGTTGCCGTCGCCCTGATTAGGAGGGCCTACTTGAATATCGCCCGCTAAAACGGGGTCAGTTGGCGCTAACATAGCGCCCAATAAAACGGCTGCCGGCAAACTAAAGGCTAAGCTGACCATACCGAGCCATGCGGTTAAAATAATGCAAATCGGCATGGTAATCGCCAATAAACGCAAGCTAATGCGCCATTTCCAAAAATCGTGTTGGTCAATTTTTAGGCCTGCCCCTACCAACGAGATGACCAAAACTGCTTCGGTCAGGCGTTCCCAAAAATGCCGCTCATTGCCCGTGAACGGAATAGGCCGCGATAATTCTGGATTTAATCCAAATAATAGCGCGCCCATGCCCATAAAAATGAGGGGGAACGTATAATAACGACGTAACAATAGCTGCGGAATCATTACCCCAAGCAATAACGTTACTCCAATGACCAGCATGGTTAATTCATAAGGGTCAATGCTTGCAAAATCAAAGGTTTCGGGTAATAAATGCGGCGAGAACATAGCGTTTTTCCTAAAAAATGGATTTTATTTTAAGTAAAAATTGAGTAGACAAGGCGGCAGGATACAAAGCATGCACAATTTAATATGCATGACGGTCACTAAAACTGTAATGCATTTAAGGGATTAAATATTTAACGATAGAAAGTTCTAAACATAGTTTTTATCGATTTAATGAGAGGTCAATTTTAAATTTGAATAAGACTATACATTGTTAAACGCTAACATCACGGTAAAACCTGCATGGCGTAAACCGCACAGGCCTGTTATGCTTCACTCAATGGATTAAATGATTAAAGTTACTGTGCATATCATTCAAAAATACTTAATTCGTCAAGTGTTCGGCACAACAGCAGTCGTGACCGCGCTGCTCACCTTTATTATGGTGGGTACGCGGTCAGTTAAATATTTTGGTTTGGCAGCCCAGGGACGTATGGATATTCATGTGTTATTGAGTATTGTGGGCTATCGCTTGCCCGATTTTTTAATTTTAATTGTGCCGTTGTCGTTATTTATCGGGGTGATGTTGGTGTTTGGTCGATTATATGTCGACCACGAAATGGCAATTTTTAACAGTAGCGGAGTTAGTCGAGGACAGTTAGGCTGGCAATTGTGGCCTTTAGTGTTGTTGTTAATCTTGGTTGAAGCGCTGTTAACGCTACAGGTTGGACCGTGGGGCACGCGTGAATCGTATGTGTTGTTTGCGTCGCAGGCCGTGCGTAGCGGGTTTGATATGGTCAAACCGGGTGAATTTTTATCGAGTGGGCCATATACTATTTATGCCGATAATTTGTCTGATGACCGGCGCGAGCTGCATAATGTGTTTATTTATCAACGGCCCGATAAACCCGGAGCTATGGACAGGCTGATTTTAGCCCAAAAAGCCAGCCGTGTTACAGACCCCACCCAGCAAGCCAGTATTATCGATTTGGTGAATGGTCGGCAATATCAGGCCCTGCCGCATAGCTTAAAATATAATCATGTGGAGTTTTCATATTATCGGCTGCGCATTGCCCACGATGCTACAAGTCAAACCATTACCGATTTGGAAACCCGTTCAACGCCGCTGTTATTAACCCAGCAACATCAGGCGCCGTCACGTGCAGAACTGGGGTGGCGTCTGGTGATGCCGTGGGTCATTGCGCTGGCAGTATTACTGGCCTTGCCGTTATCTTCGGTTAGCCCTCGGCAGGGGCGGTTTTTAAAATTATTTCCTGCCATCGTGATGTTTGCCTCAGTTGTGGTGCTGCTGATTGCCGTTAAAACGCGTGTCGGTAAAAATCAATTAAGCCCGTTATTTTTTGTGATTGTGTTGCTGGGATATACCGGTTTTGCAGTGTGGCTGAATTATTGGCCAAAAATACAGCAACGGTTAGCCAGCCGTAGCCCAGCGTCGTAATCTATATGGATAAAAATGTTTAGAGTACTGCCATGATGTTAGCGCGTTATGTGAGTAAAACGACCGGACTGGCTATGCTTGGCGCTATGGGTTTACTGCTATTTTTGCAAGCGTTTTTTGCTTATATTGGTCAGTTAAGCGAGCTTAAAAATGACTATAACGCGTGGCAGGCGCTCACCTATATTTTTTGGTTATTGCCCGAATTTTTATATGCGTTATTGCCGATTGCCTGTTTAATGGGCAGCGTTATCGGACTCGGGTTGCTTGCGAGCAGTAGTGAGCTCATTATTATGCGGGCGGCGGGGGTTAGTTTGTGGCGTATTGTGCGCTGGGTGCTGCGGCCGGCATTATTATTTATGGTGTTAAGTCTGCTGCTGAGTCAGTTTATTTTGCCGTACAGCGCCGAGCGTGCACAACGGGTACGCCAGCACGGTCAAACCGCCAAACTGGGCGAGGTACACGGCTTTTGGCTTAAAAATAATCAACAGTTTATTTATTTGCGCTATGCCAATAGTCAGGGTCATATTGATGATATTCAAATGATGCAATTTGATAATCAGGCGCGCCTGACCAATACCATGACTGCCCAAGCCGGCGATTTTTTACCACAAAGTCTAAGTAAAGCGCCGATGTGGCGGTTAAAACAGGTCTATTTAACCCGTGTGCTACCGGATGGTAGTTTAAGCCGTACGTTACAACCCACTTATGATATACCGTTAAATCTAGAGCCGCGTTTTGTGCATTTATTAACCAGTGAGCCCAGTGCACTAGCGCCTACCCAGCTTTGGCAATATATGCACTATATGCAGCAGCAGGGCAGTGTACCGGCCTCGTATAAACTGGCCTGGTGGCAAAAACTGATGGCGCCGTTTGCATTGGCAGTGCTGGTTATTGTGGCGTGTTCGTTTGTGTTTGGTCCACTGCGGCAGCAGTCTATCGGATTTAGAATCGTCATTGCTTTATTTGTTGGATTAGGCTTTCGTTATCTTCAAGATTTTTTAGGTTATATGAGTTTGATTTATACCGTCTCGCCGGCTTGGTTTGTCGTAGTTCCTCTGATTTTACTGGGCGGTGCGGGGGCTTGGGCCTTAAAACGTATGCAATAGAGTCTTTATGTTGGGGATTATATTTTAATGTCAGTTTTACCCAAATCGTCTCAATCGTCCGCTCACATGTTTAAAATCGCCATTGTGTTGGTCAATTTAGGCACACCGGATGCCCCAACGCCGACCGCTGTAAGCCGGTTTTTACGGGCTTTTTTAAGTGATACGCGCGTGGTTGAATTGCCTAAATGGTTATGGTTTTTTATTTTAAATCTAGCGGTTATTCCCCTGCGGCGTAAACGAGTCGCGGCTGCATATGCTCATATCTGGCAAAATGGCGATTCTCCGATGCGGCATATTTTGTTAGAGCAAGCACAGGCGCTGTATAATACGTTAAATGCTGGGCTAGCCAGTCAGGGTAAGCAAGCTCAAAACGCGCCGACGGTTCAAGTGGTGCCAGCGATGCGCTACAGCTCGCCGCATATTCATGATGTGCTTAGTCAATTGCGGCAAGCCGGTATGACGCATTTTATTGTTTTACCGTTATTCCCGCAGTTTTCGGCCACTTCGACGGCTCCTGTTTATGATGCCGTTCAAGACTGGTGCCGCCAGCAACGCGATTTAGTGCATTTAACCATTATTAAGGATTACCATGCGCATTCAACCTATATTGCTGCCTTGGCAGAAAGTGTACGACAGTTTTGGGCCGAGCATGGTCAGGCTGAACGCCTGTTAATGTCCTTTCACGGTATACCGGCGGTCAATGTCCAAAAAGGTGACCCCTATGCGGCACAGTGTCATACGACTGCTGAACGTTTAGCTAAGGCCTTGAATTTACAAGCGAATCAATGGGGTATCGCTTTTCAATCGCGTTTTGGCAAGCAAGAGTGGGTTAAACCCTATACCAATCAAACTTTAGAAGACTGGGGTAAGGCTGGCGTGCATTCGGTACACGTTATCAGTCCTGCATTTAGTGCCGATTGTTTAGAAACGTTAGAAGAGCTGGCGATTGAAAATAAAGAGGTCTTTTTAGAGGCTGGCGGGCGTGAATATGAGTATATTCCGGCTTTAAATAGCTCCGCTTTGCATATTCAATTGATGATGGAATTGACGGCGCCCTTTGTCAACGCTTATGGGCAGGTCAATGGTTTTGTTTTAAATGATGAATCTAATCTTTAGCTTATAAACATGGTTAAACAATTATTTTAAAACATCTTACAAATGTTCACTATAAGTAAGACTGGCCTTAAATATAAGAGTGAATGAGCACAATTGATCTGTTTGCTCCTTAAAATATGCACATTTCCGATGAAAGCCGTAAAACGTTAGACTTAAGGTAGTGAACTATTGTAAAAATAAAGGATAATGGTGAGTTGAGTGAGCAAGTGTTTATTCGGTTAAAAGCTCATTGATTCGATCGTCTGTAATCAGATGGTTGCATAAATGAAGTAATGTCTTGATACTTCATATTATTTTCTTAAAAAAGCAACGATCTTATAGTTTATTGTTTAGATATGTAATAATAAGGCTTTAGGCTTGTTCATTGCTAAACATCAAAGTATGATACAGCGATGCAACCGTTTAAGTGTGATGCAACTTTTGACCATGCTAACAGTTGCTGTATAAAAGGTAGCAAAGCTTTGCTATCATGTTAGAACGTTAAAACGTCTATAATGGATGCTTTAAGTCTTATTTTTCTAATCTACTAGAGAGGCTAAAATGGCAAAATTAAGTTTGGATGATTTAAAAGGTTTAGATGGTTATATTGCATCTGCAATCGTTGATAGTGATAGTGGTTTAGCATTGGCAATGGATGGTGACAACATCGATTTAGATTTAGCCGCTGCGGGTAATACCGAAGTGTTACGTGCTAAACGTCGCGTTGCCGCCTCTTTGGGCTTAAATGATAATATCGAAGATATTTTAATCACTTTAGGCAAACAATATCACTTGTTACGTCCTTTAGAGCGTAATCCTGCGTTATTTATCTACGTTGTATTAGACCGTAAGAAAGCTAACTTAGCGATGGCACGGCACAGTCTAAAATCATATGAAGGCAACTTAGACTTTTCTTAAGTCTTAAAATGGCTTAGAGGTTTAAACATAACTTGATGCTGCGGTGTCAAGTTATTTTGTTATCTTAAGGACATGGTGATATCATGCGGTATTGAGATGACCGATCGCTCGTAAATTGACGATTATTTGTAAAGTAAGTGATGACTGTTTGATGCATGGCTGTTGGATATTAAATTAACGGGCTTATTAATTTTAGTAAAAATGCTGTTAGATATTATGTTCAAAGTATGTAGCGTACCCCAATGTTGGTTATAAACGCCGCTTTTTATTTTGTGACTTTTGGGGGAAAACCCAGTGTCTTCGATTGATGGTAAAGTATTGCGCATTGCTTGTGTCGGGTTATCGAACGCCGATGAAAGCTTAGTACGTGGTTATTTTAGAATGTTAAGCGCCGAACACGGCTTAAGCTTAGAGTGGGTTACCGGTCAAGACCCTTCAAAACAGTTGTTGATTGTCAGCCATTTATTTATGGATTCACCACAAATTAATAAACTTTTGCAAGCAGGCCATGTGCGGGTCCTGTGGGTACGTCGCGACCCGACAAAGCCCTTTGAAGTCGTTAAAGAAAATCAACAATATTCGATTTCAGTGCCCATTCAATCGACCTCCGATTTATATCAATATTTGCGTGTTGCGAGCGGTATCGTCCCTGGACAAAATCAGGCTCCCAAAGATGATAAGATTCTCGAAAATTTACAAGCATTATGGCAAAAAGGCGGACAGGGTCAATTAACGGCCAATGGTCAGCCACTGGCTTGGGTTGACAGTACAAATCATCGGGTTTGGCCGTTAAATGCCAATATTAGCCGACAAATTTCACACGCCACGTTTGATGTAAGAGCCATACCGCAGCCTCTTGCCGAAGTTAGCATGCCTATGTCTGTCTGGTTATGGGATTTGGCATGGCGACTGGGCGGTGAAGACGGTAGAGAAGCGGCTGCCTTAGAACAACGTTGGACCTTGGACCGTTGGCCGCAACCGGCTGCACCCATGCCGATTAGTGATATTTTACGTATTTGTGGTTATTTGCACGTTAAAAATTCTTCTCTGCAAGATTTGCTGGCCATTGGGGATATTGACCGCGCAACGATTAACCAAACGTTACATGCCTTACAATTGTTGGGCTATGCACGTTCGGCGACCTCGGCAGATAATACCGCAGCACAGGTCAAGCTCAATAATCGTAATGCAGGGCTGCCCCCGGAAGTACAGCAAGGACAAGGTTTTAAGGGCATGTTGGGACGGTTACGTTCCAAATTGGGACTTTAATGCGCCCTAGATTATTTTAAACGGCCGGTCTTAAAGAGGCTAAAAGCGCTATTGGATAGAATTTTTAAAGATGTCGCAGTAGGTTATTTAACCCATTCTTTTTTTATAACACGTTATTATTAAGCGCTTTTTAAGCGCTGTATAATGTTTCACTAAGGATATGCTAGCATGATGCGTTATAAGTTTGTGTTTGCTGGTGCAATGGGTGCAGGCAAAACAACCGCTATTCGCGCGATTTCGGATAGTACACCGGTTTCAACCGATGTGGCGAATATCGACCAAGACCAACATACTAAAGCAATGACGACGGTTGGTATTGACTACGGCATTGTAAAACTCGGTGATGATGTTGAAGTGATGATTTACGGTACGCCCGGGCAAGAACGCTTTGAATTTGTCTGGAAAACAGTACAGACTGGCGCATTGGGGACGATTATTTACGTCGATCATTCGGCTGAAAATCCGATTTCGCAACTTGAAAAATACGTCAATTATTACGTTGAAAATGACCCCAATGTGTTGTTGGTGTTAGCAGTCACTCATGCTGACGAAGGCTTAAATCAAGATACCGAACAATATGCTAACTGGTTAAAAGCACGTAATTTATCGATTCCGTTATTTTTTGTTGATGCGCGCCGTCGTGAAGATATTTCGATGTTGCTGCATGTCCTCATTGCCCTGTTAGAACCGCAAGATTGAGCCTGACATCGCGTTGACCTGTAGTGGCTAACGGAAGCAGCTTTACCCTAAATTCTATGTTAAGAGATGAAAATTATGCCCAATAAAGTAGTGACCGACAAATTTGAACCCCTGTTTTTGGTACAGGCAAGGCGTTCGCTGACCCAGTTACGCGACGATGTAACGGGTATTAAATCGGCAATGTTAGCCACTATGGACGGCTTTACGTTGTCTGCCGTGCCCGATTACAACAGCGATAAATTGGCTGCCGTAAGTAGCTCGATGTTGGCTATGGGTAGCGCACTGGTGTTTGAAGCGGGTTTGGAAGGCTGCCGGTCACTTACGATTGAAGCCAACAATGGTCATATTTACGTACGTGAGTTTAAAACGGTTGATGTCACGTTAATTGTTATGGTGTTGTCAACGCCGGGGACCGCATTAGCGCATATTTTACACGGTGTGCGTAAGTGTCAAGAAACCTTAAGCAGTCAAACCGCATTACGTCGTGTGAATTAATGATTTTGTTTGATTTTTCGATATAAACGCTTAGGGTGCAATGCCTTAAGCAGGTTTTGGGATACGGGTGCCGGTGTTTGGGTGACTGCTGCGCTGATGATTTCGGCACATAAGGGTGCAAAACTAAAGCCTTTTGAGCCCAATGCAGTCACTATAAAAACGTTTTTCAGTACTGTTTCCCCTACGACGGGCAAATAATCCCGGGTTTGTACACGTGTTGCGGCTCTCCCTAACCAGTCGTTAATCGGGGGCAACCAGCTTGCACATGCTGGCAATGCCTCTTGCAATAATCCAAAATTATGCTTGTGTTCTTCATCTGTCACAGGTGAAGTGTTTATATTGGCTAATGGTGGATTTTGCCGAATAAAAGACGCGCCTAATAAAAAATAGGGCATGGGTTGGTGTTCTTTAGAGGCTTCAAACCTTAAACAATACCCGCCATAGGTTAATGGTAATTTTGGCAAATATTGCGCTAGTTTAGCATCTATTTTAAACCAGGAAACTTGACCACGTATCGCCTGTAACGGTTCAATAAAAGGCAGTAAGGTTTGGTTAAATTCTGCCGTACAGACCACCACATGGGAATAAACTTCAGGTAATACTTCTACTAGATGAACTGGCGTGTCTGGGTTTTGAATACCTGCCAATTGCCAAGCTGTGCCTTGTGTTGATGCCTGTTCAATCAACCGAGTAATTGTGGCTTGCCTAAAGGCGATGGCAGCATGGCCCATAACCTGTCGCGCCAAGGCGAAGGGGTTAATCACAGCCGCTGCCGGAAAATATGCCCCTTCTGATTGAACCGGTTGACCGAGTAGCGTACTGGCTTGCTGTGGATTAAGCGGCTGTAAAATCTCGTTATTGTCGTATTGCAAACGGCTTAAATCCAGCGAATTTTTAGGTGTTGCTAGAGCTAATCCGCCCGGTGCATCGTAAGCTGTTGATGTTAATTCAATCACCGTTTCAGTGCCATTAACTGTATGTTGCCACGCCTTCCACCAGCGCACCGTACTTAGCCAGCCCAGCGTATGAAAATGTTCGTGCGCTAGCTCAGGTAACGTTAAACGAGGAATAAGAAGCGCCCTTGGATTACCGGAAGCGCCAGCTAAGGGATATTGTTGATCATATAAATCAACGTGAAAACCTCGAAGCGCTAATGCATAGGCAGTTGATAACCCAGCAATCCCTGCGCCGATAATCGCTATTTTAGTGGTAGCCCGGAAATTAGAAGATGATGGCTTGTCGGCCTGAGGCTGATGTTCTAAATCATTCATTGGTGGCCGGTACGCCGTTAACATGGCCCGCTTTTGGCCAAAGCCCGCTTGCTTTTGAATATTAAATCCATGAGCTACTAGTTCACGTTTGACTACGCCCGCTACACTAAATGTACTTAATGTTGTACCCGGTCCCGATAAACGTTGTACCTGCTGCATAACTGCCGTTTGCCACAGGTCAGGATTATGCACCGGTGTAAAACCATCTAAAAACCAGGCATTAAGCGGCCTCGGCGCTGCCACCTGAGCTAAACAATCGGCAGCATCACCCAGCCATAAATCAAGACTGACGTTGTCTTGTGCAAATATTAAGCGATGACAACCTGCCATTAAAGGCGGATATTGTGCCAACAGTTGCTCACTCAAGGCGGCTAAATCCGGCCAATTGCTGAGGGCGCGCATTAAATCTGCTCTGTTTAAGGGATGTTTTTCAGTGGTGACGATATGTAGCCAATTATTAGCATACGGCCGAACCTGTCGCCACAGATGCCAAACTGCCAGCACGTTTAATCCTGTACCAAAGCCCAGTTCACCAATGCAAAAATGTTCAAAAGGCTGTAAGGCACTTAATCGCTGTGGTAAGTGATTGCCTTGTAAAAATAAGTGTCTGGCTTCGGCCAGACCGTTTTCGGTAGAATAATAAATATCATTAAATTGTTTGGAAAATGGCAAATGATACACTTTATGGTCGGCATCAGTTATCGTATGCCATTCTATAAGCGCAGGCATAATAGGCGGTTTACGTATCATGGTGAAAATACAAACGGAAAATTGATGTATTCAAGCGGAAGGGTAGCCTTAACGTTACCATTTATCAGGATTATGCCGCATTTCTTCTCCAGTTTCTAAGTCGGGTGCGGGCCAATAACGTTCCATCTGCATAAAACTAAACGATGCTGACCAGGCAATCAGCATTAAGCCAAGCAAGCCTTCTACAGCCGACAACATACGCACTGCGCCCACAGGCACCACATCGCCAAAGCCCAGAGAAGTATAGACAATCGCAGAAAAATAGAACGCATCTAAAAAGTGCGGTGCGCTATGGGTATTGTGCGGGCTGGCATTTTGCAGGCTGCCAATTTCCGGCCATAACAACGTCGCACGGTAAACCAGCCCATACAGGCAAATTTCACTGATATGGAGCGCTAAAATGAGCAGCATCGTTGAAAGCAACATACCGCGTAAATGTTTGCGGTTAATGCCAAGCAGCCAGCTATTTAATCGATACAGGCCTTCATAGTGTATAAAAATAGCCAGGGCGGCACTGGAAAAAGTCAGTAAAACTGTAAAAACGCTGACCCAAAAATGCGGCCATAATAAGCCCGTGGTATACATAAGCAGCCTTGATTAGAAAAGTAAAGCGTTACTGAGGGATTCCTTACTGTGCCGTTGCCTGGGGCCTTTTTTGACGAATATATAACGTTTTAATGATATGCGCGACAACCTGACCGCTATCGTCTGTTATATCGACGGGATAATCCCGCAACACTTTTTCACCGGTGGCGGCGGCCGTTTTGACTTCGGCAATTTGCTCTAGAGTCAAGCGAACCTTGGCATAAACAGTGCCTCGTCCCGGCGCGACAAAATCAATTTTTGCGCCTTTATCCCACACAACATAACCCGACCCCATATGATGCATTAAAATAAACATAAAAAACGGGTCAATCATTGAGTATAAACTGCCGCCAAACTGGGTGCCGACATAGTTTTTATTCAGGCGTGTTAAGGGCATTTTAATATCGATATTGCCATGTTCCAAATCCAGCCGGGTAATGCGAACGCCTGCGCCAAAATACGGCGGATAAAAATTTAACAGGTATTGCAGCACTTGGGGTTTACGTTGCATGAGTTGCTTTAACATGCTGCGCTTAATCCTTAAATCATCATCAAGAAGGGAGCATTTTACGTTATTCTCAAGCCTTGTTGCATGATTGTTTTTAAGATTTATTCAGTCATTTGATGTTTAAACCATTGATTCAATCATGTAGCTATTCATCACTTTAAAAAATATTGAAGAATTGGATTTTTAAGTCAAGGTGAGCTCTTAAAAATACACCCCTAAATCTGCTGTTGGTTTTCTTAATGTTAATGCCCCTGCCATCTTGCGCTACTGTAACAGCACAATATAGCAGCCGGGCGTTGGCGTTTTGACCCTAACTTGTTATTGCTAATCCAAAATAACTTGAAAATGGGTACAGGGACCCCATTGTACAAACAGTGATTTAACCCTTTTTGCTATTTATTTACCGTGATTATTTATGCACGTTTAACGTTAACCAAATCAGGAGTTTATTATGAGCGACCTCTCTCAACAACAGCCCCAGGAACATAACGCGCCCAGTGCCAAACAGTACGGTTTTCAGGCAGAAGTTGCGCAATTACTGCATTTGGTCACGCACTCTTTATATTCTAATCCCGAGATTTTTTTACGTGAATTGATTTCAAACGCGTCTGATGCTTGCGACAAATTGCGTTTTGAAGCGATTAATCACCCTGAATACTACGAAGGCGACAGCGATTTAAACGTTAAAATCAAACTTGATAGCGAACATAACACGATTACGATTAGCGATAACGGCATTGGCTTAACCGAACAAGAAGCCATCGAAAACCTCGGCACCATTGCAAAATCGGGTACCAAAGACTTTATGAGCCGTTTGAGTGGCGACCAAAAAGCCGACGCACAGTTAATCGGACAATTTGGGGTTGGGTTTTATTCGGGTTTTATTGTGGCTGATAAAATTACGGTTGAATCGCGCCATGCCGGAGCGCCCAAAGACAGCGCGATTCGTTGGGTGAGTACCGGTACAGGTGATTTTACGGTTGAACACATTGAACAGGCTGAACGCGGTACACATATTATTTTACATTTGCGCGACGATGCCAAAGACTATTTGCAGGCATGGAAAGTTAAAAATGTGGTCAATAAATATTCTGACCATATCAGCCTGCCGATTCAGATGGCCAAGGAAGTTTGGCAAGAACCTGAAAATGAAAACGATGCCGGTAAAATGGTCGTGACTGATGAATGGGAAACTATTAATTCGGCAAGTGCATTGTGGACACGCCCTAAAAAAGATATTACCGATGAACAATATATTGAATTTTATAAACAAATCGCGCACGACCAGGACGAGCCATTACTCTGGACGCATAACCGCGTTGAAGGCAGCACCGAATATACGCAACTTTTGTATATTCCCAGTAAAGCACCGCTAGACTTATTTTATCGTGAGCGCAGCAGTGGGCTAAAGCTGTATGTGAAACGTGTGTTTATTATGGAAGATGCCGATAACTTATTGCCGCCATATTTGCGGTTTGTTAAAGGCGTGATTGACAGTGCCGACTTGCCGCTTAATGTGAGCCGTGAGCTGTTGCAGGAAAGCCGCGACGTTAAAGCCATACGCGAAGGCAATACGCGCCGCATATTGAGCACGCTTGAAAGTTTGGCAAACAGCCCTGAAGACGAGCAAAAAGCCAAATATCAGACCTTTTATAATGCGTTTGGCGCTGTTTTAAAAGAAGGTTTGGGCGAAGATTTTAGTAATCGAGATAAACTGGCCAAACTGTTGCGCTTTGCCAGTACCCATGACGATCATTTAAATGTATCGCTGGCTGACTACAAGGCGCGTATGCCCGAAGGTCAAAAGGCCATTTATTATGTAACCGCCGAAACCTTAAATGCTGCCAAAAATAGCCCGCAGCTAGAAGTCTTTCGTAAAAAAGGCATTGAAGTCTTGTTGATGACGGACCGCGTAGACGAGTGGGCAATGAGCTATTTAACTGCGTTTGAAGGCACACCGCTTCAAAGTGTTGCAAAAGGTGCGGTCGATTTGGGACATTTGCAGGACGACACCGAAAAACAGGCTGCCGAAGAGGCTTCTAAAACCTTGGCACCGATTTTAACGCGTTTAGGCGATGTGCTTAAAAATAAAGCGCAAAAGGTGCGCGTAACCACTCGTTTAGTCGATAGTCCGGCCTGTTTGGTCGTCAATGAAGGGGAAATGTCCGGGCAAATGGCACGTCTGATGAAACAAATGGGCCAAGCTTTACCGGAGAGTAAGCCAACGCTGGAAATTAATCCGGAGCACCCGCTGGTTAAACGGTTGGAAGCCGCCGCCGAAGATACGTCAGCCAGTCAGTTTGAAGATTTGGCCAATGTCATTTTTGACCAGGCATTATTGGCAGAAGGGGGCTTGCCCGAAGATCCGGCAGGCTATTTAAAACGCGTTAATGGGCTATTGTTACAACGTTAATCAGAGCCATTAAACCTGTCGGTATCTTAAAACCGTTATTTTCAAAATAGCGGTTTTTTTTATGAGCTATAACTTATTAAAAAAATTAAAATACGGTTTCCAATCGCAACAAGAACGACAAATAATGTGGCCGATGATTGAGCT
The DNA here is from genome assembly GCA_018260315.1 of Moraxellaceae bacterium. GTDB lineage: Bacteria > Pseudomonadota > Gammaproteobacteria > Pseudomonadales > Moraxellaceae > JAGLBJ01. Next base: position 71,624 of record JAGLBJ010000001.1, on the reverse strand, counting down.
TATCGTTTAAATAATTCAAATCGGTTCGTACCCAAAACCAGTCGCGAAAAGCATTTTGCCGCCATGACACCCAGGGCCCGTAACTGTCGGTACTTAAGCCATGACGCGTATGACCACCTGCATAGAGCCCGTAACTTAATGTATGGTCTTTAAAAAAATGTTCCTCGCGGCTGAGCTGATTGGCCCACTGCAACCCCAACGGCTTTTGTTCGTCTTCATAGGTAATGGAACTTAAATTGCTGAGCAGTGGCGCGCTTTCAGGCTGATAATTGACCTGGTATTCGGTCCGGCTGTACAGTTGGCTACGGCTGCCATAGCGTAGGGTTTGTCGGACAAAGGTGTTTATATCCTCTGTGGGAAAATCCCAATGTTTGGTGGCCCGCGCCCGCGCATAAACGTCCATGTTCGAGCGTATACCCAGGTCGGCGCTGGTCTGAATCACTTTGGCCCATGGTACAAGCCAGCGTAATGCAATGGAGGCATTATCGCGCAAGGCTTGTTCGTTTACCTGACGCAAATTACTATTGCCGAACGGCCCCGGCTGGCCTAAGCGATTGGGTACGATGGAGGTGTTGTTCAGCGAGCCGACATTTTGTGTAGCAATGCCGACCCGTTGTTCATCGTCTAGTTGGTCATTTCCAAACATTAGCCGTAACCGTTTGGAGGCTTTGGGTAATTTAAGACTACCGCGTAACCGCAGGCTTATACTGGGACGATTGTAACGGTCAAACGTTGTATCTAAAAGGACTCGAACTTGCGCGCGCGCATCATCACTAGCGGGGGCATCGGCCAAATAACCATCTAAAAATCTGGCTTTGGCATTTAAATAGGTTTCGGTGGCTGCATGGCTAATATCAACCCAGCGAATGGTTTTATCAATAATGCCTGTAGGCTCCTCAGCAGAGATTACAGATACCTTGTTTGCTATAGCGGCTTGTGTTGCTGTGGGTTGAACAGGTACAGGCTCAATGATGACCGATTGCACAGCCGGCAAGTTATTATCTGTCGCAATATTTAGGGTATTCGAACTTAAAGGGCCGGGCACAGTTTCCAATACAATAGGCGTTGCTGTTATCGAGTTAAAGTTGTTTTGGGCAAAACTGCTCACAGGCAGCAGTCCTGCAAATGATAGAACGGTCGTTAAGCTATAGGGTAAATGCTTTGAGTGAAAGAGGTTTAAATGACCCGAAATAATCATAAACATAATGAAGGTAAGACTGGTAAGGTTTGTGGTTAAATCTTACCATAACAGGTGCTTAAAAAGCTGTTTGCGTGCGGCGACACGCTGTTTTGACCCCTAAAATGGAAATCATTAACGTCTATCGTTCTATTGGCACCGGTTTTAAGCATGGTCTTTACAGCGCGATTTACGGTAAAATACAGGTTTATCCCCATAAAAACTGGATACCTTCATGACAACGCCTCTTAATCCCTCGAATCATATTAAAAATGTGCTGATTATGGCAGCAGGCACAGGCGGGCATGTGTTTCCGGCACTGGCGGTAGCGCATGCATTGCAGGCGCACGGGGTGCAGGTGCATTGGCTTGCAACCTTAAAGGGTATGGAACATCGCTTGGTGCCTCAAACCGGCATTAAACTCTATCCAATAGATATTCAAGGGGTACGAGGGAATGGTATTGGGCGATTGTTGGCAGCTCCGTTTAAAATTATGGGAGCGGTGCTTGCAGCCATGCGGATTATGCGCCAGTTAAACATTGATGCAGTGGCAGGGTTTGGCGGTTATGTTGCCGGGCCGGGCGGATTGGCAGCGCGATTATTGGGTATTCCGCTCATTATTCATGAACAAAATGCGGTTGCAGGGCTTACGAATACCCAACTGGCCAGAGTGGCGCGCTATGTATTGCAGGCCTTTCCGAGCACTTTTCCAGAGCAGGCCAAGGTTAAAACGACAGGTAATCCGGTACGGGCCGAAATTTGCCAGGTGGCACCACCGCTTGAACGTTTGCCGAATCGAACGGACTCCCTTAAAATTTTAGTCATCGGCGGGTCGCTTGGGGCGCAGGTTTTAAATGAACGGGTGCCCAGTGCCCTGACTCTCCTAAATGTGCCGCTGGATATTATTCACCAGTGCGGGCAGGCGCAGCTTGAAGCCACACAGCAGCGCTATCAGACGAGTTTACAACGTCATCAAACAGCGCACGTCGTCGCCTTTATTGATGATATGGCCGGTGCCTATGCCGCAACTGACGTGCTCATTTGTCGGGCGGGCGCCTTAACCGTGACCGAAGTGGCAACGGTCGGCGTTGCTGCTGTATTTGTGCCGTTGCCCAGCGCCGTCGATGACCATCAAACCGCAAACGCTCGATATCTGGCCGACAGTGGCGCGGCTATTTTGTGTCCGCAATCAACCTTAACCCCGGAACGTTTGGCAGCATTATTACAACCCCTATTAAATCCCCAGACACGTTTGGAAATGGCCCAAAAAGCCCGTGCCCTAGCCATGCCCCATGCGACCCGACAAGTGACGGACATTATTTTAAGTTGTTAAAGGCTTAATGTTATCATCACATCTTGATTTTGTTGAGGTTTTAAGAGTTAATTTTTTGATTTTGAATAAAAAATTATCTTTGATAAACTCAGCTTTTTCCGATTTCCAAAAGATTTATACGGTCTTTGGCTCTTTTGAAAAGATTGTTATAGACTTGACTTGATATTTGGCTTGGTTAGTATTTTAATTTAGGTTTTCATCAGACTTTTACCTAGGGCTGGCTGATTAGTTTCACCAGAGAAACGGGTAAAGGTCTATAACATTTTCTGACCCGATTTAAAATCCATATGCCAGTTAATACTTTAATTTAAAAATGCCCTCTTTTTATTAAAACGAACGCTTTTTTTATAGAACTTGCCACTAATGCTTTAAAAGATTTAGTTTTTTAGACAAATTCATGAATTTTTAAAGACAATTCGCCTAAACTGCCTTAAAATTTACCGGCCTGTGCCATCGAGTACAGCGTCTTTATGGTGTTTAAAAATTGCTTCGGAGTGTGTTCATGTCTGCTGTGCCAAAACCAAGCCATCGTTTGCTTGAAATTCCTGAAATGCGACGCATTCGGAGGATTCATTTTATCGGCATTGGTGGCGCAGGCATGTGCGGTATTGCCGAAGTGCTTAAAAATCAGGGGTATGCTATTTCAGGCTCGGATTTAAAAATAAGCAAGAATACCGAGCGCCTTAAAAGCATGGGCATCGATATTTTTATCGGCCACCGAGCCGAAAATATCGAAGGCGCCGACGTGCTGGTCGTCTCTACCGCCATTGATGCCGAAAATCCCGAAATCCAGGCTGCTAATGCCAAACACATGCCTGTAGTACGCCGCGCCGAAATGCTGGGGGAACTAATGCGTTATCGGCACGGTATTGCAGTGGCGGGTACCCACGGCAAAACCACCACCACGAGTTTGTTAACCTGCATGCTTGATGAAGAAGGTCTTGACCCGACGTATGTCATTGGCGGCTTGCTGAATCGAACCGGTACCAATGCAGCATTGGGCGCGAGTCGTTATTTGGTAGCCGAGGCTGATGAAAGTGATGCATCATTTTTGTATCTTGAGCCCATGGCGGCTATTGTTACCAACATTGATGCCGACCATATGGACACATACGGTGGTAGTTTTGAAGTCTTAAAAGATACGTTTATCCAGTTTTTGCATCGTTTGCCGTTTTATGGTTTGGCCGTGATGTGTGGCGATGATCCGGTGATTCAAGAGTTATTGCCGCGTATTGGACGTTCGGTGATTACCTACGGGTTTAACGAGCAAAACGATATTCGCGCCATCAATGTTGAACAACTGGGTATGCAAACGCGTTTTACGGTATTGCGTAAAGAGCACGCGCCGCTTACGGTGACGTTAAGCATTCCGGGGCTGCATAATGTCTTGAATGCGCTGGCAGCGATTGGTATTGCAACTGATGAAGGGGTATCAGATGCAGCGATTGCCCGTGCTTTGGAAGGTTTTAGCGGTGTCGGACGGCGTTTTCAGATTCAAGGCGAATTTCCGTTTAAATCTCAAGCATTGACCGAAGGATCAGACGTGCCACAAACCGTTAAATTAATTGATGATTATGGACACCACCCGCGCGAAGTTGAGGCAACCATTCGCGCCATGCGGCAAAGTCACCCTGACCGCCGTTTAGTGATGTTGTTTCAGCCGCATCGTTATAGCCGCACACGTGATTGTTTTGATGATTTTGTAGAAGTGCTCTCGACCGTCGATGTGTTGTTATTGCTGGAGGTTTATTCTGCTGGCGAAAAGCCGATTGTAGGCGCCGATAGTCGAAGTCTGGCCCGCAGTATTCGGTTACGCGGTGCAGTGGAGCCTATTTTGGTCGATCCCGTTGAGGGTCATTTGCCGCAAACCTTACGCCAGGTGTTAAAAGCCGGCGATGTGCTGTTGACGCAAGGTGCAGGCAATGTAGGGACTATTTCTGTAGAGTTGGCTCAGCATAGTTTGTATTTACAACCTGAACCGAGTCTTATTTAGCGTTTTGTATGGATATTGAGTATTAAAACGTTTATCTGTTTATGCTAACGCTTTTCGATAGCGATTTTTAGACCCTTTTAAACTATGAGGCACAGCATGAGTACGTTATCTGACACATTGGCGGCTTGGCAACAACCTGCCGCAAGCGCTTTACTGGCCCAATTAAATGCGTCGTCGATTGAGAACGCGCAGTTTGGAAAAGTGGCAGTTCTGTTAGGGGGCAGGTCGGCTGAGCGTGAAGTATCTCTAAATAGTGGTCAGGCTGTATTAGCTGCGCTACAGCAACAAGGCATAGACGCTGTGGCGTTCGATCCGGCTGAACGTTCTATTGCCGATTTAAAAGCATTTGACCGGGCGTTTATTGTGTTGCACGGGCGGGGCGGGGAAGATGGGCAAATTCAGGGTGTGCTGCAATGGCTTAACGTACCCTATACAGGGTCGGGCGTCATGGCATCGGCATTAGGCATGGATAAAGCCCGCACCAAACAACTCTGGCAGGGCTGCAACCTGCCGACTGCACAATTTTGTTCATTAACGGCCGACTCCGATTTACAGGACGTAGCCAATCGGTTAGGTTTTCCATTGATGATTAAACCGGTACGCGAAGGCTCAAGCATTGGCATGAGTAAAGTAGACCGCCTGGAAGATTTGGCAGATGCGGTTAAGCTGGCCGGTCAACATGATGCCATGGTGATGGCGGAACAATGGATTAAAGGCCGTGAATTTACCATCGTTATTTTAAATGGCAAGGCACTGCCGGTGATTCGCCTAGAACCGCCTAAAGATGTGGCGTTTTATGATTATAAAGCCAAGTATTTACGCAACGACACCACGTATGGTATCCCCTGTGGCTTAACCGAAGCTGAAGAAACGGCCTTGCAGCAACTCTCTGAACAAGCCTTTGCTGCTGTTGGTGCTCAGGGCTGGGGGCGCATTGATGCCATGCAGGACGAAGAGGGTCAGTTTTGGTTATTGGAAATCAATACCGTGCCCGGAATGACCGACCATAGCCTAGTGCCTAAGGCTGCACGCGCTATCGGACTGGAGTTTGCCGCCTTATGCCGTGCCATTTTGGCCCAAACACTGACCGCAACTGCATGATCCATATAGCAGGCACGCATTTTAGCAAGGACAACCCCTGATTATGGCAGAATTGCCCGCTTACTTGCGCCCTAAACGTCGTGTTACGCCTGAGCCGTCAGACCCTGTGACTGAGATATTACAGCCTGGTCAAAGCTGGGGTGAGCGTTTGGCGACGTGGAGCAGTTGGGCCATGTTACTGCTGGCATTGGCGGTATGTGGCATACTGGTGTGGACGGTCTGGAATTTAATTCGGCATGCCCCGATTGCCCAAATTCATATTCAAGGCGATTTAAACCCTATTGAACAACAGCAGGTCGAGCAACACGTCAGCCCATTGATCACTCAAGGCTACTTTACCACCGATTTATTGAGCTTACGCGATGCAGCCTTAACCCTGCCATGGGTGCAGCATGTGACTGTTAGCCGGTTTTGGCCCGATGGTATTTTAGTGCGGGTGGTGTCGCATCATGCCATTGCGCAATGGGGAAGTGGCCGTTTGCTCAGTGACCAAGGCGCTGTTTTTACCGAAGCTGAGCCTAAATCCCACCCCGATTTACCTATTTTATATGGGCCATACAGCCAGCATAATGCCATCATGCAGCAGTATTTAACTATCAATCAAATTTTTGAACCCTTAAAAATGCGCGTTAAGGAACTCCATTTAACGGACCGTATGACCTGGTTTGTACAGTTTTCTAATTATCAGCGCATGATTGTAGACCAGGAACAGACCACCGATAAAATCAAACGATTAGAGCAGGTCGCAGCCGGTAGTTTGGCGCCGTACTGGTCAAAAATTGCGGTAGCCGATTTGCGCTATCGTAACGGCCTGGCGCTTCAGTGGCAAAACGGTTACATGCCGTTAATCGATAACGGTCGCATTGTTCAGGTACAGCAAGTCACCACGGATAATAAACAATCCTCGCAAAAGCCAGCTCTTAAAACGCCTAAAGCCTTGTTAAAAACTGCTGTTAAATCGACAAAATCATTACCCATCAAGGCTAAACCGTCCCAAGCGGTCAAGCATACAGGGCAACCGAAACCCTCATCACATACCGTTAAAAAAGCGCCGAAGCCCGATTAAAAACACATGCAATACACTTAAAAATGGTGCAAAATAGCCATCACTATTGCTGCAAGTTTTCCTGTTTTTAAACAGGACATAATTTAAAAGCCCGTTACCAAGGACGTTTACATGACAGACAGCATTTCGAGCATTGTGGCCATAGATATTGGCACATCGAAAGTATCGGTGCTGGTGGGGCGCGTGCATTCTTCTGAGCGCATTGAAGTGACGGGCATTGCCTATGCGCCTAATCGTGGAATGCAGCGTGGCATTATCCAAAATATGGATAAGGTCATCGCCGCCATCAAAGAAGCCGTCGCGCAAGCCGAAGAGATGGCAGATTGTCGCATTCATACCGCTTGGGTGGGCATTCCGAGCCCGGAGCTTAAAAGTTTTAATGCCATGGGTCAAACGGCAGTACTGGAACAGGTGGTTAACACGACGGAGCTCGTACGGACACTTGAGATGGCAAAAAGCCAATATTCCCTGCCCGACCATTATCTGATTAATAATGTATTGCAAGGCATTGCCATCAACGGGCAGGGGGATTGGGTTGAGCACCCCGTGGGCATTAGCGCCAGCAGTATTACGGGTCATTATCACTTAATGTTTTTGCCGATTGATACCATGCAAACCCTGGAACGCGCCATGAAAGGAGCGGGGATTGGCATTGAGCGAATGATTATTGCCAGTTTGGCTACAGCTGAGCGGGCACTGCTGCCTGAGGAACGTGAACAGGGTATCTGTTTGGTCGATATTGGTGCGGGTACAACCAACATTAATGTATACGGTGAAAATCGTCTGGTGTTGAGTCATACCTTAAGCGTGGGCGGCGACCAGGTAACGCGCGATATTGCTGCGGTGCTAAAAACCAGCTATGACCAAGCCGAAATATTTAAATTAAAATACGGCAGCGTAGATCGGGCCAGCATTAAGCCTGAGCAACTTATACGTATTGCCAGCACAGGGCATATGCCCGATTTAACGTTAAGTCGCCTGGAACTGGCCGATATCATCATTGCACGCTATGAGGAAATTTTGCAACAGGTGTATACCGTGCTTGAAGAGTCGGGCGCGATCGGGCTGTTGCAGCGCGGTTATGTCCTAAGCGGCGAAGCCTGTCAAATTGAAGGCATGACCAGTCTGGCGCGGCATTTTTTAGGTCTGCCTGTGCATATGGCTAGTACGCAAAGTGTTTTAACCACGAGCGACCCTGTGCGCCGCGATATGCTGTCTCAGCCTGGTTATGATACGGCTGCGGGTTTATTATTATATAGTCAAAGTGAGCAGCGTTTAAGTGAATCGGGGCAGGTTATTCATGCTGAAGGGCCGCCACTTCGAGTATTGCGGCCGTTTCAATGGTTGATTGAGCGCTTAAAACAATTGGTCTAACGGGCCTTGAAAGCTTAGATTAGGCCTACTTGACAACAAACGCTTGATAACCTGAAATAAATTTTAACACTTTGCATTGGCTATAAAGTGTTCAGTACTTGACAGATTGGAACAGGGATAGCAGGCTGCATCATCAGAATTTTTACTGTTATTTTACTGTTTTGGGTGGAGAAAACCATGGAACCCGTGTTACGTATGATTGAACCAAAAACCAACAATAAAGACAGCACTCCGGCAACGTTTATCGTGTTTGGGGTTGGCGGCGGCGGCGGTAATGCGGTTGAGCACATGGTGCAATCGGGCGTAAGTGACGTAAACTTTGTCTGTGCCAATACTGACAGTCAGGCGTTAGCGCATATGTCAGCGCCGATCAAGTTACAGTTAGGCGTTCAAAGTACTCGCGGCCTTGGAGCTGGCGCAAATCCCGACGTTGGCCGTACCGCAGCAGAAGAAGAACGCGATTCGATTCGGCAATATTTGACCGGCATGGATATGGCGTTTATCACTGCTGGCATGGGCGGAGGAACCGGGACCGGAGCCGCGCCTGTGATTGCTGAAATTGCCAAGGAAATGGGTATTTTAACTGTAGCCGTGGTCACCACCCCGTTTGATTTTGAAGGTCGCCGGCGCATTAAATCGGCCGAAAAGGGCATTGAGGCATTATCCGAACATGTCGACTCGTTGATTATTATTCCTAATCAAAAGCTGCTGGATATTTATGGCGAATTAACCAAAAATGATGCGCTTAAAAAAGCTGATGATGTGTTGCTTAATGCAGTGCGCAGTATTCATGAATTAATTACCGTACCCGGCTCATGGAATCTGGACTTTGCCGATTTGAAAACCACCATGAGTTCACGCGGTTATGCCATGATGGGCATGGGGATTGGCCGTGGTGAAGACCGTGCGCGTCAGGCGGCCGAAGCGGCAATTCGCAGCCCGTTACTGGATAACATTTGCTTGCGCGATGCGAAGGGCATTATTATTAATATTAAGAGTTCGGAAGATCTTAAACTAAATGAAATTCAACGGGTTGCCGATATTGTTGAGCAGATAGCCGATATGGAACACGGCCAAGTTATTTATGGTACGGTGACTGATCCTACATTAAAAGATGAATTACATGTAACCGTAATTGCTACAGGCCTAAGCCGCAACGAAAATGCAGCACCGGCAGGGGTTCCGACGGTGTCAGCAGCCCAGTATGGCAGTGCGCATATACCCCAGACGCCGTCCATGCCAATTGCCGACGAAGAGCCCGCAATTACCCGCCGGACAACGCCGCCTGTTGTGGCGGAGGTTGCACCAACGCCAGCCCCTGCCCAGCCAGCACCGCGCCCGGCGTCGGTCAGTATTCAGGATTTTTTAAATCGTCAACAAAAACGTTAAGCGAATTAAAGGATTCATTGAGGTCTTGTAGTCAACAAGTGATATTATGAACAAACCATTTACGCTGCAATACTGGCGCGTAAATGGTTTTTTATGTGAACATTAAATCAATATAGTGATTATCTAATAGTGATTATCTAATAGTGATTATCTAATAGTGATTATCTAATAGTGATTATCTAATAGTGATTATTTTAATAATGGTAAGCGCGTTGTATCAAGGACCCGTTCCAACACAAAGCTAGAATGAACCGTGGTCACGCCCGTTATGCGGTTAATTTTATTCAATAAAAAATCGTGATAGGCTTTTAAATCCTTAACAATGACTTTAAGTTGATAATCGGCTTGTTGCCCGGTAATCAATAAACATTCGACCACTTCCGGCAATAGAATTACGGCTGCATTAAAGCCTGCAAACCGTTCAGGGGTGTGTTCGTCCATGCCAATCTGCACCAGTGCCATCAACGTCAGACCAAGCGCTTCAGCATTTAACTGGGCACTGTAGCCGGTAATCCAGCCCGCCTGCTCTAAAGCCTTAACTCGGCGCAGACAGGGCGATGGCGACAAGCCCACTTGCTCGGCTAGCTCCTGATTGCTGATACGGCCTTGGGTTTGCAAGATATCTAAAATGTGATAATCAAATCGGTCTAATGTTAAACAAGCCGACATTTATTGTCTCCTAAAATAAATAAAAATCATGCTAAGACTCAATTTTGGCAGAATATTTTAATAAATCAATCTATTTGGCCTATTATGCCAGAATCCATGAAAAATAGGACATTATTTGCAATTTAATGGCGTATGCATTTTGCTATTCTAGCTTTTTCACTGAGAGAGTAGTATTGCCTCATGACGTCCTTTTTTAAGCCGCATAAATATACCGCCACAGCGCCCATTGAATTGCCGCAGCGACAATGGCCGAGCCGCACTATCACCCACGCGCCGATATGGTTAAGCACCGATTTACGCGATGGCAATCAGGCCTTATTTGAACCAATGCGTATTGAAACCAAGCAACGTTTGTTTGATGAACTGGTGCGGGTGGGCTTGCGTGAAATAGAAGTGGGTTTTCCGGCGGCATCACAGATTGACTTTGATTTCACCCGTCAATTGATTGAAAAAAACCGCGTGCCGTGTAACGTGACAGTGATGGTCATGTGCCAAATGCGCAAGGATTTAATTGAGCGAACCGTACAGGCTGTGACCGGTGCGCCGCGCGTCATCATTCATTTGTATAATGCGACGGCTCCCGTCTGGCGCGATACGGTATTTAACATGACGACTGATGCCGTGTTAAATCTGATTGCCGAACAGGTGACGTATTTAAAACAGTTAACGGACCAGCAACCCCAAACGCAGTGGATTTTACAGTATTCGCCTGAGACCTTTAGCTCGACCGAATTGCCGTTTGCTTTGGCAGCGTGTCAGGCGGCGTTGCAGGCATGGGAGGTGTCGGCACAGCGTCCGGTCATTATTAACTTGCCTACGACGGTTGAAAACGCGACACCGAACATCTTTGCTGACCAGATTGAATGGATGAATACGCATTTAACGCCGCGTGAGCATCTTATTTTGTCGGTACATACGCATAATGACCGGGGCACGGGGGTCGCTGCGGCAGAGCTGGCGCAATTGGCAGGCGCGCAACGAGTAGAGGGGTGCTTGTTTGGTAATGGTGAACGTAGCGGCAATGTCGATTTAGTGACGTTGGCATTAAATTTACATACGCAAGGTATTGATTGTGGCCTGGATTTTGGCCAAATTGATAAAACCGCGCAATGTGTGACCCAGTGTACCGGCTTGCCAATTCATCCGCGCCATCCGTATGTAGGCGACATGGTTCATACGGCGTTTTCAGGCTCGCACCAAGATGCCATTCGTAAGGGATTTGCCAAACGTGCTGCCCAGCCGACCATCGGATTGTGGCAGGTACCGTATCTACCCATTGACCCGGCTGATATCGGGCGTACCTATCAGGATATTATCCGAGTCAACAGTCAGTCAGGTAAAGGCGGAATCGCATTTTTGCTTGAGCAGCAGTATGGCATAACTTTGCCGCGCAAATGGTTGCTTGAATTTTCAAAAATCATTCAGCAACACGTTGATACCACTGCCTGTGAGGTTAGTGCAGCAGAAGTTTGGCAGTATTTTCAGGCAACGTATGTCAATCAGGGCCCTGAAGTGACCTATACGGTTGCAACAGATGCGCAGGGGGTTCAGGTGCAAATGGTGTTGGCAAATCAAAAGCTAATGGGCATCGGACAAGGTTTACTGGCAGCAGTTGCACAGGCTGTAGGGGGTGTAAAAATTTTAAGTTTTAGCGAGCAGAGTCTGGGTACTGATACCGATGCACAGGCACTGGCGTTTATTGAAATTGAGCATGAACAAAAAAGCGTATTTGCCGCAGGCTTGGCGCAAGATACGACTTATGCAGCCATTGGAGCATTACTGGGCGCAGTTCAACGAGCTAAAGCTGGCAAACCGGTTTAGCTAATTATTAGTTAAGAACAAACATGAGCAGTTAAGGAAGCAACCCTGAGATTGCTTCCTTCGTAGTAATTCATCACTCTAACTTTTCAAACTGCCCGTTATCAATTCCACTGCGCATGATGGTCACCATCTTCGCCGTTTTCATCTAATTGGGCAGGAGTCGGTTTAGAGGCGGCCAGTTGTTGTTTAAGTTGCGCGATTCGAACCGTACAGTTTCCATCAATCATGGCACACAATGCAGCATCACTGATGTTCAAGTGGTGCTGTATCGGTAAAAACGTTTGCTGCATATACCATGCGGTCACATCTGCACCGCGCATTCCGACACGAACCGAATTCATCGCGCCGACCCAGCCAAAATAACTTAAACCCAAACGCCTGGCAGATAAAGCCTGCGTTTGGTCAATTAAGGTTTTAAGGCATTGTTCATACGGTAACGTATCGTGGTGAATTAAATGAAAACACTGTGCGCGTCCTGTTTCTATACCGTCTTGAATCTGAATACGAAGAGCAGCAGAGATTGATGAATGGCTCTGATCGGGAATAATAGCCGAATAATTCGAAGCACTCACTTCGGATCGAGCGGCTAAAGGCACAGGGGCGGCTTGAGATTGAGCATGATGGTTTAACCAGAGCGCTAATCCTACCCCTAAGCCAATAATCACCATCAAATAGAATGCCATCGCCCCAGGCCCAAAGGACTGACGCGATTTTGCAGACGTAACGGGTAAATTGGTCATTAGTTAATACGAGTTACACGGGGTGCAGGCGGTGCAAGGTTAGGGTGTGCTTTAACATAACTAACCAATGCATCAATATCCTTAACCTGACTGTCTTTAACATTAGTCCCTGACGTAACCGCCGTAAAGTTATCGCCCGGTCCTGGTGCCATGAAGCTATTAAACGTAATGCGATAGGTTTTGGTGCTGTCCAGTGGCTGACCGTTTAATTTAATCGAACTCACCACAACGCGCGCACCTTGGCCCACAGGCGCACCGGCAGGTTTGCTGTTATCCCATGTGTAGGTAAAGTTGGCACTAGGCTGCAACAGGCGACCACAGCCATTTGCACCGGTTTTGGCAGCACAGTTTGGCGCTTCCCATTGGTTTTCCAGTAGACGAACAATTTGCGGAACAGTCATATCAACGGTTACCAGCGTATTTCCGAACGGTGCGACCGTCAACAAGTCGCCATAGGTAATTTGACCCGGCACGCCATGGGCGTTATAGGGTAAATCGGCTCGTACGCCGCCCGGATTTACAAACGCAAAATCGGCTTGCGGGCCACCATTTAAATAGACGTCAGCCATCACGTCACCCATTGCACCTTCAGCCGTTTCATCACGGTTGGTAGTGTTGGGGAACAGGGCACGCATAATCGGTGCAGTGATAGTGCCGACTGGCAGGTTTTGAATGGCAGCCGTCTTATCATTGTAGAATTTAACCAAACCGGCAATTGCGCTATCGGGCGCTAAGGCCGTTAAATTGCTGGGCAAGGCCGTATTTAAATCATTGATAACCGGTACATTATCCGCTTTTTTGGCCGTCACGCCAACACCCGGCTGAATGGTTAAATCGATAGCAGTCAACGCATTACCATAGAAACCGGTTTGTGTTAACAACTTGCCGTTGCGGCTACAGACATATTCCTGATGCGTATGACCACTCACAATCACGTCAACGTCTTTAGATAACCCATCAACGATGGGGGCAATTTCACCGTTAAAGCCCGGGCAGGTTTTATCGTTAAACAAGGAGGCTGTACTTTGACCGCCTTGGTGAATCAGGACGACAATCGCTTCAACGCCCGATTTTTTAAGCGCAGCGGCCGTTGTATTAATCGTACTGACTTCATCTAAAAAGGTCAGACCCTTAACACCGGTTGCACTGACAACGCTTGGGGTACCTTTTAAGGTTAAACCGATAAAGCCTACACGTACATCACCAAAAGTTTTGATGTAGGTGCCCGGCAATATCGTTTTGCCGGTCGCATCAACGACGTTGGCCGATAAGTATTTCCATTTAGCCCCTGTAAAGGTACCGTTTTGTAAACAGGTATCAACACCAATGGTACCGCCGGGGTAACAGCCGCCATTCTGCCAACGGTTTAATTCGGTCATGCCTTGGTCAAATTCATGGTTACCCACCGAACTGACTTCTAGGCCAATTTGATTCATGACATCAATCGCGGCTTCCTGGTGCGTCAATGTAGGCGTGACTGGCGCTGCACTGACAATATCACCGGCACCGACCACGATATTATTAGGATTAGCCGCTTTAAGCTGTTTAACCAACGTTGCCAAGTAAGCAGCACCACCGGCACGAACAGGTACACCGGCTGCATTGGTTGAACTGGCTAAAACCACTGTTCCGCCATTGGTTGCGGCAGGTGCATCAATATTGCCATGAAAATCGTTGGTGGCAATGATGCGTACATTGACCGGAGCAATAGGCGTTGAAGTGATGACAGGGGCTGAACTATCCCCGCCGCCACAGGCAGCAAGTGCAAATAAACTGGCACTCAAAGCCAGCGTCAAACGAGTTTTAGTTGTATTAAAAGGGTGCATAGAGGGTCCTAGAATTTTACATTGATAGGCTATTGAACCTGTTTATTGTTACAAAATAATGAAGACAAAGTGCGCATTGTAAAAATGTTTTTAAAATAGATGAAATCGTTAGGTGAAGTTGGTGAATTGGCAAGTTTTTAATCGGTTTGATGCGCTTATTGCAATGTTTTTTAAAGTGGGTTATTGAATAATGTTGGCCGGCAGTTTCGCTCGTATTTCAGGCGTAAAGGTTTGCTGACTTAACAGGGCCAGTTGAGTTTCAATCGTATCGCTAAGCATCGTTAGGGGCAGGTCATTTTCTGCGGTGCCAAACGGTTCGCTAATCTCATCAACGATTTCATTAAGGGCCATAAAGGTGTAGCTGACAAAGGTTGCCATGATCGGCGTCACCCAGCCAATGGTAGTTCCCAGTCCAAACGGCAATAAAAAACAATACAAATATACAGTGCGATGCAGCAAGACGAAATAAGCAAATGGAATGGGCGTGTTGGCAATGCGTTCACAAGCTGACTGAACGTAAGCAATTTCTCTTACGGTGGCATCAATGGTTTGCCATTCCCAGCCGTTTATCAAACCTTGCTGCTGCCAGTCAGCCAGGTGCGTGCCCATGGTTTGACTTAATTGCAGGCCTAAAAAAGGGTGTTGAACAACTGCTGCATATTGTGTTGGCGTTAGAATGCGCTGCATGCTGCCATAAGGATCCTCATAGCGCAACTGATGACGCAAACTGTGCGCAAAGGCAATAACCAGACGGATAAAGGCTTGCTTTTCCAAAAGCGGGACTTGCGATAAATTCAATACTTGTCGCGCGATATTACGGCTTTGCCAAATCAGTGTACCCCATAGCTTGCGTCCTTCCCAATAACGATCATAAGCAGTATTATTGCAAAAGCCGTGGAAAATCGCCAAGGCAATACCCGGCAGCGTAAACACGGAGGCACTAAGCGGCACTTGATAATCAAAAAAATGGGTTTGATAATAATAAACCAGACTTGAAAATAAAAACTGCAACAACAACGGCAGCCATAATCGTTTAAAAAATGACCCTTGTAAGATATAGAGTATTGATAAGGTATGAATTGAACGTTTAATCATGGCGTTTTATCAATAAAAAGAAGCAAAACATCAATACATCTACCTTTAATGAATCAGGTCAGTTTTGGCCATAGTGCAGCCGTACCCACTCGCGGCCGTTGCGTCGAATCACATAGCCTCCTATGTAACGCTGAGCGGTATAGTTTGCCCAGCCACCACGCTCACTACTTTTAGTCAAGGTACATTCATTTTGAAAACAGTTCCATGTATAAAAGGATTCGTCGCCATCGGGCCAGTTAATCTGTATAGTTTTTAACATGTGTGATGCATGAATAGGCACATAATCAACATGCACCAAGCAAGGACGGCTGGCTATTTTGCCTTTATATGAGCAGTACATATGCTCGGTTCCGCCATCACGTAATACATCGGCATGACTTAATCCCGATAATCCGCAGAGCATGAACACTCCGATAAGGCTATAGGGTTTCATCAGGTTACTCCTGGGGGTGGTTGGTTTTGATTGGGTTGAGCGATAGTGTTTGAACGTGTTTAAAACGCTTTAAATCGACCAAAAAAATCCACTCTAAAGGGCTAGAGCATCCTTAAAGCCTGCGTCAAATCGTTCTGTAAATCGTGCGTATCTTCCAGACCAATACACAGCCGTACCAAACAGCCTGTCGTTAAATAAGATGGCATAGGATTGCGCATTTCTGTCAGATCGTACGGCATGACCAGACTGACCGGCCCACCCCAGCTAAATCCTAATTTAAAAAGATTCAAGTCCTCACAGAACCGGTCAATTTGTCCTTGGGCATACTGTGGTTTGAAAATAATTGAAAATAGACCGGCTGCGCGTTGAGTTGCCCCACAAACCGTTCGCCAATGCGCATAGCCTGCATTATCGGTATGGGCCGGGTGCAATACTTGCGCAATTTCAGGCCGATTTTGCAGCCAGTCTGCCAGAAGTCTAGCACTTTTATCCTGGGCATCATAGCGTAACTGCATATGCGGCAAGCTACGCAAAATCAGCTCAACATCATTGGCGGCCACGCCTAAGCCAAGCTGGGCACGAGCTGCTTTAATCTTTAAATGCAGGTCTTGTCTTTGGGTAATAATACTGCCCATGAGCACATCGGCCCCACCGCTCGGATACTTGGTAAGAGCGTGTACCACGATATTGACTTTTAATTGCTCCGGTAAATCAAATGCTTTAAAGGCCAGACCTGCGCCCCACGTATTGTCCAAAACCGTTAAAACCTGCTGGGTATTGGCCCGTTTAATCAGACCCAACAGGTCAGGAAATTCAAATGTTACTGAACCTGCCGCTTCTATCCATAACAGTTTGGCATGTGCCGGCAGCTCAAAAGTCGATAAATCGACTGGGTCATACAGAATCGTTTCAACCCCAAAGCGGCCTAATAGTTGTTCGGTCATTTCACGCGTCGGACCATAAACATTATAGGGCAACAGCACCGCATCGCCTGACGTTAGACAGGCCAGATTCACCACTGAAATCGCCGCCAATCCACTGGGCACCAATGTGCAATGCTGTCCGCCTTCGAGTTGGGCTAATTGGCGTTGTAATTGCTGCGTGGTCGGGGTTCCGTGTAAGCCATAACTATAGGTTTCATCGTTACGCCAATCATGTGCACGCATCGCTGCAACCGATTCAAAAATCACCGTTGATGCCTTGTGAACAGGTGCAGTTATGGCCTTAAAGCCAGGTGTAGGCTCAGATAAATGTGCTAGGTGAGTTTGTGTAGTTAAAGGGGGTTTAGAAGCATTTTTGGGTAGAACACGGCTGGGCATACATAAATCCTAACAATTCGATACGGGTTTGGCCTAAAAATAGCATGTTTTGCGCTGCGTTTACCTTACACTTCAATTTTATTTTGCTTATTTTTTCAAGGGTGCCCACTATGACCGAATTAACCCTAGTAATACTCGGAAAACCGTTACGGGTTCATTATTTTCAGCACATTAAAGGCGAGGGTCTGGGGAGTTTGGCGCAGTGGCTTGAACGGCAGCAGGCCATTATCAGTACCACACCGTTTTATAAAGTGCCTAAGGGTCAGACCATTGCTGCCTTGCCTGCGATAAAAGATGTCGATTTGCTGGTGATTATGGGGGGCGCCATGAGTGTAAATGATGAAGCCGATTATCCATGGTTAGTGACCGAAAAAAAATGGATTGCCGATTATATCAAGGCGGGCGGAGCAGTGCTGGGCTTATGTTTAGGTGGGCAATTGATTGCCAGCGCATTGGGGACAGCCGTTAAACCCAATGCTCATAAGGAAATTGGTTGGTGGCCCGTCTATGGCCGTCCAGTTGCGGCCGAAAAGAACCTTAGAGTGTTTGAATTTCCTCAAGAAATCAAGGTGTTAAGCTGGCATGGCGATACGTTCGATTTACCGCAAGGGGCTGTTTGGCTAGCTGAAAATACGGCTTGTCCGCATCAGGCGTATCAATATGGCGAACGAGTATTAGGTTTTCAATTCCACCCGGAAACCACCCCAGAAAATGCCGCGTTATTTTTAGCCGATGATGGTTATAAAGATTTAACCCCAGGCCCTTTTGTGCAACCTGCCGAGCATATTTCACCCGTGCCGGAAGAGCAATTTAAAGCGGGCAATGCTTTACTAGAACGTGCAGCAGAGTTTGTGTTACAAGGACGCTTAACCTAATCAAATTATGTACGGATTGATTTAATAGGATAATACGTTAATCCTAACGTACTGTCCTAGGAGGATATCACCTAAGAATAAAAAGTAGCTAAACTATTGGATCCTTATTCATTAAGGCGCGGCATTTTTGAGTATTATTTTTTTAAAAGCCGCCTATTGTGCATAAAATCACGAGAATATTCCTTGTTTAGCATTTTTTAACATCATTTCTCTTAAATTTATCGTTAAAAGGGCTTGTTATTTAAACATGCCTTAAGTACAATACGTCACCTTTTAAAGCGAAGTCTGATTTTAAGCAGAGTTTGCATACAGTCGGGGCATCGATCCTGACCTTGGTGAATTTACCGTCTTTGCTACGCATTTTATATGTTAGTGGTCAAGGACAAGTTTTTATTTTGGCTGGGAGATGGTGGCAATGGCTAACCAGAGAATCCGCATCCGCTTGAAGTCGTTTGATCATCGTCTGATTGACCAGTCGGCTCAAGAGATTGTTGAAACCGCCAAGCGTACTGGTGCACAAGTGTGCGGCCCAATTCCGATGCCTACGCGCATCGAACGCTTTAACGTTTTAACGTCACCGCATGTGAACAAAGACGCGCGAGATCAATATGAAATCCGCACCCACAAGCGTTTGGTTGATATTGTTCAGCCAACAGACAAGACTGTTGATGCACTGATGAAGCTGGATTTAGCAGCCGGTGTAGATGTACAGATTGCTTTAGGCTAACGGCCGGTATCTGTTGCAACAACATTGCACAGCATGAGGCTTAATAAGAGGTTTAAACACAATGACTATAGGTCTAGTGGGTCGCAAGTGCGGTATGACACGGGTCTTTAATGATGCTGGTGTGTCTGTGCCTGTGACGGTGATCGAAGTTGATCCCAATCGCATTACACAGATTAAAACGCTGGAAACAGACGGTTACCATGCGGTTCAAATTACAACGGGCGAACGTCGTGAAGGCCGGGTAACGGCTGGCATGAAAGGACACTTTGCAAAAGCGGGCGTAGCGGCTGGACGTGGAGTCTGGGAGTTTCGCGCAACTGAAGCGGAATTGGCCAATCGCGCAGTCGGCGGCAGCATTGATGTAGACGTGTTTAAAGTCGGCCAAGTGGTTGACGTTACCGGTCAAAGCAAGGGTAAGGGTTTTCAGGGTGGTGTAAAACGCTGGCATTTCCGGACCCAAGATGCGACACATGGTAACTCGGTATCGCATCGTGTGCATGGTTCGACGGGGCAAAACCAAACGCCGGGTCGTGTTTTTAAAGGTAAAAAAATGGCTGGTCACATGGGCGATGAGCGTGTGACTGTGCAAGGTTTAGAAATCGTGTCTATTGATGCCGAACGTCATGTTTTGGTCGTAAAAGGCGCAGTACCCGGCGCGATTGGGGGTGATGTTATCGTGCGTCCATCCATTAAGGCCCGAGGGGAATAACGTGAATCTGAAGACTTTTTCTGGTGCAGCGGTTGAGCTGTCCGATGTTGCCTTCGGCAGAGAGTTCAACGAAGCCTTGGTGCATCAAGTCGTTGTAGCCTATTTGTCTGCAGGACGGCAAGGCAGTAAAGCGCAAAAAACGCGTGGTGAAGTGTCGGGCGGTGGTAAAAAGCCATTTCGTCAAAAAGGTACGGGCCGTGCGCGTGCGGGTTCAATTCGTAGCCCTATCTGGCGTGGCGGCGGTAAAACATTTGCAGCCCGTCCTCAGGATTGGTCACAAAAAGTAAACCGTAAGATGTATCGCGGTGCCATGCAGTGCATCTTGGCAGAATTGGTTCGTCAAGACCGGTTGGTATTGGTTGAAGAGTTAAGTGTTTCTGCGCCCCGTACAAAAGAACTATTGGGTAAATTAACGGCTTTGAACGCAACACGTGCCTTGATTGTGATTGAAGCAGTCGATGAAAACCTGTATTTAGCAGCACGTAACTTGCCACATGTAGATGTTATGGACTCTGCTGCGGTTGATCCCGTTAGTTTGGTGTCTTTTGACAAAGTCATCATGTCAGTCGATGCAGCTAAAAAGCTGGAGGTAGAACTGGGATGAATAACGAACGTTTGTATCAGATCCTGTTAGGGCCTGTTTTTTCTGAAAAAGCTCAACGCTTAGCAGATTCACAGGGTGTACAGGTATTTCGAGTAACACCAACGGCCACAAAACTTGAAATCAAGCGAGCAGTCGAAAAACTGTTTGGGGTTGAAGTTCAAGCCGTCAATACCGTAAGCATTAAAGGCAAAGCAAAGCGCTTTGGTCAAACCATTGGTCGTCGTTCTGATACCAAAAAAGCTTATGTCACGCTTAAGGCGGGGCAGGCTGTACCGGTTGCAGACACCACGCCTGATGCCGTGCAAACGGTTACGGAATAAGGACGCATATTATGCCAATCGTAAAAGCTAAACCCACATCGCCCGGGCGGCGCTTTGTAGAGAAAGTGGTTCATCCACATCTGTTCAAAGGTCGTCCATTTGCACCGTTGGTAGAAAGTAAAAAGAAAACTGGTGGTCGTAATAATAATGGTCATATCACGACTCGTCACGTCGGGGGTGGTCATAAACAGTTATATCGTATTGTTGATTTCAAACGCACTAAAGACGGTATTCCTGCAACGGTTGAACGGATTGAATATGATCCTAATCGTACTTCACATATTGCGTTATTAAAGTATGCTGACGGCGAACGTCGCTATATGATTGCCCCTAAAGGGTTAAATGTCGGTGATGTTGTACAGTCAGGTGATGATGCGCCTATTCGTACGGGGAACTGCTTGCCGTTACGCAATATGCCATTAGGTTCGACCATGCATTGTGTTGAATTAAAAATCGGGAAAGGTGCACAATTAGCGCGTTCTGCTGGAACTTCAGTGCAGTTACTAGGCCGTGATGGCAGTTATGCGATTGTACGTTTGCGTTCAGGTGAAATGCGTAAAATTCATATTGAATGTCGAGCTGTGTTGGGTGAAGTATCAAACAGCGAGAATAATCTGCGTTCATTAGGTAAAGCAGGGGCCAGTCGTTGGCGTGGTATTCGTCCAACCGTTCGTGGCATGGCGATGAACCCTGTAGACCATCCGCATGGTGGGGGTGAGGGCCGTAATAAAGGTATTCAACCGGTGAGCCCGTGGGGTCAAAAAGCCAAAGGCTTTAAAACTCGCAGTAACAAACGGACCACTAAAATGATTATTCGCGATCGCCGCGTCAAGTAAGGACTTAGAACATGCCTCGTTCATTGAAAAAAGGCCCCTTCGTCGATGCGCACTTGTACGCCAAGATCGAAGCCGCCAAAGCCAGCAACTCACGCAAGCCAATCAAAACCTGGTCGCGTCGTTCAATGATTCTTCCGGATATGGTTGGTTATACCATTTCTGTACATAACGGTCGTAACCATGTGCCAGTGATTATTACTGAGCATATGGTCGGTCACAAATTAGGCGAATTTGCGCCAACGCGGACCTATCGTGGTCATGGCGTTGACAAGAAATCCAAACGGTAAGGTGCCCAAAATGGAAGTTACTGCCAAATTGTGCGGCGCTGCCATATCGGCCCAGAAAGCGCGCTTGGTTGCAGACCTTGTGCGTGGCAAGCCGGTTGGACGTGCTCTTGATATTTTATCATTTAGCAATCGTAAAGCTGCGGTATTGGTTAAAAAATGTTTGGAATCGGCTATTGCCAATGCTGAACATAATAATAGCTTGGATGTAGACGACTTGCGCGTATCAACCATTTATGTGGATGAGGGCATCACGTTAAAGCGGATTTCACCACGCGCTAAAGGCCGTGCCGATCGCATTAGTAAACGTACGTGCCACATCACCGTGAAGGTAGGGGTCTGATATGGGTCAAAAAGTTCATCCGATTGGCATCCGTCTAGGTGTCACCAAACGTCATAATGCAAACTGGTATGCTAGCCCTAAGCAGTATCCCATTTATTTGCTTAAAGATTTGGAAGCGCGTACGTTTTTATATAAAAAACTAAAAGCGGCTATGTTAAGCCATATCTTAATTGAACGCCCAGCGGGTGCGGTTAAGATTACGTTATCGACTGCTCGTCCTGGTATCGTTATCGGTAACAAGGGTGCAGATATTGAAGCGTTGGCGAAAGATTTAACCAAAATGATGGGTGTACCGACGCAAGTCAACATTCATGAAATTGATCGTCCTGATTTAGATGCACGTTTAGTGGCTGAAAGCATTGCATCACAATTGGAAAAACGCGTGATGTTTCGTCGTGCGATGAAACGTGCCGTGCAAAATACCATGCGTGCAGGTGCCAAAGGCATTAAGGTTGAAGTGTCAGGTCGTTTGGGCGGTGCAGAAATTGCGCGGACTGAATGGTATCGTGAAGGTCGTGTACCGTTACATACTTTACGGGCTGATATCGATTATGCATCTGTACGGGCTGAAACCACTTACGGAACCATTGGCATTAAAGTCTGGATTTTCCGTGGTGAGATTTTAGGCGGTATGAAACAGGTCATGAACCCGTCACCAGCCGATGAAGTGCGCCCAGCAAAACGTCGTGGTGGTCGCAATGATGGCCGTAACGAAGGTCGTGATGACCAACCGCGTCGCCCACGCAATAGCGAAGGTCGTGGTGAAGGTCGTGGTGAAGGTCGTGGCCGTCAGGCTGCAGACAAAGGGGAATAATCCATGTTGCAACCTAAACGTACAAAATTCCGTAAAATGCAAAAAGGTCGCAATACCGGCCTTGCGCATCGCGGTAGTACCGTCGCATTTGGTACCATTGCTTTAAAATCGATTCAACGGGGTCGTATGACTGCGCGTCAGATTGAAGCATGTCGTCGTACGATTTCACGTCGTGTTAAGCGGGGCGGTAAATTATTTATTCGAGTATTTCCGGATAAGCCGATTACCGAAAAACCGTTAGAAGTACGTATGGGTAACGGTAAAGGGAACGTCGAGTATTGGGTTTGCGAAATTAAACCTGGTAAAATCTTGTACGAAATCGAAGGGGTATCTGAAGAGTTGGCGCGTGAAGCCTTTACGCTTGCGGCGGCTAAACTCCCGTTCAAAACTTCGATTGTGTTGCGGACGATTATGTAATGAATACAAAAGACTTGCGTGAAAAATCTGTTGAAGAGTTGACTACGTTGCTTGATGAGCAGCAGTTAACCCAGTTCCGTTTGCGTATGGCTAAAGCAACCAATCAATTGCGCACCACGCATGAAATTCAATCTGCGCGTAAAATGATTGCACGCTTAAAAACCTTACTCACCGAGAAGGGGACTGTATAATGACTGAACAAACCACCATTCAACGTACCTTAACTGGCCGTGTGGTCAGTGATAAAATGGAAAAATCCATTGTAGTATTAATTGAACGTCGGATTAAGCATCCAGTTTATGGCAAGATGATTCGCCGCTCAACCAAACTGCATGCTCATGATGAAAACAATATCTGCAAAATGGGCGATGTGGTGACCATTAAAGAGTGCCGTCCAATCTCTAAAACTAAAGCGTGGACTTTAGTCGAAGTAATTGAACAGGCTGGGCAGAATTAAGATTTTATTTGCATTACATCATAAAATCGGCTAAAATCTTCACCCCTTAGTCGTTTATGCTTTAATGCACAGTCTTGGAGTAGGGCAATGATTCAAACTGAAACCATGCTCGACGTAGCAGACAATAGTGGCGCTCGCCGCGTTCAGTGCATTAAAGTACTGGGCGGCTCGCATCGCCGTTATGCTTCAGTTGGCGATATTATCAAGGTAACCGTTAAGGAAGCCATTCCACGCGGACGTGTCAAAAAAGGCGACGTGATGAACGCCGTTGTTGTACGTACAAAATTTGGTATTCGTCGTCCAGATGGGTCATTGATCCGTTTTGATGATAATGCTGCTGTTTTGTTAAACAACAACAAAGCCCCCATTGCCACCCGCATCTTCGGACCAGTGACTCGTGAATTGCGTACTGAGCAATTTATGAAAATCATTTCCTTGGCCCCTGAAGTATTGTAAGAGGCAGTTATGGCAAAAATTAAAGCAGGCGACCAAGTTATTGTAATCGCAGGTAAAGAAAAGGGTAATCAAGGTAAAGTGCTTTCGGTGCGCAACGAACGAGTTGTAATTGAAGGCTTAAACTTGGTTAAGAAGCATAAAAAAGCTAATCAGACGACGGGTGCAGAAGGCGGCATCATTGTTCAGGAGGCTTCGCTTCATATTTCTAACGTGGCGGTTTTAAACGCTGCAACCCAAAAAGCTGACCGTGTTGGTTATCATATTGATGAAGCGGGTGTGAAAACACGTGTTTATCGTTCAAATGGTGAACCAGTGGCGGTGGCACAGTCATAGGTTGAAAAGGCAATGGCCAGACTTAAAGTACGTTATAACAATGAACTCAAGGCAAAACTCAAAGAAGAGTTGGGCGTTGATAATGTAATGCAGATTCCACGGATTACCAAAATCACCTTGAATATGGGTGTTGGTGGGGCATCACAAGACAAAAAGTTGCTTGATGGTGCAGTTGCTGATATGCAGTTAATCGCCGGTCAAAAGCCTGTTATTACGCACGCGCGGACTTCCATTGCAGGGTTTAAAATTCGCGAAGGCTGGCCTATTGGCTGTAAAGTCACATTACGTGGCGAACGCATGTATGAATTTTTGGATCGTTTAATTTCGATTGCCATTCCACGGATTCGGGATTTCCGCGGGATTTCCGCAAAATCGTTTGATGGTCGCGGTAATTATTCCATGGGGATTAAAGAGCAGATCGTATTTCCAGAAATTGATTACGATAAAATTGACCGGATTCGCGGTATGGATATTACCATTACCACCACTGCCACCACAGATGACGAAGGCCGTGCATTGCTGCGCGCATTCGGCTTCCCTTTCAAGTAAGAGATCGAGATGGCTAAAAAGAGCATGATTAATCGCGAACTCAAGCGCGAAAAAATGGTAGCGCAGTACGCGGCTAAACGTGAATTGTTAAAAACGACCATTGCGAGTTCAAGCGCAAGCGATGAAGAGCGTTATGCAGCGATGGAAAAACTACAAGCTTTACCGCGTAATGCATCGCCTGTACGTTTGCGTAACCGTTGTGGCTTAACGGGTCGTCCACATGGATATTTCCGTAAATTTGGTTTGTCGCGTAACATGTTGCGTGAAAAAGTCATGCAAGGCGACGTGCCAGGCGTGGTCAAGGCTAGCTGGTAGGAGCGCGCAGTATGAGTATGCAAGATACCGTTGCGGACATGTTAACTCGTGTACGTAATGCACAAATGGCAAAAAAACCTGATGTTTCGATGCCTCAGTCTAAGTTAAAACAATCAATTGCTCAAGTATTGCAATCTGAAGGTTTTATTGATGGCATTGAAGTGACGGATAATGAAGGCAAGCAAACGCTGACTTTAAGTTTAAAATATTTTGAAGGTAAACCGGTTATTGAATCGATTAAACGGTTTAGCCGTCCAGGTTTACGTCAATATCGTGGCAAAGACGCATTACCTCGTATAAAACAGGGGTTGGGCATTGCCATTATATCGACCAATAAAGGAATCATGACCGATCGTGCGGCCCGTGCTGCAGGGATTGGCGGAGAAGTAATTGCTATTGTTTCTTAATCTTGGATTTTAAAGAGCATTAGTCAGTGGTGTGTCAATCAATCCATGAACACTGAAATCGGCGTTCATGGTTTGTTTTTTTAATCGTTTTATTCATAGGTGTATCCTCATGTCTCGTGTGGCAAAAGCCCCAGTGACTTTACCTAAAGGGGTAGAAGTCACTCAGAACGGTCGGCAGGTATCTGTAAAAGGCAGTCGTGGTACGCTGCAATTTACCCTGCATGCACTGGTCGAGCTCAAACAGGAAAATGACCAACTTCTATTTAGTCCCGTTGAGGCAACGCCTGCGGGATGGATGCAAGCAGGGACAGCCCGCTCAGTGATTAATAATCTAATTACTGGGGTGGACAAAGGGTTTGAGCGTAAACTGCAATTGGTTGGCGTAGGATATAAAGCGCAGGCTAAAGGTCAAATGGTTAATTTAGCCTTAGGGTTTTCACATCCTATTGACTTTAAATTGCCAGAAGGCGTTACTGCTGAAACCCCGACTCCGACTGAAATTATTTTGAAGTCTAACGACAAGCAGTTACTTGGACAAGCAGCGGCTAATATTCGCTCTTATCGTCCGCCAGAGCCTTATAAAGGTAAAGGTGTCCGTTATTCGGATGAAGTAATTATCCGTAAAGAAGCCAAGAAAAAATAAACGCGAGGTTCAATATGAACGACAAGAAACAAACCCGGCTACGTCGTGCCAAAAGCACACGTTTGCACATTCGTGCATTGGGTGCGACTCGTCTGTGTGTTAACCGCACACCGCGTCACATCTATGCACAAGTTATTTCTGCTGATGGTAGCAAAGTATTGGTTCAAGCCTCTACATTGGATACGTCCTTACGTTCGGGTTCGACAGGTAATGTTGATGCAGCCCAAAAAGTGGGTACGTTAATTGCTGAGCGTGCTAAAGCTGCTGGTATTACCAAAGTAGCCTTTGACCGTTCTGGATTTAAATATCATGGCCGCATTAAAGCTTTGGCTGATGCAGCACGTGCTGGCGGACTGGAGTTTTAATCATGGCAAAACCTGAACAGCAACAACAAATGGAAGGCTTTGTAGAAAAGCTGGTTGCCGTTGACCGTGTTGCTAAAGTGGTCAAAGGTGGTCGTATTTTCTCATTTACCGCATTAACCGTTGTGGGTGATGGTAATGGTAAAGTGGGTTTTGGTCGTGGTAAAGCACGTGAAGTTCCTGCGGCGATTCAAAAAGCGTTAGAAGCTGCACGTCGCAATATGATTACGGTTGATTTAAACGGTACTACATTGCAACATGCTATTACTGCTAACCACGGTGCCAGCCGCATTTATATGCAACCTGCTTCTGAAGGTACGGGTGTCATTGCAGGTGGAGCTATGCGTGCAGTATTAGAAGTGGCAGGCGTTAAAAACGTATTGTCTAAATGTTATGGTTCAACCAATGCCACTAATGTTGTCTATGCAACGTTTAAAGGGTTAAAAAGCATGACATCGCCAGAAAAAGTTGCGGCAAAACGCGGCAAAACTGTTGATGAAATTCGGGGATAAAATAAACATGAAAATGATTAAAGTTACCCAGAAAAAATCCAGTGCACACCGGTTAAAAAACCATAAATTGTGTTTACAGGGTTTAGGATTACGTCGCATTGGTCATACGGTTGAAGTGCAAGACACTCCTTCAAATCGAGGTATGATTAATCAGGTTTATTATATGGTCAGTGTCGAGGAATAAGCCATGACTCTGCGTTTAAATGAGTTGGCACCTGCAGAAGGTGCAAAACGTGAACATCGCCGCGTGGGTCGTGGAATTGGTTCGGGTTTAGGTAAAACCGCGGGTCGTGGCGTTAAAGGTCAGACCTCCCGTACGGGTTCAAGTATTCGTGCAGGTTTTGAAGGCGGTCAAATGCCATTATATCGTCGTTTACCAAAATTTGGTTTTACGAGCAAACTTGCCATGCAAACGGCTGAAGTTCGTTTATCTGAATTGAATAAAATTGACGGTGATATTATCAGCCTAGAAACCTTAAAAGCGGCTAATCTAGTACGTAACGATAAGATTCGTGCACGTATTATGTTATCTGGCACGGTAAGCCGTGCATTTACGGTACAAGGTGTAGCATTGACTCAAGGTGCGCGTGCTGCCATTGAAGCAGCCGGCGGCAAAGTCGAGGAATAACTACGTGGCCCTGCCCAGTTTAGGACGTCATTCACCTGCTAATCCTTTGGCCCGTGAAGGTTATCGAGAGTTGGTGCAGCGGCTATTGTTTTTATTTGGCGCCCTGATCGTTTTTCGGTTGGGTGCGCATATTCCTGTTCCAGGTATTAATCCTGATCAGCTAGCCAATTTATTTGAAAAAAATAAGAACACCATTTTAAGTTTGTTTAATATGTTTTCGGGTGGTGCCCTAGAACGTATGTCGATTTTAGCTTTAGGCATTATGCCTTATATTTCGGCGTCCATTATTGTACAGCTTATGTCCACCGTTGTTCCCTCATTAGAAGCATTAAAGAAAGAAGGGGAAACCGGACGGCGGAAAATTAATCAATTGACCCGTCAGGGAACATTGTTGCTGGGATTGGTTCAAGCCGTCGGAATGTCGGCTGGATTGATCAGTCAGCATATCACCTTATCAACGGGATTGGCGTTTTATGTTCCGGCAGTCACCTCACTGGTGGCTGGAACTATGTTTTTAATGTGGTTAGGTGAACAAATTACTGAGCGTGGCGTTGGAAATGGTATTTCCATGCTGATTTTTGCCGGGATTGTGGCGACGATGCCAAGTCAGGTTATTCAGGCGTTTGACCAAGTTAAAAACGGTACGACCAGTTTGGTTATGTTACTCATTATGGCGGTACTGGGATTGTTAGTCGTGGCTGCTGTCGTATTTATGGAGCGGGCTCAGCGCCGAGTTCCCTTACATTACGCTCAAAAGCAACAACAAGGCCGTAAATTGTTTGCAGCGCAAAGCAGTCATTTGCCGTTAAAAATTAATATGGCAGGGGTGATTCCTGCGATTTTTGCCAGTTCCTTGTTATTGTTTCCGGCTACTTTAGGACAATGGATCGGTAATGTCCCTAACCCTAATGTTTTGCAGCGGTTTTTTCAAGATATGGCTTTAGTGCTAGCTCCTGGCCAACCCCTGTACTTGGTTTTGTTTGCGGTACTGATTATTTTCTTTTGCTATTTTTATACCGCATTGGTGTTTAGTCCGAAAGAGGTAGCTGAGAACCTAAAACGCAGTGGTGCCTATGTACCTGGTATACGCCCGGGTGAGCAAACCAGTCGTTATTTAGATTTGGTTTTAAATCGCCTAACGTTTATTGGGGCCATTTATATCACCATTATTTGTTTGTTACCAATGATTTTACAGGCAGCTTTTAATGTTCCATTTCATGTAGGTGGGACTTCGCTATTGATTGTGGTAGTGGTAGTCATGGATTTTATGACCCAGGTTCAGGCTCAATTAACTTCTCAGCAGTATCATAATCAGTCACTATTAAAAAAGACAACAACGCGTATTAATGAATAATGCGTTTACGAACTTGCTTAATACTATAAGTGTTAAGTAACTGGCAGCGTTTTTTTAAACGGTGTCGTTTTGCAGTGGATCGTACGAGAGGTAGCGTTATGAAAGTCCGTGCTTCAGTTAAAAAAATGTGTGGTAACTGTAAAGTTATCCGTCGTAATGGGGTAATTCGCGTTATTTGTAGCGTTGAACCTCGTCATAAGCAGCGTCAAGGTTAATTCTTTTTTGCTGTTGATTTTATAAGGTATTTTGCGGTATGATACGCGCCTTCAATTTGAAGGGGCTTTCATTGTCGTAAAGCCATTATGGAGAGAACAGAATGGCCCGTATTGCCGGTGTCAATATTCCTGACAACAAACATGCGGTTATCTCACTGACCTATATTTTTGGAGTTGGTCGTCATACTGCAGCGAATATTTTAAACGCTGTGGGGATTGCACCTACTACAAAAATTCGGGAATTGTCAGATGCCCAATTAGATGCGATTCGTGAAGAAATCAATAAACTTCCTACCGAAGGTGATTTACGTCGCGAAATTTCAATGAACATTAAACGTTTGATGGATTTAGGCTGCTATCGCGGTTTACGTCATCGTCGGGGTTTACCGGTTCATGGTCAACGCACTAAAACAAATGCGCGTACTCGTAAGGGTCCACGTAAACCGATTAAAAAATAAGCCTTTTGGAAGCTAAAAGATGGCAAAAGATACACGCACCCGCAAGAAGGTTACTCGAACCGTATCTGAGGGTATTGCACACATTCACGCGTCTTTTAATAACACCATTGTGACTATTACCGATCGTCAAGGTAATGCACTGGCCTGGGCTACCTCTGGTGGACAGGGCTTCCGTGGCTCACGTAAATCGACCCCATTTGCAGCACAGGTCGCGGCTGAAGTCGCCGGCAAAGCCGCACTGGATTATGGTCTGAAAAATTTGGACGTTTTGGTCAAAGGACCAGGTCCGGGTCGTGAGTCTGCGGTACGCGCATTGGGCGCATTGGGTTATAAAGTCAACAGTATTACAGACGTTACGCCGATTCCGCATAATGGCTGCCGTCCGTCTAAAAAACGTCGCGTTTAAGGAGAATCATTCATGGCTCGTTATATTGGTCCAAAATGCAAACTCGCGCGCCGTGAAGGTACGGATCTGCATTTAAAATCTGGCATCAAGCCCTTCGATGTTAAAACGGTGAAAGCGGGTAAACCGCCTGGTCAACATGGCCAAAGCCGAGCTAAACAATCCGAGTATTCAGTTCAGTTACGTGAAAAACAAAAAGTACGTCGTATTTACGGAGTGCTAGAGCGACAATTTAGCAATTATTACAAAGAAGCAGCGCGCATGAAAGGCGCGACTGGCGAAAACTTGTTAAAAATGCTAGAAAGCCGTTTAGATAATGTTGTTTATCGTATGGGTTTTGGTTCAACGCGTTCAGAAGCACGTCAGTTGGTCAGCCATCGTTCTGTAACGTTAAACGGTCGCCGCGTCAATATCGCCTCTATTCAGGTACAGGCGGGTGACGTTGTGGCCATTTATGAGGGCGCTAAACAGCAGCAACGTATTAAAACGGCTATGGAGTTAGGCACTCAGCGTGGTATTCCTACCTGGATTGAAGTTGATCATACAAAATTGGAAGGTACCTTCAAAGCAGCCCCAGATCGTTCAGATTTGCCTGCTGAAATTAATGAAAGTTTGATTGTAGAATTGTATTCGAAGTAATATTCGCCTGCACTACAAGATACTATATCATTTTTCTTTTTTATTGATCCCAATCAAGGTGGCACCATGACACGTACTGCAAACGAGTTTCTGACGCCCCACGCCATTCAGGTGGAGGCGGCAACTGCAACGACTGCAAAAGTGGTTTTAGAGCCGCTTGAGCGGGGGTTTGGTCATACATTGGGAAATGCTTTGCGTCGCATTTTATTGTCTTCACTGCCGGGTGCGGCGGTAGTCGATGTTGAGATAACAGGCGTTGAGCATGAGTATAGTACACTTGAAGGCCTGCAACAGGACATTGTAGAACTGTTGTTAAACCTTAAAGGGCTATCGCTTAAATTGTTTGAGCAAAACGAAGCCTTTATTACGCTGGACAAACAAGGGCCGGCTATCATAACGGCAGCCGATTTACGTTTACCGCATAATGTAGAAATTGTCAATCCTGAGCATGTGCTTGCGACTTTAGGCGCGACGGGTCATTTAAAAATGACGTTGCGAGTTGTTCAAGGTCGTGGATATGAACCGGTTGATGTTCGTTTTCCGGAAGGAGAAACACGTCCGGTGGGTCGCTTGCAACTTGATGCCAGTTATAGCCCCATTAAACGTGTATCGTATACTGTTGAAAATGCACGTGTTGAGCAACGTACCGATTTAGACCGTCTAGTTATTGAACTTGAAACCAATGGCGCTGTAGACCCTGAAGAAGCGATCCGTAAAGCAGCAACCATTTTACAACAGCAAATTGCGGTCTTTGTAGATTTACAAAAAGATTATACGCCAGAGCCAGTAACCAGTCGTGAAGAGATTGATCCGATTCTACTGCGTCCTGTCGATGATTTGGAATTAACCGTTCGTTCAGCAAATTGCCTGAAGGCGGAAAATATTTATTATATTGGTGATCTGGTGCAACGAACCGAAGTCGAGCTGCTTAAAACGCCTAACCTCGGTAAAAAATCGCTCACTGAGATCAAGGATGTTTTGGCTGCCAAAGATTTATCACTCGGCATGCGTTTAGACAACTGGCCCCCTGCTAGTTTACGCGTCGATGATCGCTTTGCCTATCGTAGCCGCTAACCAGAGGAATTCACCATGCGTCACCGTAATAGTGGTGTAAAACTTGGCCGTACCAGTAGCCATCGTAAAGCTATGTTTCAAAATATGGCTAATTCATTGTTCGAACATGAATTAATCAAAACGACGCTGCCGAAAGCTAAAGAATTGCGCCGTGTAGCTGAACCGTTGATTACTTTAGCCAAACATGACACCGTTGCCAATCGTCGTTTGGCATTTGCACGTACACGCAGTGCGAGCATGGTCGGTAAATTGTTTAATGAATTAGGCCCACGTTATAAAGCGCGTAATGGCGGTTATTTACGTGTGCTTAAAGCGGGTTATCGTGCAGGCGATGCGGCCCCTATGGCTTATGTTGAATTGGTTGACCGTCAGTTGTCTTCATCATCTAGTGATATTGCTGAAGTTTAATCAAGAATGTGATGGATTAAAGAACCGGCCTTAGTGTCGGTTTTTTTATTGGATATCCTAATCTCTTTTAAACAGATAATAACCGACTAAGATAGGGCCGAGTTTTCAACCTATTTAGTCTGTAATTCGACAAGCGAGGTCAATATGCGCGTTTTGGTAGTCATGGATCCCATTGAACGGATCAATATTAAAAAAGATTCGACCCTGGCGATGTTATGGGCGGCTAAAAGACGTGGTCATACGTTAGGCTATGCCTTGCAGGGTGGTTTATTTATTCAAAACGGGCATGCCTTTGGAACCATACAGCCGTTAGAGGTGTTTGAAAAGACCTCAGATTTTTATCGATTAGGCGCTGCCGTGGTAGAATCTCTGGCCGATTATGACGTTATTTTAATGCGCAAAGACCCACCATTTGATTTACGCTTTATTTATACCACATATATTCTGGAACAGGCTGAACGTGAAGGCGCTTGGATTATTAATAAACCACAAAGTTTGCGCGACTGTAATGAAAAACTGTTTGCCACTCAATTTAGTGAGCTCATGGTGCCAACATTAGTCAGTAGTCAGGAAACGTTATTGCGTGCTTTTATTGCCGAACATGGTGATGTGATCGTTAAACCGCTAGATGGTATGGGCGGTGCGGGTATTTTTCGTCTGCAAACGGGCAGTCCCAATATTGGTGCTACGCTTGAATTATTGACGGGTTTGGGACAATGGCCGATTATGGCGCAGCGTTATATTCCCGATATTGTACAGGGCGATAAACGTATTTTGATGATCAATGGCGAGCCGATACCGTATTGCCTGGCCCGTATACCGCCACAAGGCGAAACCCGTGGAAATTTAGCCGCCGGTGGCCGAGGCGAAGCAAGGTCGTTGACAGACCACGATTGGCATATTGCCGCTAAAGTCGGACCGATATTGCGCAAAAAAGGTCTTATTTTTGTGGGTCTTGACGTGATCGGCGAATATGTGACCGAAATTAATGTAACCAGTCCGACTTGTATCCGAGAAATAGATGCCCAATTTGGCACCTCAATTGCCGATACGTTATTTGATGTTTTAGAGCAAGGTCGTACGTAGGTTGCCTGATAACATGCCGCGTTAAAGCGCCGTTGAGTTGCTTAAAACGTGTTAATTGCCCTAAAAATGAACACGATTAAGTAATTTGCTTTAATCTTTGCAATATCTTTGTAGAAAAATTGCAGCAAAATCGGTATAGTTTGCATTAATTATATTGATAACATTAATGCGCGTGGTTGATGAGGGCTATTTTAAAACAATAGACTTGGAAAACCATGCAGGAGCCCTACATGAGCCTGATAACTGCCCACGATTGGTCTTTGATTGCCTATGTCATCGGAGTGTTAGTTTTAAGCCTTTTTATGCTGACGGTTCCGCAACTGTTAGGCGGCCGCGATAAGGGGGTTGCCAAAAACGAACCGTTTGAGTCTGGCGTAGTTGAGGCAGGTGGCGCGCGTATGCGCTTGTCGGCTAAATTTTACCTTATTGCCATGTTTTTCGTACTTTTTGATGTCGAAGCATTATTTTTATATGCTTGGGCAACAGCAGTGCGTCAAGCAGGCTGGGCGGGCTTTATAGAGGTCACCATCTTCATTACTGTGTTATTGATTGGTCTGGTTTATATCTGGCGATTAGGTGCGCTGCAATGGTCACCTGAAAATCATATTATTGCGGTTAAAAAACAAGCCGCCATAGACAGTGGTGCCCCTTTTTCGGGGCCGCTTAACCTGGCGGAAGTGACGCGTTTTACCACAATTGAAGAGTTAGAACGCGATGCGACCGGCAAAGTGCCTGCGCAATTGTCGGGTCAGATGTATGCTGCGCAGCCTGCTGCTAACCATGCTGTGGATATTGAAGCGCCTATCAGTTTACACAAGGCCTAACGTTTAGACAAAATTCGCCGATATTTTTTGGCTCATGATAATTTTTTAACAGGTCGAGGGTTGGTATGAAATATACCCTAACGCCAGCAGGTGCTGACAATCTTGAGTTACCATCATTAAATCGT
Organism: Moraxellaceae bacterium; assembly: GCA_018260315.1. Lineage (GTDB taxonomy): Bacteria > Pseudomonadota > Gammaproteobacteria > Pseudomonadales > Moraxellaceae > JAGLBJ01. Next base: position 37,111 of record JAGLBJ010000001.1, on the reverse strand, counting down.
CCCGTGGTAAGTGACCCACTGGAAGATCAAATCAATAAAAATATTTTTATGACCAAACTTGAAGACTTAGCCCACCTGTCAGTCAACTGGGGGCGTAAAAACTCTCTGTGGCCCTATAATTTCGGGTTGTCGTGCTGTTATGTTGAAATGGCGACCGCATTAACCTCACCGCATGACTTGGCGCGTTTTGGGGCAGAAGTTATTCGTGCATCACCCCGTCAGGCCGATTTAATGGTAGTGGCCGGTACGTGTTTTATTAAAATGGCACCGGTCGTTCAACGACTGTATGAGCAAATGCTTGAGCCAAAATGGGTCATTTCGATGGGAGCATGTGCCAATTCGGGCGGAATGTACGATATTTATTCGGTTGTACAGGGCGTTGATAAGTTTATTCCGGTTGATGTCTATGTGCCGGGGTGTCCACCCCGTCCTGAAGCGTTTATGCAGGCGGTTATCTTGTTGCAAGAATCGATTGGGAAGGAGCGCCGGCCCTTATCATCGGTTGTGGGCGACCAAAATATTTATCGGCCCGTAATGCAGCCCGAACGAGACCGCAAACAGGCGGCCCGAATTGCAGTGACGAATTTACGTTCACCTGATGAAATTTGACGGTTTAAGCGTGTGTAACGTTTAAAAATTTTCTTAAGATTAAAAAACAGGATGCCTGCTGTTATGGCTGACACTCAAACTGCGCCACCCGATGCTATGCCACAGGAAACGCGCGCTGCCTTTATGGTTTTAAGTGAGCTGCATGCGCGCTTTGGTGACGGTTTTACCGTACAAGCGACGCTAGATGATATGCCGACCATTTGGGTAGCGCGTAGCCAACTGCTTGATGTATTGATGTTTTTGCGCATGTTGCCTAAACCGTATGTCATGCTGTTTGATTTGGCAGCCATCGATGAACGGCTGCGCAAACATCGCGAAGGTTTGCCGCCGTCTGATTTTACGGTTTTTTATCATTTAATGTCGCTTGAGCGTAATTGCGATATTCGCATTAAAGTGGCCTTGAGTGAAGCGGATTTGCATTGCCCGACGGCCACCCGTATTTGGCCTAATGCCAACTGGTACGAGCGCGAAGCCTGGGACATGTTCGGCATTGTCTTTGATGGTCACCCGCATTTGCAGCGTATTTTATTGCCTAAATATTGGGAAGGTCATCCGTTACGCAAGGAATACTCGGCGCGTGCCACCGAGTTTGACCCGTACCGGTTAAACGCGGCCAAACTGAATTTTGAACAGGAAAATTTACGTTTTAAGCCTGAAGAGTGGGGCATGAAACGTAGCGGCCGTGATGAAGATTTTATGTTTTTAAATCTGGGCCCCAACCACCCTTCTGCGCATGGTGCATTCCGGATTGTGCTGCAATTAAACGGTGAAGAAATCATTGATTGTATTCCCGATATTGGCTATCACCATCGCGGTGCCGAAAAAATGGCTGAGCGTCAAACCTGGCATTCGTTTATTCCGTATACCGACCGCGTCGATTATTTGGGCGGGGTGATGAATAACCTACCGTATGTCATGACGGTTGAAAAGCTGGCGGGCATTAAGGTGCCAGCGCGGGTGGATACCATTCGCATTATGATGAGTGAGTTTTTTCGCATCACGTCGCATTTGTTGTTTTTGGGTACATTTATTCAAGATATCGGCGGCATGACCCCCGTCTTTTTTGCCTTTACCGACCGTCAAAAAGCCTATGACGTGATTGAAGCCATTACCGGTTTTCGTATGCACCCTGCCTGGTTCAGGATTGGCGGCGTGGCCCATGATTTACCGCGCGGCTGGGAGCGTCTTGTTCAGGAATTTTTAAGCTGGCTGCCCAAGCGTTTAGATGAATACATCAAAGCGGCCATGCAAAATAGCGTCATGATTGCGCGCACCCGTGATGTGGCCCAATACGATGCCCGTCAGGCATTGGCATGGGGGGTGACCGGGCCAGGACTGCGGGCGACCGGGGTGGATTTTGACCTGCGAAAAGCACGGCCCTATTGCGGTTACGAAAATTTTGAGTTTGAAGTACCGGTGGGTCATCGTGGTGATGCCTATGACCGGTGCATGTTGCGTATCGAAGAAATGCGACAATCGCTCCGGATTATTCGTCAATGTATGGAACACATGCCCGCCGGTGCTTACAAAGCCGACCACCCGCTAGCCGTACCTCCCCCTAAAGATAAAACATTGCATGATATCGAAACCCTGATTACCCACTTTTTGTCGGTATCGTGGGGCCCGATTATGCCGGCAGGTGAGGCCTGTACCATTGTTGAGGCCACTAAAGGTCTCAACAGCTATTATTTAACCTCAGACAAGAGCACGATGAGCTATCGCACCCGTATTCGTACACCTAGCTTTACCCATTTGCAGCAAATTCCGTCAGTGATTAACGGCAGTATGATTTCGGATTTAATCGCCTATTTAGCCTCGATTGACTTTGTGATGGCTGATGTAGACCGTTAAGGACAGTTGACATGAAAATTTTAACCGATAAACAGCCTCGCGTAGAGGTCGATGCAATTTTGGGCTCGGCCGTTCGCCAGGATATTGAACATCATATGCATCATTATCCTGACCCGCGTGCGGCCAGTCTTGATGCCTTAAAAATCGTGCAAAAAATTAACGGCTGGGTGAATGATGCGCAAGTCTTGGCTGTTGCCCAACTGCTGGGCATTTCATTGGCTGATGTCGAAGGCGTGGCCACGTTTTATAACCGCATTTACCGCCAGCCGGTGGGTCGTCATGTCATTTTATTGTGTGATTCAATCGCCTGTTACTTAATGGGTGCCGAACATCTGGCTGCTGCTTTCAAGCAGACCCTGGGCATTGAGTATGGCCAGACCACCTCTGATGGACGGTTTACCTTATTGCCGATTTGCTGCTTGGGTAATTGCGATAAAGCCCCGACCTTGATGATTGATGATGATATTCATGACTTGATCACTGCTGCGCACATTGCACCGTTGTTGGAGTCTTATGTATGAATACGCAACCGATACCCATCTATGGCGACGCAGCCACCGCCAATGCTGAAACGAAGCCTTTAACATGGCGGTTAAGCCGTGCTTCACATGTTCTGGATATTGACCTGTATGAATCGCTTGAAGGTTATACAGGCATGAAAAAAGCCTTGGGCATGACCCCAGCCGCCGTGCAGGGCGTGGTTAAAGATGCCACGTTAAAAGGTCGTGGCGGTGCAGGATTTCCGGCCGGGATTAAATGGTCGTTATTGCCCCCGATTGATGGTGGGCCGCGCTATCTCATTTGCAATGCCGACGAAATGGAGCCGGGCACTTTTAAAGACCGGTTGCTCATGGAAAAATTACCGCATCAGTTGATTGAAGGCATGATTGCCACAGGGTTTGCCATCGGTGCGACGGCGGGCTATATTTTTATTCGCGGTGAATATGTGCAGGCGGCTAAAAACTTAAACGCCGCCATTGAACAGGCGCGTGCCAAAGGCTATATCGGGCAAAATATTTTAGGCAGCGGTTATAATTTTGAACTGTATGTGCATACCGGAGCGGGACGTTATATTTGCGGAGAAGAAACCGCACTGATTAATTCGCTTGAGGGTCGCCGTGCCAATCCGCGTACCAAGCCGCCTTTTCCGCAGGTAGCCGGAGCCTGGGGCCGTCCAACCATTGTAAATAACGTCGAGACTTTAACCAATGTGCCCAACATCGTGTTACGCGGTGCCGAGTGGTATAAAGGCTTAGCGCAGGGTAAAAGCCCTGACCCGGGAACCAAAATTTTTGGCGCATCGGGCAAGGTTAAATTTCCGGGCCTCTGGGAGTTGCCATTTGGGACTACAGCGCGCGAAGTGATTGAGCATCATGCGGGTGGTATGCAAGAGGGTCTTACCTTAAAGTGTTGGTTGCCGGGTGGCGCCTCAACCGATTTTTTAATGCCTGAACATTTGGATTTACCCATGGACGCCGACACCATTATGAAAGCGGGCAGCCGTTTGGGGACCTGCCTGCTAATGGTGGTCGACCAAACGCAAAACATGGTTTCGCTGGTGCGCAATCTGGAAGAATTTTTTGCGCGTGAGTCGTGTGGCTGGTGTACGCCGTGTCGTGATGGTTTGCCATGGACGGTTAAACTGTTGCAGGCGCTCGAACACGGGCAAGGTCACCCTGATGATATTGACCGTCTGACCCAGCTTACCAAGGATTTATGGATAGGTAAAACCTTTTGCGCACATGCACCGGGCGCAATGGAACCCCTGCAAAGTGCCTTAAAATATTTTCGCTCAGAATTTGAAGCCGGTATTGCACCTGTTGCTTCAACGATAACCCACGCATAAGGAATTTGACACCATGGCAACCATTAATGTCGATGGCAAACAACTTGAGGTCAATGGTGCAGATAATCTGTTGCAGGCCTGTTTGTCGTTAGGGTTAGATATTCCGTATTTTTGCTGGCATCCGGCGCTTGGCAGTGTGGGCTCATGTCGCCAATGTGCTGTCAAACAGTATGCCAATGCGGACGATAAACGCGGCCGTTTGGTCATGTCTTGCATGACACCGGTGGCCGATAAAAATACCTTTATTTCGATTGATGATGCTGAAGCGACGGCATTTCGGGCGAGTGTCGTTGAATGGCTAATGACCAATCACCCGCACGATTGCCCGGTCTGTGAAGAAGGCGGGCATTGCCATTTACAAGATATGACGGTGATGACGGGCCATGATAGGCGGCGTTATCGGTTTACCAAACGGACCCATCATAATCAAGAGCTGGGGCCGTTTATTGCACATGAAATGAATCGCTGTATTGCCTGTTATCGCTGTGTAAGGTTCTATAAAGACTATGCGGGCGGTACCGATTTAGGCGTGTATGGTTCGGCGGCACGCGTGTATTTTGGCCGCGAAACCGATGGCGTGCTGGAGAGTGAATTTGCAGGTAATTTGGTCGAAGTCTGTCCAACCGGTGTTTTTACCGATAAAACCCACAGTGCACGTTATAACCGTAAATGGGATATGCAGTACGCACCCAGTATATGCCAGCAATGTTCAGTAGGCTGTAACACGTCGCCGGGCGAGCGTTATGGCGAGTTGCGGCGTATTGAAAATCGGTTTAATGGCGATGTTAATCATTATTTTTTATGTGATCGTGGCCGGTTTGGTTATGGCTATGTAAATCGTACGGATCGGCCGCGCCGTGCCATGTTACAGCAGGGTGCACAACGGCAAGAATTGACTGTTGATGCTGCCCTGGATTTAAGTATTGAACAATTAAAAGGTAAAAAAATTCTGGGTATTGGTTCGCCGCGTGCCAGTTTGGAAACCAATTTTGCGTTGCGTGAATTGGTCGGAGCTGCGCAGTTTTCTACAGGTTTACCTAAACATGAACAGGATTTAATTCGGTTGTCGGCTGATATTTTGCAGACCGATGGGATTTTTACCCCCAGTTTACGCGATATTGAAAGTTACGATGCCGTGTTAATTTTAGGGGAAGATATCACCCAAACTGCGCCGCGTATTGCCTTGGCCGTACGACAAGCCGCTAAATCTGAAGCCTTAAAAATGGCAGCCGCTCGTAAAACGCAAGCCTGGCTTGCTGAACCGGTTCAACGGATTGCGCAACATGCCCATAGTCCAATTTACATTATTGCCGGAGTTGCAACGCGATTATCGGATATTGCAACCACTGAAGTTGTGGCAAGCCCTAACGATATTGCACGATTCGGCTTTGCTGTAGCAGGTGCTGTAGCAGGCCAGTCTGATGCAGGGCGCGATTTATCGGAGGAAGCGGGCGAATTGGTGCAGACTATTGCTAAGCACTTGGTCGGGGCCGTGAAACCGTTAATTATTGCAGGAACAGGCTTACAAGATGCGACTATTTTGCATGCGGCGGCCGAAATTGTGCATCAATTAAGCAGTGCACGTGAGGCAGTCTTTATCCAGAAAACGGCTCAAACCAAGCTGGCGATTGCCAAGGCTGAAGCTGAAAACATAAGAATTACCGCAGCTTTTGAAGCACAAAAAACGACCTCTCCTGAAACCGCGCACAATGAACAGGCCGCTAAAGATGCTGCGCCTGCTGTCGGTGCGCCTCCTAAAAAAGACGACAAACCGGCACTGGTAAAAGTCCCGGAGTTGCCCAAAACGCCCATGGTTGCCGGCTTAACGCTGGTGCTGCCTGAGGTTAACAGCATGGGTATGGCATTTTTGGACGGATTAAATTTGCAAGAAGTCTTGGCAGCCGATTATGATGCGCTGGTGATTGCAGAAAATGATGTGTTTAAACGCTTGCCTGCTGCACACGTTCAACAGTTATTAAACAAGGCGAAAACCGTGTTGGTGCTTGACCATCAACAGACACCGACCGCAGATAAAGCGCGCATCGTGTTGCCGGCGGCAAGTTTTGCTGAAGGGGACGGTACGGTGGTGTCTAATGAAGGGCGGGCGCAGCGTTATTTTCAGGTGTATGCCCCGGAATATTATGACCCAACCATTACCATTAAGGAAAGCTGGCGCTGGTTGCACGTCATTCGGCAAGGGCTACAAGGACGGCCGCCTGAATGGCTAGTGCTTGATGATGTGATTGAAGCCATTGGTGCGCGAATTCCGCAACTGGCTAAAATTATCGATGCAGCCCCTCATGCCGGTTATCGCGTACAAGGGTTAAAAATTGCCCGTGAACCGCGTCGTTATTCGGGACGTACTTCAATGCGGGCGCAATTGGCAGTGAGCGAGCCCCGTGCGCCTCAAGATAAAGACAGCGCCCTGACGTTTTCGATGGAAGGCTATGTAGGGCCGCAAGAAGATGGTTCATTGATTCCGTTTGCTTGGGCGGCCGGCTGGAACTCTCCGCAAGCTTGGAATAAATTTCAAGATGAAGTAGGCGGCCACTTAAAGGCAGGCGACCCGGGTGTACGATTATTCGATATCTTGCCCAAGCGTCCGATTCAGCATTATGCAGCCCCTGCGACTGAACAATCTGCGCAGACCTTAACGGCTGATAATCATCGATTGTTACCGATTTATTCCATTTTTGGCAGTGATGAACTAAGTGCGCGTAGTCCGGTTATTCAGGAGCGAATGAAGGCAGCACAACAGTTGCCTAGCCTGTGGGTCAGTTCTGACAGCATGGCGGCGCTAGGATTCAATGACGGACAGATGGTGCAGTTAGAGCAAAACGGTTTTCAGCTCAATATGCCTGTCAAACAGGTCGATGATTTACCGTTTGGTATGGTGGGCTATCCGGTCGCACAGGCACCTGTCCTGGACGTGCAGGCTCCGATCAGCCTTCGGATCGTTGCACCGATGCAGCCTGCAGGCGGGGTGTAATATGCGTATTGACAGTCAAATTCCCGGATTTTTAAGTTCTTGGATGACCCAGGCGCATTGGAATGTCTGGTTTTCAGTGGTACAGGCAATCATTATTTTGTTGGTGCTGGTATTACTGGCGGCCTTCATGACCTTTGTGGAACGCCGTGTGCTGGCCTGGTGGCAAGACCGCTATGGACCCAATCGTGTTGGGCCATTTGGATTATTTCAAATTGTGGCCGACATGATTAAAATGTTGTTCAAAGAAGACGTTACGCCGCATTTTACCGATAAAAAGATTTTTGTTTTGGCCCCTGCAGTCGCCATGATGACGGCCTTATTGTCGTTTTTGGTCATTCCCATTTCTCCGAGTTTAGGCGTGGCCGATTTAGACATCGGTTTATTGTTTTTCTTCGGCATGGCAGGCCTGGCCGTGTATGCAGTTATGTTCGCAGGCTGGTCTTCGAACAATAAATATTCGTTACTGGGCGGATTGCGTTCAGCCGCTCAAACCGTCAGTTATGAAGTGTTTATGGGCATTTCGTTGATGGGCATTGTGGCCATTGTAGGCTCGTTTAACTTGCGCGATATTGTCGAAGCCCAGCGCGGCGTATGGTTTATCGTACCTCAGTTTCTGGCGTTCTTGGTGTTTTTGATTGCTGGTGTAGCCGTGACTCATCGTCATCCGTTTGATCAACCTGAAGCTGAGCAAGAGCTGGCTGACGGTTATCATATCGAATATTCAGGCTTAAAATGGGGTATGTTTTTTATTGGTGAATATATCAATATTGTCTTAATTTCTGCTTTGATCACCACGCTGTTTTTTGGCGGGTGGCTTGCGCCATTTAATTTGGATATTCCGTTTATTCCTCCCGTTTTTTGGTTTTTAATGAAAACCTGTTTCTTTATTATGATGTTTATTTTGGCCCGTGCCTCATTGTTGCGTCCGCGTTATGACCAGGTGATGTCGTTTGGCTGGACCGTGTGTCTGCCATTGGCATTGTTAAATCTATTGATGACAGCAGCCGTAATTTTGTGGTAGCCGATTGTAGGAGTTAGGCATGTTAAAACCTGTAATTGGCTTGGTCACCGGCTTTGGCTCTATTTTACGCAGTCTGGTCATGGTTTTTAGCCACGGTTTTCGTAAGCGCGATACCTTGATGTACCCGGAGCAAGCTGTCAATCCGCCGCCCCGTTATCGCGGCCGTATTGTCCTAACTCGTGACCCTGATGGTGAAGAGCGTTGCGTGGCGTGTAACTTGTGTGCGGTAGCGTGTCCGGTTGGTTGCATTTCGCTGCAAAAAGCCGAACGCGAAGATGGACGCTGGTATCCCGAATTTTTTCGTATTAATTTTTCGCGCTGTATTTTTTGCGGAATGTGTGAAGAGGCCTGTCCGACGACGGCCATTCAGTTAACCCCTGATTTTGAAATGGCCGAGTTTGTACGCCAAAATCTAGTTTACGAAAAAGAACATTTATTAATATCAGGTCCGGGTAAATATCCGGATTATAACTTTTATCGAGTTACGGGCATGGCCATTGCAGGCAAACCTAAGGGTGCGGCCGAGTCTGAAGCGGCACCTATTGATGTACGGAGCTTGTTACCATGATTTGGCCTTTTTATGTATGTGCCGCCATGGCGCTGTGGGCGACGTTGCGTATGGTAACGCATGCCAATCCGGTGCATGGCTTGCTTAATCTGATTGTGTCGTTATTGGCAGTCGCAGGTATGTTTTTTTGCATGGGGGCACCGTTTGCAGGTGCTCTCGAAATTATCGTCTATGCGGGCGCTATTTTGGTGTTGTTTGTATTTGTAGTCATGATGCTTAATATGGGCAGTCAGGTTGCCGAACAGGAAAAACGTTGGTTAAACAGTAAAGCCATTGCCAGTCCTGCGCTGATGTGTGTCTTAATGGTGCTGGCTTTAGTGCCCATGCTCGAATATCAAAATCATTATTTGCTGGCTCATCGTGTTGCCATGCCAAATATGACGGGGCAAATTGTGTCGGCTAAACAAGTGGGCATAACGTTATATGGGCCGTATTTACTATTAGTTGAATTGGCATCGATGCTGTTATTGGCAGCGTTGGTGGCGGCGTATCATTTGGGTAAAAAGCCCATTGATGAGCTCAATTCACCGGTTCGCGGGGAGAAATAAAGCATGGTACCTTTTGTAGCGGTCGATAGCCTGGCGACAGGTCTGCCCATGACCCATGGCTTGATTGTGGCAGCTTTATTATTTGCACTGGGCTTTTATGGCGTAATGGTTCGGCGCAATTTACTGTTTATGTTAATGAGCCTTGAAGTGATGATGAATGCCGCAGCCTTAGCCTTTGTGGTTGCGGGTAGCGGCCATATACAAGCCGATGGTCAGGTCATGTTTATTATGATTTTAACCCTGGCGGCGGCTGAAGCGTGTATTGGATTAGCCATTGTGTTGCAGTTTTATCATCGTTTCCATCATCTGGATATTGATGCAGCCAGTGAGATGCATGGATGAATTTACTCAGTTTAACCTTTTTATTTCCACTTATTGGATTTATTTTGCTGGCTGTTTTTCGGGACCGTTTGTCTGAAAATATTGCGGCCACCATTGGCGTAGGCTCACTTGGACTGTCGGCATTAACTGCATTATTGGCGGGTCAGGATTTTTTGGCACATATTCCGGCAGGTCAAAGTTTTCACCAGGAACTCTGGCACTGGCTGACGATTGGTCATTTTAGTCCGGCCTTTGGGTTGCATTTAGATGGGTTGTCGTTGACGTTGCTGGGGGTCATTACCGGCGTAGGCTTTTTTATTCATTTATTTGCCTCGTGGTATATGCGTGGCGACCCGGGATATGCGCGTTTCTTTAGCTATATGAATTTATTTGTCGCCAGCATGATATTGCTGGTTTTAGGCGATAACTTAATGCTGCTCTACCTCGGCTGGGAAGGGGTGGGGATTTGTTCGTATTTGTTGATTGGTTTTTATTTTCACGATCGAGCCAACGGACGCGCTGCCATTAAAGCCTTTACGGTCACGCGCGTCGGTGACGTGTTTTTAGCCATCGGGCTGTTTATGCTGTTTCGGGAAATGGGTACGTTGGATATTCATAAACTTGTCGTTCAGGCTCCACAATTTTTGGTGTCGGGCAGCACAACGGCCAATTGGATAGCGTTAATGTTATTGGGCGGCGCAGTGGGCAAATCGGCGCAAATCCCACTACAAACCTGGCTCGCCGATGCGATGGCCGGACCGACTCCCGTGTCAGCGTTAATTCACGCCGCGACTATGGTGACGGCAGGGGTATATTTAATTGCGCGCATGCATACTGTGTTTGAAGCGGCGCCGGCAGTATTAGAGTTAGTGGGCGCAATTGGTGCTACAACCCTGGTCATTGCGGGCTTTTCAGCGTTAGTACAAACCGATATTAAACGGGTGTTAGCCTACTCGACCATGAGTCAAATTGGTTATATGTTTTTGGCGCTAGGCGCGGGTGCATGGCAAGCGGCTGTATTTCACTTAATGACCCATGCGTTTTTTAAAGCCTTGCTGTTTTTGTCGGCCGGTGCAGTGATTGTAGCTTGTCATCATGAACAGAATATTTTCAAAATGGGTGGCTTGCGTAAAAAAATTCCGTTCGTCTATGCCTGTTTTATTGTTGGGGGCGCAGCTTTAGCGGCCTTGCCACTGGTTACCGCCGGTTATTATTCTAAAGACGAAATTTTGTGGGAAGCGTGGGCGTCAGGTCATCAAGGCCTGTTTTGGGCAGGCTTGTTGGGCGCTTTTTTAACCTCTATGTATACTTTCCGGTTGATTTGGCTGGTATTTCATGGGGAAGAAAAGACCGAAGCGCATGCATTACATGGCGTGTCATACTGGGTGCCGCTTGGTGTTTTGCTGGTACTGTCAACGATGGTGGGCGGTATGATTCACCCCCCCTTAGAAGGCGTTTTGCCGGAAGGAGCGGGCGCCATCTTAGAGCTTAAGCATCAAGCAGATGATTTGTCTTTTGTACAAATGGTCGCCGGTGGGACTGCTATTGCGGGGGTACTGGCCGGTGCAGCCTTATATGTAGGTAAACGACGTTTTATTACCCAGTTGCGTCATTCTCGTTTAGGCGATACTGTGGCTTATTGGTGGTATAACGCGTTTGGATTTGATGCGTTATACGATTTAATCTTTGTCAAACCTTTTTTAGGAATTGCTCGAATGTTGGGCAATGACCCGATTGACCGTATGCTGGGGGTTGTACCGGGTATTGTACGCGGCTTTAATGGCGTGTTAACGCGTACCGAGACCGGTAGTCTGCGCGGTTATGCTGCCGGAATGGCACTGGGTATTGTGTTTATTGTGTTGGCATTAGTGGCCTTACAGGTTTTGGGGAAGTAAGATGACTAATCATATTGTCAATAACCAGTTATTGCCCCTGTTAATCCTGTTGCCCTTTATTTCAGGGTTCTTATGCTGGGTTGTAGATAAACAGTCACATCGTTTGCCGCGCTGGATTGCGTTAATCGGTATGCTGTTAACGCTTGGCCTGAGTGTATATTTCTGGCAGGTAGGCGATTATAGTCTGACTGCCAAAACGCTAGCGCCCGGCTCTAGTGTATTGCCCACGTGGAATGCTCAATTTTTAATGCCCTGGATTCCCCAATTGGGCATACAATTTCATTTGGCGTTAGATGGTCTCTCCCTGATGATGGTGACCTTAACGGCCTTACTTGGCGTGTTTGCAGTTGGCTGTTCATGGGGAGAAATTCAAAAAAATGTCGGGTTCTTTCATTTAAACCTGTTGTGGAGTTTGGGCGGAGTCATTGGCGTATTTTTAGCTATTGATATGTTCCTGTTCTTCTTTTTTTGGGAAATGATGCTGGTCCCGATTTACTTTTTAATTGCACTATGGGGCCATAGTGGTTCGACGGGTCATTCACGCGTTTACGCTGCGACCAAATTTTTTATTTACACCCAAGCGTCCGGTTTGGTGATGTTGATTGGCATTATTACCTTGGTCATTATTCATGCGGTTCAGACCGGTCAGACCAGTTTTGACTATATGGACTTGCTGCACACTGCTATTCCTGCGCGTCTAGAGTATGGCATTATGCTGTGCTTCTTTATTGCATTTGCCGTTAAATTGCCCGTTGTGCCGTTTCATGGCTGGCTGCCTGATGCCCATGCGCAAGCTCCAACAGCAGGTTCGGTCGATTTGGCCGGTATTTTAATTAAAACAGCCGCTTATGGCATGTTGCGTTTTGTCATTCCGTTATTTCCGCATGCATCGGCCGAGTTTGCCCCGATTGCCATTAGTTTAGGGTTGCTTGGTGTATTTTATGGCGCATGGCTGGCCTTTCAGCAAAATGATATTAAACGCTTACTGGCCTATACCAGCGTGTCGCATATGGGGTTTGTGTTACTGGCGATTTTTGTCGGTAATCTATTAACCCTGCAAGGCTTAATGATTCAAATGTTGGCTCATGGGTTATCGTCAGCGGCATTGTTTATCATGAGTGGTCAAATTTATGAGCGCTTGCATACCCGCGATATGCGTCTAATGGGTGGCATGTGGGGTCAGTTTCGGTTTCTACCGCCGTTTTTAATGTTCTTTTGTGCGGCGTTACTCGGTATACCGGGCACGGGTAACTTTATTGGTGAATTTGTTATTTTACTGGGTTCATTTAGCGCTTTCCCAAGGCTGACTATTTTAGCCACGGTGAGTTTGATTTTAGCAGGCGTGTATTCGTTAATCCTGATTTATCGTGCATTATTTGGCACGCCGAACGCAGACCATATGAAGAGCCTGACCGCGCCCTTATATGACCTTAACAAACGCGAAACCAGCATGTTGTTCATTCTGGCTATTGGGTTGATTTGGCTTGGCTTATGGCCACAAATGGTGTTAGATACTTCAAATGCTTCAATGCAATGGTTATCAACTACTTATCAGACTTCGCATTTAAGCGGGTTACAATCCATGATTAGTCCGGAGATGAAGTAAGCTATGAATCCTACTTTTCCTGGGCTATTGCCTTTATCGCCATTGTTAGTTTTAAGTCTAACCGTGGTCTTTTTACTGCTTCAGATTTCCTTTAAGCGTCATCATGCGGTGGCTGGAACCGTTGCTGTATTAGGGTTAAATGCGGCGCTTGGCATGGTTATTGTTCAAGCCCTGCAGTTTTACGGTGCCATGCCTGTAGAACGTCCGGTTGAATTAACCCGTTTAATTGTGCTTGACCCGTTTAGTTTATTGTATAGTGCGCTGATTTTAGTTTCGGCGCTGGGCTGTGCGACGTTAAGCCACGCGTATATTGATGGTTATAAAAATAATCGTGAAGAGTTATATTTACTCATGATTATAGGCGTTATGGGCGCTTTGGTGATGGTGGGTGCGCATAATCTGAGCTCATTTTTTATTGGGCTTGAACTGTTGTCGGTGCCCACATATGGCATGCTTGCCTATACACATGAGCGAAACCGGTCGTTAGAATCGGGCATTAAATATATGGTGTTGTCGGCAACGGCATCGTCTGCCATTTTAATGGGAATGGCGTTTTTGTATGCTCAAACGGGTTCGCTCGATTTTCAAGCCATCGGTATGGTCAGTGCGTTACTGGTGCATGCGCCATTAACGGCTTTAGGTATGGGTTTGATGTTAGCGGGAATGATGTTCAAGCTGTCTATTGCGCCGTTTCATGCGTGGACACCCGATGTCTATCAAGGTGCACCTGCACCGGCCACTACCTTTTTGGCAACCGTTTCTAAAGTGGCCATGTTGGGCCTGGCGATTCGTTTCTTTATTGCCAGTAACTTAATTGCCATGCCAGATATGCGCCTAGTGTTGGCAGCGCTTGCGGTATTATCTATTTTATTGGGTAATATTATGGCGGTGCGGCAGGTCAATTTAAAACGCCTGCTGGGTTATTCTTCCATTGCGCATATGGGTTATATTTTAATTGCCGCAGTGACGTTAGGCAAGACCATGCAAACGGTCAGTGCAGTAACGATTTATATAATCAGCTATACGTTAACGTCGCTCGGTGCGTTTGGTGTAGTGACCTTGATGTCGAGCCCTTATCATGGGGTGGAAGCTGAAAGTTTAGCCGATTATCGGGGCTTATTTTGGCGCCGGCCTATTTTAACGGCCGTTTTAACGGTGATGATGCTCTCACTGGCGGGTATCCCGTTAACGGTTGGATTTGTTGGCAAATTTTTTATTGTCTTAGCGGCTGTACAAAATATGAGCTGGTTTTTAGCTGCCATGATTATTTTAGGTAGTGCGATTGGCTTATACTATTATTTAAAAGTGATTATTGTGCTCTATATGACCCCACCAGAACGGCCTACCATCGACGCCCGCCAACATTGGGGTATTGAAGCAGGCGGCATCATGATGTTATTGGTCACGTTCCTGGTGTTGTTGCTAGGGATTTGGCCTACACCTATGCTGGCCTTGGTACAGCATGCAAGGTTGTTTTAAGCTTTGAATCTTCAAAGAAGCCGGTTCTATGAATCGGTTTTTTTATGCAGCATGTTTAAAGGTTACTTTAAAGGCTTAAAATCCATTTGGCTTACATAAATGCAGAGGCTTGTTCAAAGTTTGGTATTCGTCCTTTACCATGGCCTATGGTGACGCCTAATCCCTGACTGAATGTAAAAAGTGCATTGAACGGTGATTGCTTTTAAACCATTAAAAAGGACAAGAATCTGACCAATTTTTAAAAAAATCTTAAACAGCTTGTTCCGGTGCTAAGCGGCTAATTTTAGGAAAATGTAATTGATAGCGTATATCGCGCATTAGTTTGGCTAAATGGTCACGGTCTCGCACTAACACATTAATATGCGTCGCACGTTGTTCAGGGTCGGGGCGTAAGCTTTCCAGGGCGGCTTTAGCGTCATTAATGCAGTCAATAAGCAAGCTAATGTGTTCGGCAGGCAGAGCACGCTCAATGCATAAATGCACCGGAAAACGTGGATCATCGAGGCTGGTCTTATCCCAGTGTAGGCGCACAATATGTTGCGGATGATTGAGCATTTCATATTGAATATTGGCACAGCGTTGCCGATGAACCACTAAACATTTGCGCGTTAAATGCCCAAAAATAGTATCCCCCAAGATGGGCCCGCAGCACTGTGCATAGCGAATGTCAATACCTTGCGTACCTTGAATGAGCGAACGATATTTGGTTAAATCAACGGGGCTGCTTGAGGACGTTGCCGGATTTAAAACCTGATTGCCTAACACCCGCATAGCCACAAACTGCGGCAATAAGTGCCCTGTGGCAATCTGTATAAATAATAATGACTGCTGGCTGACGTGTTGCCACTTAAGTAAATCGTCCCAGTCGGCTGCGGTTAACTGCTGCAATGAACGCTGATGTTGGCGTAACGCACGGTTTAACGCATCGGCGCCTAACTGAATTTGCTCCTCCACGGTAAGGTCGCGTATCACCGACTGAATACTACGGCGGGCTCGATTGGTGACGACTGCGCTTAACCATTCCGGATTAGGCATGCTTTGAATGTCGGTTAAAATATAAACCGTTTGACCGCTCTTAAGCGGTGTAGTGAGCGTGCGTATTACGCCATCGATTTTTGCCCCGATGGCATGTTGCCCAATAAACGTACTCACTGCATAAGCAAAATCAATGGCAGTCGCGCCCATCGGTAACTCATGCACATCACCGGCTGGCGTGTAGACCAGCATTTTATCACGATGTAAATAGTCAAGTAGCGCGTTAAAGGTACTTTTTGCACAATCGGCATCGATTAAATCACCTAAATTACGCAACGATGCCTGTATGGCAGAACGCGTGGCTTCAGGAGCTTGCTGACCCAACAATACGCCTCGTTGTAGGGCTGCTTGCATGCGCGGCGTCATTAACCGTACAAAAAACAGGCCTTTGGTGTCATATAAGTCCAATTGATAAGATTGATGGCCCCCGGCCAAGGGCACATGAATATAATCATTAACATGATGATTTGGATAAGCCTGTTCGAGTACTTTGGCCAGTGTTAAGCAATCGGCAATCGTGGGTAAAATCACATCTAAATGTTGCTGACCCAACAATGCGTGTAAATCGGTATGGTCTTTACGCAATAACCGATAGATGAGATGCTCAGTTTCCAGATGTTCAATATAGGCCTGCAATTTGTGTTGATCAATGAGCTGTTGAAGGTCGTTAATACGTTGCTGAGCCAGTGGTAAACGCCAGACTGCCGTATCCGCCAGTGCCTGATTGACTTTAGCGTATAATTCAGGCTCAAGCTGTTGAATGCACAGGTTTTCTAATTGATCGCCGAGTTCATTAAGCGCCATGATGCGCGCCATCGGTACAAAAAAATCCTGGGTTTCCTGGGCAATCCGGATACGTTTATCGGGTCGCAGGGCAGCTAGCGTACTCATATTATGCAAGCGGTCTGCAAGCTTAATGACCATGACGCGTGGGTCACGCAACGTCGCCTGGATCATTTTACGAAAACTTGCGGCTTTGTTGGTGTGTTTATCGGTGGATAATTCAAGTTTAGTGACGCCATCGACCAGTTCGGCCACTTTAGGGCTAAATAAATCGGCAATTTGTTCTTTGGTGATGGCGGTATCTTCAATTACATCATGTAGCAAGGCGGCCTTTAAACTGTCAGCATCCAGGTGCATTTTGGCTAATACATCGGCCACTGCAATCGGATGTAAAATATAAGGCTCGCCACTTTTTCTCACAATGCCGGTATGCGCAGCGTCGGCATACTGAGCGGCTGCAATAATTTCCTGAGTGGTTTGAGGCGTTAAATATGTTAACGCTTGGGCCAGTTGGTCGGTTGCTTCGACCACCTGAGCGTGTGCCAGCATATAAAACTCCTTAAGTTTAAAATGCATCCCTTGGTTGAATGCACTTTTGGCGCACGCAATCGGTTTAAATGTTCACTTTCATATAAAAGTAACATAGATTTGTTAATAGAATCATAATAGGCTAGGCTGTAATTGTCTAGTAAAACCCATAGACGTTTAGATGCGGGTAAATAATGGGTAAGTAACTGATTTTAATATTGAGTCAGTGAGTAAATGATTATAAAAAAAGCGCCTAAGGTATAAGCGCTTTATTTAATCGATAAACTTTACAGTAAAGAGAAAAGTCTTGCTTAGAACGTGTCATCCATATCCAGGTTATTATAATGCAGATAAGACCGTTCAGATTTAGTCGGCATGGGTTCATCTTTTTGCTTTAAAATATCGCGCGTTACATCACCACTTGCGATTTCACGTAACGCCATGACTGTTGCTTTATCATCATTCCAGGCTAAATGAGCGTCGGCAGTCCCACGGGCTAATTGACGGGCGCGTTTTGAAGCCACCAAAATTAACTCAAAGCGATTATCTACTGCACCTAAGCAATCTTCTACGGTAACTCGAGCCATTGTTGTGCATCCATCTAGCGAAGTGGGTTAAAGAGTGTAACGATTTTGCCTTAAAAAAGCAACTTTTTAGCCCAACAAGTGCCGCTAAGATTATAAGGGTGAAGCATTTAATAATTGAATCAATAACGTTTCCTGGCGCTGGCTTTGCTGGTCTATTTTTAACCGGGCGGCCTGGATAATGGCCTGTAAATCGGCTAAAGCGTCTTCAAAAATATCATTAATCACTAAATAATCAAAATTAATATAATTAGACATTTCAGTCAGCGAGCCTTTTAAGCGTTGTTCGATGACGTCCGCGCTATCCTGATTGCGGCTTTGCAAGCGTTCGCGCAGAGCAGTAACACTGGGCGGCAAAATAAAAATTAAAATTGCTTGCGGAAATAATTTACGCACCTGTAACGCGCCTTGCCAGTCAATTTCAAGCAATACGTCTTCACCGGCTGCTAACTGTTCCGCGACGTGGTATTGATTGGTGCCGTAATAATTGCCAAATACTTCAGCATATTCAATAAAATCACCCTGAGCGGCCGCCTGTAAAAAGTGTTCTGTATCAGTAAAATGATAATGTACGCCGTCCTGTTCGCCCGAACGTTTGGCGCGCGTGGTGTGCGAGATGGATAATTGCAGATGGTTAACGCGTTGTATGAGGGCATGCACGAGCGAGGTCTTGCCCGTACCGGAGGCTGCAGTGACCACAAACAATAAGCCAGCCATGTTATTTTCCTGTACACTAATGCAAACGTGAATAGGCTATTGTAGCCGTATTTATGCACCGTATAAAGGCTTAAATTTTAAAGGAGTATTGCATGGATATTTTATTGGCCAATCCGCGTGGATTTTGTGCCGGTGTAGACCGCGCCATCGCCATTGTTAATAAAGCCTTAGCCTTATACGGGCCGCCCATTTATGTACGTCATGAAGTGGTGCATAATAAATTTGTGGTCGATGATTTACGTGGTCGTGGTGCTGTGTTTGTTGAAGAATTACACCAGGTACCTGATGATGCCATTGTGATTTTTAGTGCTCATGGGGTATCGCGTGCCGTACAAGAAGAAGCCGAACGCCGTGGTTTAAAAGTCTTTGATGCCACGTGTCCGCTCGTCACCAAGGTTCATAATGAAGTAACGCGGCATGCCCAAGACGGCATAGATGCCATTTTAATTGGGCATGCAGGTCATCCGGAAGTTGAAGGCACCATGGGCCAATATGATAGCCGGCAAGGGGGCCGTATTTTATTGGTAGAAGATGAGGAAGACGTGGCTAATTTACAGGTACGCGATCCGGCGCATTTAGCCTTTGTAACCCAAACGACATTATCGATGGATGATACGGCGCGCGTCATTGATGCCTTGCGTGAACGTTTTCCGGCTATTCAGGGGCCACGCAAGGATGATATCTGCTATGCCACGCAAAATCGTCAAGATGCCGTGCGGGACCTTGCTTCGCAATGCGATGTAGTGCTGGTTGTAGGGTCGCCCAATTCGTCCAACTCTAACCGATTACGTGAACTTGCCGAACGTGTTGGGTCAAGGGCTTATTTGGTGGACCGAGCCGACCAAATGGACCGGAGCTGGTTCAAAGACGTCAAGCGGGTTGGTGTGACGGCAGGCGCTTCAGCCCCTGAAGTGCTCATTCATCAGGTGATTGCGCAGTTACAAAACTGGGGAGGCACACCACCGACCGAGCTTGCGGGACGTGAGGAAAATGTCGTATTTTCACTGCCACGCGAATTAAAAGATGAAGCACTCTAGATTAATATGTTGACGCAGACACCTCAATAACTGCTATACGATACTTTGATAAAAATTTCATCGGCCCAGTTGGCTAATTTGTCGGATTTTTGTCGTGAATATCCAAAAAAAGTATAGTATGCTTATAAAAGGCCTCTGGGTTTTAGTCTAAATTAAAAAAACAGGCTAAAGTTTATAGTCGCTTTATGCTAGAAGGCAAGGATTGCCAGGTGTTTTAAAACTATCCCCTATACACTGTGTTCATTACTGCCATTTTCTTACCTTGTATACTCCTAGAATGCGAAGAGTATTTAGGCCTTATTATAGAGCAAGGATACTATGCTAAGCCCAAGACAATACACCCATAATAAAGGCTTTACCCTTGTTGAGCTACTGGTGGTCGTGGCAATTATAGCAATTATAGCGATTTTTGCAGTTCCTTCTTTACAAACTCAAATGGCTAATCAGCGTATCCGTAGTGGAACAGGTCAATTGGTTAATGCGTTTTCACAGGCGCGTTCGCAGGCTATTTTAAGTCAAGCGACGGTTCCGATGTCGAGTTCAGATAATAAAAACTGGTCGCTTACTTATCCCAATATAACGGCTACAACCCCTGCACTAGCCTCAGTTAAATTACCTGACAAAGTTACCGTAACTACTAATTTAACTGGTGGGATAGTGTCATTTAATCCGCAAGGACAGGCTATTTATACTCCGGCCAATACATTATTGGTATTTCGTATATGCGATCCGGCATTGCCTGGCGGTTCTGGTATGACGGTGACTCTCAATAATTTCGGTTTGGCACGCTATGTGTATGGGCCTATTACATCTGGTGCAGGAACAACAGGAGCTGCCGCATGTCCATAGGGTCAATAAAAAAACATCAAGGCGTGGGCATGATTGAAGTACTTGTGGCAGTTTTATTACTCGCCTTAGGGGTTATTGGCTATGTTGCATTACAAGTTAAAGCGACCACGGCTTCAGCCGAAGCATTAACCCGCACCCAAGTGACCACATTATTGCGTGAAACTGCTGAACGCATTCGTGCAAATTCTGTCGACAGTACTGTGTTGGGGTTATATAAAACTGCGCTAAATGCTGGTACGATTCCTACCACGCCAACCTGTACTACTGCATGTACGACACAGGATCTTGTAAATTTAGATGTTAATGCAGTGGGCACAATGGCCTTGGCTAACGGCATTAAGTTGGGCATGGATACGTGCCCGGGCACTGCGGATAAAGCAGCCACTCAATGTTTAATTGCAGCTTGGGGTACCACGACAGCTACTTTAGGCGCGGCGCCTGCATGTATGGATGCAACGACAGGAAAATATGTAAGCAATAACTGTATGGTGATGGAGGCGTATTAATGAAAGCATTTAATGGCGCCCATAAAAACCAACAGGGTTTTACGCTTATCGAGTTAATGATTGCCTTAACGCTAGGTTTAATTTTGATTGCAGCCGCTGTGCGCTTATTACTTTCAGGTCAAGTAGGTTATCGTATTCAGCAGGGTGCAGGCGATGTACAAGACAGCGCAGTGTTTGGTCTTGACTTAATAACGCATGAAATTATGGCCGCTAATTTAGGGGCACGTTTGGTCATGACTGATAATTCACCTTGGACCGGTATAGTGATGACGGGGAGCAATACCAGTAATGGTGTTGAAGTCGGTAACTTACGTGGATTAACGGTAGGTGCGGGGTTAGTAACGCTTTCTGATGGCTCAACCACAGCTTCGGCCCCTGCATGGACCGGCCTTAGCAATGTAATTAAAACAACTGGCGGGGCGCTGGCCAGTGACCAACTGGTTATACAGTATCGCGTTCCAAATGGGGGGACTAAAGACTGTGAAGGCAACACAGTATCAGGTCCTACAGTTGATGCTAACGGCAAAAATCAAGATACAGTATTAGTAGAGCGTTTCTTTTTGCGAGCCGACACTATTAAAGCGGGCAACGAGACTACCGATGCTCAAGCGATCGTATTGGCTTGTAATGCCGGTAATTATGCAATTCCTGCTGCGACTGATGCGTCGCCCAATACGATTAAGACCAAAACGGCGATTGCCTGGAATTCTACCAACTATGGTACTGCGGGTACTTCCCTCATGAACCGTGTTGATTATTTTCATGTATTGCTAGGTACGCAAAATGGTAGCTCTATAAAATATCAAACGCCTGCACAATATATGACAGGACATAGTGATATAGTCGATAAATTACCCATTGTCGCTGTACAGATTGGCGTGATTGTGCGGGCTAATAATACAATCAATAGCGGACAACTAAAAGCGGCTGATACTTATCAAGTGCTTGATCAAGCCGTAAAAATCGATAAAGATCCCGATAAGTATATTCGTAAAGTCTATACCCAGACCATCTTTTTAAGAAATGGGAGAGTATGACATGACGTTATCTTATCGGCACGCACGTAAAGAGCAGGGCGCCTCTTTAATTATTGTATTAATCATTTTAATTATTATTACATTACTTGGGGCTTTAGCGACGAAACAAGGCTTAGTTAATTTAAATCTTTCAACCAGTACACAGGCCCGGCGTTTATTAACTCAATCTTCTGATGTACCTTTAGCCCGTTTGGAAAAAGTTGACGCAGGGGGGGAAATTGCGAACTTAACCAACCCTATTGGACCGTTAGGTTATTTACGTATGACGGGTCATGAAGCGGACGAATATCTGGTGTGCTATCGTCCAATGAAATCTGCTCTTTTATTCAATGCCACCACCAGTATGTATTTAACCAGTAGCGGTGGTAAGGGCGGCGGTGATACGACCAACGGTTCCTGTAATGTGGCGGTCGATGCTGACTATACCAGTGCTCGCGGTACTGTGTTAACCCAATTAGCCTTTACTCGGCCGGGTTACAATACAGGCGCGTATGATGCCGTCAATTTACAACCGTTTGAAGCAGCTGATAAAGCCACTGATAACTCAAGTATTAACAAACCCGATCCTGTTTATTATCGAGTTTATACGAATTCGATTATTCCGGGGTTATCTGTAACAGCAAGCGATACTGCTATCAATACCTGCATGCAAAAACCTACGGGCGGCCAGGCAAACCCTAAGCAAACCGATGCTACTAAAACAGATTATGGTTTACCCCAATGCTTACGCGCTTTGAGTGTTCCTGTGACTGTGCAAGTTCAGGATTATGTCTATACTGCTTTACCTAAGCGTTCGTCTTAAACGGAGTTAATATGCATACTACAATAAAACAAACGGCTTTAAATATAGCAATCACCACAGTCTTAGGACTTATGGCAGCGCAAGGGGCACAGGCAGCAGTAACTGGTGATCTAAGTATCTTTACGCCGGGTGATACTGGTACAGGATCTACAATTTTAATGATGCTTGAATCCACCACCAACATGAATGCCTGCGGGGTACCGGGTCAATGGGCCGCAGACGTTAGCAACTGCCGTGAAGGTGGGTGGGGCGAAGATGGCAAGTATATTTCCTTGCAGAACGTACAAAGCGCACCTGTGTCGGGTTCAAATTTTACACCAACATATAAGCGTTATTACGTTATTGTTAACGGTAAACAGTATTTTAGACGTGCCACGTTGGTTAAAGATGCCATGTTTGCCTTGCTTGACAGCCCTGCATTAGATCCGACGCTTAAACTGGGCATGGGCATGTTTGCGGGCAGTACGATGACCGGTGCTCCAACAGGTGATAGCACAACGGGGGCTATTTTAGTACCTGCTCTACCCGTTGGCGGCGTTAACAGTGATCAGCGTAATGCGTTAAAAGCTGCGGTGTTAAATGTCTGTTCAGATGATGCTACAGGGCTTTGCACGGGGTTATCGCCCGGTGCAAGAGCTTACGCTGAAGCGGGTGCCTATATGATGGGTACTAAAACTATGCAGTTGTTTTCAAGTGGCACAGGGGTAAGTACAACACTGTTGCCTAGGACTTTACGCGGTAATAATCCCCAGTCGTCTCTGCTCGAAAAAACGTGGCAATATTGCCCACCTGAAAAACGCGTGTTGGTTGATTATATTTACAGCAGTTATCGTTTAACCTGTATGGATAATGACTGGATCACTATTGACAAAAACAATGCAAGTCAATATGGCTTTGTATGGAATTGTGGCTTATTAAATTGTACCGGTCCGACGAACAGGCCGCAAGGAATTGACGGAAAATATACGCAAGGCAATCAAAGCTGGCAATATATTTACGATGCGATTTTGAATCCGTATGACGGCTGGAATTATTATTACGATGCTTTGAATCCG
Organism: Moraxellaceae bacterium; assembly: GCA_018260315.1. Taxonomy (GTDB): domain Bacteria; phylum Pseudomonadota; class Gammaproteobacteria; order Pseudomonadales; family Moraxellaceae; genus JAGLBJ01. The sequence continues at coordinate 13,445 of JAGLBJ010000001.1, read as the reverse complement.
GTTGATGTTCCACGCCCTCCGACAGGTGATGTCGAGTATTTAGGTAGCGGTATGCGTAACTCTCCGCCCTCTGTACGTGGTCCTCTTTCTTATACTTATAAAAATCCTGATTATGGTATTTGTGACGGTAAACAAGAAACCGTTGATTCAATAACTAACACGCGGCAACCGGCAGGGGGCAGCAGTACCATTTTTTATATGACAGGCGACGGAAAAGTTGATAGTGACGGATTTAATAATAGCACCTTTACCACTGCTAACCTGATGAACATGTCACTAAGTCCTGCCAACAGTACCGGTCGGAATCCAGTAGGGGGCGCATTAGTATGCGATCCGTTAGCACCTATTACAGAAAGCGGACTTATTGCAGGCAGTGGCTGGAACTGTATTGCACAATATGCTAAACGATTAAATCCAGTGGGTGATCCTACTTTGTCTAATCCTTTAGGACGACGTATTCGTACTGCTATTTATCAATTTGTTAAACCTGAAAATGTTATTACTAGTCAGAAAAAATTAGGTATTGGTACAGTTTTGAACTGTGCTACTGCACGTACTAGCGGTATATCTAATATGTGTAACTGGGGTACGCCAGCTGGTGTATTTACAGGCGTGGGTGGTTTTGGTGAAGGTGGCTACATTCAACAAGCTCAAGATAATACCTTTACTTCCCAAACTGATGCAACCCGTTATCAGCCCTTAATAGATGCCTTAAATGGTACGATTAAGACGGCAACACCTGCTGGATTGATTTTTTCGGGATCTCCTATTATTCCGGCTAATCCGTTAGTGCCTGATCAAGTCTACCCTGAAGCTTATTTGCCAATGGTAGCCCCGCAGTCCGGCAGTACTGCCGCATTATGGCAGGGCAACTTAAGAAAATACAACGTTACCAATGGTCGGTTGGTTGACCCCGGTAACAGTGATAACAGCGTATTTGATGCAAATGGCAACCTTGAAACGACTACTCGTGATTTATGGACTTCAACGGCTGCCGGTGCCAGTGATACTGCTGCTGCACAAAGTGGCGGCGCGTACAGCCAAATTCCTTACGCAACGTCTACTACGCCAGCAGCACGTAAGGTGTTTTTAAGTAATGGCACGAATGGGCCAGGTGCTTTAACTGCACTTCCAACTGATTTGGCGGGTATGCAGGGTGCAACGTTTAGTGTGGGTAGTATTCCTGAAGATACCTTAAAAACCAAACTTTTAAACTTTTTGGGTTTTAAAATTAGTAGTAATGGCGGGCTGTTTGTATCTGCCGGTAAAACTGCCACTGTTGCAGCTGACCTGGTGCCCGATGGTGGTGCAACTTTACGTTCATTAGGTGGTGTTGTGCATTCGTCGCCTGTTTTGGCAACTTATAGCGCAACTTTAGACACAACTGGTAATCCAACTTCGCCTGTAAACTCTGTCTTATATGGATCTATGGATGGCGCTTTACATTTGGTAGATTCAGCGACAGGGGTAGAGCAATTTGCATTTATTCCACGTGAAGTTCTAACGACTAACAGTCAATATAAAGCCTTAACGAAAGGGGATACTGCGCCACCTTCACCTGGATTTGGGGTAGATGGGCCTTGGTCAATTTATTCTACTTATACTGTAGCCGCTGATAATTCTAAAATTACTGCCAATAAAGTGTATGCCTTCGGAGGGTTGCGTTTAGGCGGTACGTCTTACTATGGTTTAAATATTACGACTCCTACAGCACCTACCCAATTGTTTAGAATTGGCAGTGATGTTACAAACTTTGGCCGTATGAGTTATACATGGGCTAAACCGCTTATAACTAAAATTAAGTGGAAAGGTGTGAATACGTTGGTCATGATTGTACCCGGTGGTTACGATACCACTTATGATGATACTGATGCTACACGCCTGATTAAAAATGCCAGTGCTCAAACTACTGAAACGGCTGGTAATGCGCTGTATATTGTTGCAGCCGAAACCACTAAAGACGCAAGCGGCAATGTAGTGGCAACAGCAGGTGATCGACTGGTAACCGCCGGTTTATCCACTGCTGAAGGGGCTAGCGCGGGTGCCATTAACACTGCCATGAAATACAGTATTGTAGCCGCGCCAAAGCTCTTGGATCGTGATGCTGATGGTTTAACCGATAATATTTACTTTGCCGATTTAGGTGGTCAAGTGTTCCGGCTAGACTTAGACAATACAGCTACTACAACGACCGCACCAAGTCCTGCGGTTCGGGTTGTACGTATTGCCGACTTTACGACCGCTAATACAGGTACCAATCCGGGACCACGTTTTTATGAAACGCCTGTGGTGACCATTGATGATAATGCAGGTCAACGGTTTGCTGCCGTGAGTGTTGCATCGGGTGACCGGAGTAATCCGCTTGATACGCAAGGTGTTAGTAAGTCCGGCTATGCAGCAGAAACCGATAAAGTTTTTGTAGTGATTGATAAAGACGTCGCGCGGCGAGACCTGTACGCGGCGACAACCAGTTCTTTAAATACCCAAAACGTAACGCTGAGCCAATTGGTTAATACTCCGACCACTGCTACTACAAACGATGTAAATAAAATGCTCAGTACGGGACCAGCAGGAAACGGTCGTACCGATGGCTGGTACCGTCCTTTAGACCATTTTGAAGCGAATACTTCAGGCGTACCTAATCTTAAAGCGATGGGGCCATTATCTGCACTAAACAGCAAACTTTATGTGGGAGTTTATAATCCGACAGGGGGTGGAACCACGACAAGCTGTGCCGCTCAAGTCAATGGCACCACTGAAGCACAGGAATTTTGTTTACCCTTTGGTGTTTGTGCAGCAGAAACGGGTGTATCGACTACTAATAATATTCGCCGATACTTTATTGGACGTGGCATTCAACCCATTACGTATGGACCGTCAAGTAGTAGTCAAACGGGACGTTCTATTATATCAACCACAATGGGCGGTATTACTAAAGAACTAGAGTCTGGTGCGACCATTAGTAAAAGTGCTTCACCTAGTTATGACTTTAATTATCAGCTAAAGCCTACTCGTTGGTTTGAACTATTAAAAGGCCAATGATATGAACTATGCCCTAAAGGACGCAGGCTTTACACTTATAGAGTTAATGGTGGTCGTTACGATTATTGCTATCTTGGCAGCTATTGCCTATCCATCTTATCAGGCGCAAATTCGCCGGGGGAATGAGTCGTTAGCCCAGCAACGTATGCAGTCTATAGCAACCGAGCTTGAACGATGGAAAAGCAAGCAACTCACCTATAAAGGATTTAAGCCTGATTCAGATTATGCAGCTGGGGCACCGCCGCTAATTTATGTTCCTGCCAATGCGTCTGCAAGTAATTATAAATATCAGATTACCTTAAAAGACGATAAAGGGAGTGATCTTGTTGGTACTACCGATGGTCGACGTTGGCGCATGATTGCCGAACCTAATCTACAGGATTCAAAAAATTTTGTTTTAACGAATGCTTTAACGTTTTATATGGATAGTCAAGGTCGTAAGTGTGCTTATCCACAACCCATAACAGCAACAACATTCTTAACTGCAACTGAAGCCACCTTGTGTGGGTCTAACAGTCAGCCTTGGAAGTAATAGCGCATGAACTCTTTAAGCAAAACCCGTGGTTTTTCGTTAATAGAATTAATGATCGTAGTTATTATTATTGGCGTTATTGTCGCTATTGCTTTACCTAATTATCGTGACTATGTGATACGCACTCAACGTAATGATCTTAAAGGCTATATGCAGCAAATTGGTCAAAAGCTTGAAGCTCAAAAGTTGATTAAAAATAGTTACAGCGGTGCTACTTTAGGCGCTAATAGCAATACGGGCTCGGCAACGTTTCCTGAAGGAGCAACAGGCAATAATATCCGTTATAATCTGACGTTGGGCCCAGATACAACTGAAACGACGATGACAAATACTTGGGTACTCACGGCGACACCTAATGCAAGCAGTGGTCAGGCAGGCGATGGGGTAGTTTGTTTAAATTATTTGGGGCAAAAATACTGGTCCAAAGGCGCGACTGCATGCGCTTTAACTACGACTTCCGATTGGGCTGATAATTAGTCTTAAGAAAAGTCCTAATAATATAAAACCTATATGAATAATACAAATTCTACAGGCTAGGGTCTGGTATGATGGGCGCGTACTGCAATGGTTGGAGCGCGTCCTTATATGTCCGGTAAAATACTTAATATTCCCAATACGTTAACACTTGCGCGCATCGGGCTAATTCCAGTATTTTTAGGCCTTGCATATTGGCCCCCTGCGCTTGGGGCACAGATTGAAACGCCTGCTGTCGATTTGCGTCATCTGAGTTTAACGGCATTATTTTTGTTGGCCGCCTTTACCGACTGGCTTGATGGCTATTTGGCGCGTGCCCTTAATCAAACCTCAGCCTTTGGACGATTTTTAGACCCGGTAGCCGATAAACTGATGGTCTGTGCTGCGCTCATTATGCTCGTTCAGTGGCAACCGAACTTGGGCATGGCATTTGCCGCCATTGTAATCATTTCCCGAGAAATCACGATTTCAGCGTTAAGAGAATGGATGGCAGAACTTGGGCAGCGTACCAGTGTTGCAGTATCTTACGTCGGTAAGCTTAAAACAACGATGCAGATGGTAGCTATTAGTGCGTTTTTGTTAAATTGGGCTCCACTAAGTCAGGTAGCTTATGTGCTGTTGTACGGTGCGGTTATCTTAACCTTATGGTCTATGACGATTTATTTGAAAGCTGCATGGCCTTGGTTAAAAGAAGGTTAGGGTGTGTTTTCACTTGGGAAATGTGATTAAAACGATGATAAATTTTAAGGCAGACAAGGCAAATATCGCAGGAAAGATTAGAATATTGACAAGACAGTTAACGCAGTTTGACAAAATTTAGCCCGTTTTAGTCCATTTAATTTAAGGCATAACCGCTCAATTGAGGACATGCCCTGATTTCCTAACTTAGAAATCATGTAAAACTTAATAAACAGGCATAAGAAAACCAGTTCGAAAACTGGTTTTTTTAATTTGATGAGGTTGTTAAAAAACGATTGATTAAAACCGCCCTTTTAAGTTAACGCCAAATGCCGTATTGCCATCAGTACTGGATACCTGACCGCCAATCGCCATCATTGGATTGATGAATTTTTGCGCATGAATATCGGTCGTGCCTTTAACGTCAGAGTTGGTGCTACCAGCATATCCTAAGCCCACACCCAATGTTGGGTCCAAATAATAGTCGGCTTTAACCTTAAATGGGCTGTTATCGGCCAATGTAACCTGACCTTCAACATTGACAAAGTTGCTGCCATTACCCGCTACAGGAAACACATATTTGCCCCCTAACGTTGCTTGCGTGTCATTATTGTCAGTACCCGCGCTGGTGGCGCCTAGCGTTAATAACAGGCCATTCATGGGTAAATAACCTAATTTAGCATCAAATCCGTCAGATTTAATACCGGCATATTTACTATTGATATAAGACCCTGCTACGTAAAATTGGCTGTTAGGTACATAATATTCACCCCCTAACACAAAGTTGTTATAGTCGCCACTGTTGCTGCCGGTCAAGGTGCTGTAACCAATGCCGACATTGCTGGCACGGTTTAAAAATGCCGCTTCTGCCAAAGGGGCAGAACGCACGGGCTGCACATTTTGAAAATAATAAGTTGCTGCTAGACCTAAAGCAGTTGACGCATCATAACCATCGTGTGAATTGGTATGGCTTACGGTCACGTCACCATCAATTTGATAAGCGTTTGCACCACATGAAACGGCCAATACTGTTGCTAAGGCAGCAATTTTAAATACATTTTTCATAGGATTTTCCTCGTGATGAACATAAATCAAGCTCAAAGCGTATAAACTGCTCGTCGATTTCGATATGTTATTTGTAACAGATTATGACATAAATTGGCAAGAAATATCTTATTAGAATTACAAAAAGCAATAGGGCTAACCATATTTTCCGATGAAATGTATCTATAATTGTAACAAAAAATGAAGTTAACTTGCAGGATTTTTTAAAAATTATTTAAAAATCAATGGGTTGATATCATGATGAGAAAATATCCAAATCATCTATGCAATAAAGTCATTTCAAACAATATGCAAACCAGAATGTTAAGCACTTTAATATATTGGTCTATCAGTTGACTTCTAGCTATGGGGTAGATTAGCCGTTTGCGATAGTAAAAATTTATCAAAGGCTGCAATCGCCCATTTTAAGACCCACGGCATACCGAGCCATGCCGCCATACCAAAATAAGTGCCACATAAAAATAAGAGCATTGCAACCGTTACCATACTTAAAAACGTGCGTGCCGTTAAAAGATTAAGCCGCAGTAATAAAAAACCGCAGTACAACGTAAACGGAATAGATAACGTCACCAGTGCAAACGGCGCATAATGCAGCCCTAACGCCAATTGATTGGACGCGTGAAATTTGGGTAAACTGGCACATGTGCCCGCAATTAAAAATACGACAATCGCCAGTTGCACCAGATACAAACTGATTTTATTGAGTCGTTTGGCCTGTTGAAACATTAGGGTACAATTCCTACAGGGTGGCGGCACCAGCATTCAACCAACATCACTGCTGCAAAAGCATCAGCAGAATGGCGCTTGCCCCGTTTATCGAGTTCCTGTAACGTAGCGCGCGCTTCTCGGGTGCTCAAGCGTTCATCAATCATCCAGACCGGTTTATTCAGTCGGTGCTTTAAACGCCGGGCAAACTTGCGCGCGCGCCTGCTTAAATCGGACTCTGTGCCGTCCATGTTGAGGGGTAGGCCGACCAGACAGAGGTCGGGCTGCCAGGTAAACACCACTTGCATTAACGCCTCCCATTGAGGAATGCCGTCGTGCATCGGAAAAAGCCCCAACGGTTCAGCCGTTTGCGTAAGGGTTTGACCAAAAGCCATGCCCATTTTTTGAGTGCCAAAATCAAAACTCATAATGCGGGTAACAGGCAACGGTTCGCGCAAGGTATCACCGGTTGAGACACTTTGGGGGAGCGTTGTTAAAGGTAATTTGATAGTGTTAGGCATGGCCCATTTCACCTGCAAACCAGGCCGGCCGTACACCAATTTTATCAAGCGCTACCTGCCAGCGTTCGGTATACGGAACATGAAACAGCAACTGTTGGTCGACGGGACACAGTAGCCAATCGCCTCGCGCAATCTCCTGCTCTAACTGTTCGGTACTCCAGCCTGAAAACCCTAAAATCAATTGATACGATTGCACCCCTTCATGGCGTGCAATGGCATTTAAAATATCTTTACTGGTGGTAATACACACATTTTCGCTTACCGCAAACGACGCATGCCAGTCGGGGTTGCCGGTGTGCAACACAAAACCCACTTCAGGGTGGACGGGTCCGCCTACAAGGGCAGGCTGGCCTAGCGGGCTATCGGTGGGAATGTCTAAATCGTCCATTAGATTGCGGATATCAATATTAGACGGTTTGTTGATGATAAGCCCTAACGCGCCTTGTTTTTCATGACGAACAATATAAATTAATGTTTGGGCAAAAAAATCTTCCTGTAAATCGGGGGTAGCTACCAAAAACTGATGGGTTAAAAAGGACGATTTACCCATGTTAAGACTCCTGCGGTTTACGTTTTAAGGATTTGGCTTGCGCATGTTGCGCCTGTTTGCGCAAATGCTCGGCGTGGGCCAGGGTACTGGCATTGATTTCGAGCCCCCCTGACATGCGCGCCAATTCTAAAATACGTTCGGCTTCGGTTAAGGCCCGTATTAAACTGGTGGCTTGCTCAGCCTGATGTTTTTCGACCTGTAAATGTTGATGGCCTTGAGCGGCAACCTGGGCTTGATGGGTAATACAAATCACCTGAACCGTTTCGCCAAGTTTGGCTAATAATCGCCCAACAATTTCTGCCGTACCGCCACTGATACCAACGTCGACTTCATCAAACACCAGTACCGGGGCTGCGGCAAATTGCGCATTCATAACCTGCATCACCAGGGCAATACGCGATAATTCACCCCCCGAGGCAATGCGATGCATGGGTTGTGGCGGCATGCCGCGATTAGCCGAAAACAGCAATTGCAACGTGCTTAATCCGTCGGCACTGCCACCGTTTATGGGTTCAAACTGAACTTTAAACTCGGCTTCTGGTAGAGCAAGCGGCCTTACGTGTTCGGCTAACTGCCGGGTTAAACCTGGAGCCGCAGCCTGCCTGGCATCGTCAAGACTCTGCGCAACATGTTGATACTGCTGTTTTGCAGCCTGTACTTGGGCAGCTAGTTGCTGAGGATCGTCTAAGGCTTCAAGTTCCTGTAATTGAGTTTGCCAAAGGTCAAGCTGCTGCGTAAGATCGGCAGGTTGCACCCGATATTTACGTGCCAACCGATGAAATTCGCCCAGCTGCTCATCAAGCCACATCAGCCGCGCCGGGTCAAACTCTTGTTTACTGGTAAACTGGCGCAATAAATGCGCCGCTTCCTCAAGCTCGGCCTGTGCGCTGGCAATATGGCTACTGACGGTCGCTAACGTCTGGGCACGCTCGGCTTGGGCTTCACTGCGGCGTAGACATTGTTGTAAAGCGGGCAAAAGCGCCTGTTCATCGTCGGCCAAGGTATTGAGCAAAATGCCCCCTTCCTGCATTAATGTTTCAAAATGCGTTAAATGGTCGTGTTCTTGTTCTAGCTGTTGATAGTGTAAGTCTGCTAATCCGATCACATCTTCAATGTGCTCATGTAACTGGGCTAATTGCCGTTGACGGTCGGCCTGTTGCGCCCGGGCTTCAAGCTCGGTTTTTTGCAACGCTTGCCAGGTGTAATAGGCTGCCCGAACGTCTTTAGCCTGCTCTTGAAGGCGGGCCGCAGCGTCTAGCCACTGCCTTGCAAACTGTGGATTAAGCAACTGCTGCTGACTATGCTGGCTGTGCAATTGTACGATTAACTGCCCAAGTTTACGGGCATCACTCAAACTGGCGGCTTGCCCGTTAATCCAGAGTTTGCCGCGTCCACTCGTGTTAATGACCCGACGTAACGTTAGACGCTCGGCTTGCGGTAACTGGTGGGCTAACAGCCATTCTTGAATATGCGGCAAATACGTCAGGTCAAAGCAGGCGCCCAGTTCGGCTTTTTCCTGACCAAAGCGTACCGCTTTGGCATCTAAGCGTTCCCCTAAACAGGCAGAGAGCGCATCAAGCAGGATTGATTTACCCGCACCTGTCTCTCCGGTCAATACTGTAAAACCGGCTGCAAAATCGAGCGTTAATGTGTCGATTAAAGCAAAATTTTGCAAACTCATGGAAATCAGCATGGGCACTTCCTACCGTTTAGGCGATTGTTTAAGCTGCCGTAAAGCAAAGGGGTTAAAACGTTAGCAGCATTGTAGGCGATTGACTAAAAATTCTCTAGTTTAGATTGTTTGGTCAGTCAAGGCAGCGATAGTTTATAATAGGTTAAACACTGAATGCGTCAATGATTTGTCATGTAACTTATTTAAACTGGCGCAGGTTATCGGCCTGTAAATCGGCTGGGACACGAGTAGGCTGCGTCATAAGTTGTCGCAAAGGTCGGGCGTGGGGGCTGGCCGTTCCACTAAGGGCAGTGTATGATACAGGCTGTCTAACAGTAAACGTTCTAGCAATAAACGATTAAAATCGTCTGGGCTTAAGCATGTAAACGCATTTAATTTGGGGAGTGGGTAGGGTATGAATCAAGTACAGTTTGACCATGTGAGTGTACTTAAAAAGTCAAATATTTATTTTGATGGAAAATGTATTAGCCATACTGTTCAGTTTGAAGACGGCAGCCGTAAGACCCTGGGCGTAATGTTGCCTTCGATTCTGACCTTTAAAACGGGTGTACCTGAGCGTATGGAAATTATTGCAGGTGAATGTCGCGTGACAATTGGTGTACAGACCGAATCGGAACTGTTTAGGCCGGGTCAGTCGTTTTATGTGCCGGGTGACACGTCATTTACTATGGAAGCGCTAGAACCCGTTGATTACGTCTGCCATTTTGAGGGCTAAGCATTTAAAACGAGTTCTGTAAGTGATGATGGGTTTATGCAACGGTCTGTGAGGCAATTGGTAGACAAGCTGGTCTGCCGATTTTTTTTACGACGTTGCTGATGATTTTAAAGGTCTGATGATCCATTTTTGATTAAAATTTGATTAAAAATGCAGGCCTGTTCTTTTAAAAGATTTAAAAACGTAAGGATATATTAAAAATAGATGGGTAAACCCGCAAAACTGGTATATATTTGCCCCTTACTTTATGGCCCCTCTCAATTTTTATGGCCCCTCTCAATTAAAGTCTAAACTTTAACGGTTTAGCACTTTGGCCTATGTGTCGCTTTAAAAATTCCGGATTTTAAATGATGATGAGTGCTGCACATATTCCGGTTTTATGCCAAGATACTGTATCGGCAGTGTGCGGTCGCTTGACGTCGGGCATTTTTGTCGATGCGACGTTTGGACGCGGTGGGCATTCGGCGGCGTTGCTGGCACGTTTGGACGCGAACAGCCGCGTATTGGCCTTCGACAAGGACCTTGAAGCGCTGGCGGTCGGGCAAAAAATGGCTGAGCAAGATAGCCGTTTAACCCTGATTCATGCCAGTTTTGCCGAGTTAAAAATGGCGTTAGCGCGGTTTAACGTGCATCAGGTTGATGGTATTATGGCCGATTTAGGCGTATCGTCGCCGCAACTTGATGAAAGCGCGCGTGGCTTTAGTTTTATGCAAAGCGGGCCGCTCGACATGCGCATGAACACCTCTAAAGGCTTAACGGCGGCCGAGTGGCTGGCCCAGATTGATGAAGAAAGTCTGGCCAATGTGCTGTATCAATATGGCGAAGAGCGCTATAGTCGGCGCATTGCACGGGCCATCAAGCAGGCGGGACCGTTAACCAGTACAGGGGAGCTTGCCGAAGTGGTTAAGGTTGCGCACCCTAAATGGGAAAAGCACAAGCACCCGGCCACGCGCAGTTTTCAGGCCATACGCATTGCGGTCAATCATGAGCTTGACGATATCAGTGCTTTTTTGCCGCAAACACTGGACGTTTTAAAAGTAGGTGCACGCCTTGCGATTATTAGTTTTCACTCACTTGAAGACCGATTGATTAAACAGTTTATTCAGCATGCGAGCGGTACGACAGGTCAAGAGGACGCTTGGAGTACAGCACCGGTTAAAACCTTAAAAAAGATAGCCCGCATTGCCCCCGGTGAGGCCGAAATTAAGGACAATCCGCGTGCGCGTAGCGCCTGGCTACGCGTTGCCGAACGAGTAGGCCCGTTGTCATAAACTTGTTGGTTATTAACGATTTATCCTTTAAATTTTTATGTTTTTTCATTTTTTGAATTATCTATGAAACCCACTGCAAATTTTCGTCAAGCTGCAAAACAGGCCAATCCCAAAGAAGGATTTGGTTATTGGATTCCTATTTTTATGTTGATAGGGTTAGTATTAGGCAGTGCATTGGCGTTGGCCTATCAGGTGTTTTTATACCGTGAAACCTTTCAGACCCTACAAAAAGCCCATCAGGAACGCAACCGCCTGGACAATGAATGGGGGCGTTTGTTAATTGAACAACAAACCTTCGGCGCGATTACCCAAATTGGTGGACGCGCCGTTATGGCGCTGCGCATGTATTCGCCGCCAGCACACCAAACGGTCACCATTCGGGTAGGCGACGAATCACACGATCCAGCACCTCAAATGGAGCCAAAGCCATGATGCGACCTCGTTGGCTTGGACCTTCCGGTTTGCGTAATGTTACCCCACGTCCGAATGTCAATGAGCAGAATTGGCGTTTTAATCTACTGTGGGGCTTGGTTGCATTAATTTTTGGTAGCATTATTGCGCGGGCGTTCTGGCTTCAGGTGCTTGACCAGTCGTTTTTGCAGGCTAAAGGCGATGGCTTGGTCATGCGTGTTGATACGGTGCGTGCGTATCGGGGCATTATTCGCGACCGCAATGGCGTACCGTTAGCTGTGAGTACACCGATGGTTACGCTGTGGATAGATCCTAAAGAATTTTTAGAAGCCAAAAGAGAGCATGATACGATTTTACAAGCCTTAAAAGAAAAACCCAACAGTAAAAGTCTAAAATACAAGCTTGGCAAAAATAACTTTGATTTAAACGAACTAGCGCTTGCCATTGGCTTGGAACCCAAAGAGCTAGTTCATAAAATGATGGACAAACCTAATGCCCGTTTTCTTATTTTAAAAAAGCAGATGCCGCCCGATGCTGCGCAAGTGGTGCTGGAGCGTAAATTTCAGTCGGTGGGCCGCAAGATTGAATACCAGCGTTACTATCCGCAAGCCCAGCCCAATGCGCAGATTATCGGTATTATGGGCACCAGAAAAGACCCCGATGGCGAGAACGAACATACCGTCGGCGTGGAAGGCATGGAGCGCCAATATGAGAACGAACTGGCCGGACAGGACGGCAAATTGCGGGTGATGCACGACAAACAGGGCAATATCATTAAAGAAGTTGAACTGATTGCGCCTGCTAAACCCGGTAAAGACCTGACTTTAAGCATCGATTCGCGTTTGCAATACGTCATGTATCGTGAACTGGCCGCTGGCGGTATTGCCAACAATGCACGGTCTGCGACGGCGGTAGCGCTGAACGCCCGAACCGGTGAAGTTTTGGCGATGTGTAGCTGGCCGTCGTTTAACCCCAATGACAGCAAAAACGGCCTGAGCAATAAGGACGCCATGCGTAATCGGGCCGTAGTCGATATGTTTGAACCCGGCTCTACCATGAAACCCATGACGTTATCGGCCGCACTGGAGTCGGGCAAGTATACCCCGCATTCTACTGTAAACACGTCGCCCGGTACACTCAAAGTCGGCAGCCATATTATTCACGACCATGGCAATTTGGGCACTATCGATTTAAAAACTATCATCGTTAAATCCAGTAACGTTGGCGCGGCTAAAGTGGCATTGTCCTTGCCGACCAAAACCGTACCGCTATTTGACAAACGCATGGGCTTTGGTCAACGCAGCGCCCTACATTTTCCGGGAGAAAGTCCGGGCTATATTTTGCCGTCCAATTTATGGAATGAGGCCGAAGTGGCTACCATGGCCTATGGTTACGGCATTAACGCTACTGCCATTCAGTTAGCGCAGGCTTATGCTGTATTGGCAGCCGAGGGCAATTTTTATCCACCCACGCTGCTTAAACGCGATACTGTACCCAAAGGTCAGCCTTTGCTTAGCCCCAAAATTGCCCGTGATATTATCGGCATGATGGAAGGCGTGACGGTTAAAGGCGGTACAGCCCCCCAAGCTGCTATTCCGGGATATCGTGTAGCCGGTAAAACGGGTACGGCGCATAAATTGCGGTCGGACGGCAAGGGCTATTCTGAAACCGAATATCGCGCGTTATTTGTGGGTATGGCGCCGACAAGTCACCCTGAAATCGTGCTGGCGGTGGTGGTCGAAAATCCGGTTGGTCAGTATTATGGCGGTTTGGTCGCCGCGCCGATTT